>NZ_JASCAN010000013.1:0-111466 GCF_029967775.1 Enterobacter sp. V89_11 | reverse complement strand
CCGTAGCGCCGATGGTAGTGTGGGGTCTCCCCATGTGAGAGTAGGGAACTGCCAGACATCAAACAAGTGAAGAGGCCATCCGAAAGGATGGCCTTTTTGCGTTATGTTTCCCGGAAAAAGTCAGACCCGGTAAGCGAAGCGCCACCGGGCTAAGACACGCTTAATGGATCACTTGTGACAGGAAAGCCCGCGTACGTTCAGATTTAGGATGTGCGAAGAACTCATCCGGCGGTGCCTGCTCAACGATTTCCCCACGATCCATAAAGATCACCCGATCGGCCACGGTTCTGGCAAACCCCATTTCGTGCGTCACACACAGCATGGTCATCCCGGACTGCGCCAGTCCAATCATGGTATCCAGTACCTCTTTCACCATTTCCGGATCCAGGGCGGATGTCGGTTCATCAAACAGCATAATTTTCGGTTTCATACAGAGCGAACGGGCGATAGCCACGCGCTGCTGCTGACCGCCTGATATCTGGCCGGGAAATTTATTGGCGTGCTCTGCGATTCGTACCCGTTCCAGGTAGTGCATCGCCAGTGCTTCAGCTTCCTTTTTAGGCATCTTTCGTACCCAAATTGGCGCAAGCGTACAGTTCTGCAGAACGGTGAGATGGGGAAACAGGTTAAAGTGCTGAAACACCATTCCCACTTCCTGGCGCACCCGTTCGATGTTACGAATATCTTCATTCAGCTCGATGCCATCAACAACAATGCGCCCCTGCTGATGTTCTTCAAGGTGGTTAATACAGCGAATGGTCGTGGATTTTCCGGACCCGGAAGGGCCACAAAGAACGATCCGTTCTCCCTGCTTAACCTTGAGGTTAATGTCTTTCAAAACATGAAACTGCCCGTACCATTTATTCACGTTTTCCAGCGTAATCATCGCGTCGGCAGGTGTCATAGTAATCTGGCTCATAATTTCCTCAGTGCGGTGTACGCCCGGTGTTAAAGCGCTTTTCCAGATGCTGGCTATAGCGCGACATGCTAAAACAAAAGATCCAGTAGATCAGAGCAGCAAAGACATATCCCTCGGTGGACATACCCAGCCAGGCAGGGTCAACGGTCGCCTGTTGCACGCTGCTAAAGAGATCGAACAGCCCGATGATGATCACCAGGCTGGTATCTTTGAAGAGGGCAATGATGGTATTGACCAGGCCCGGGATAACCAGCTTGAGTGCTTGTGGCAATATCACCAGTCCCTGCGTTTTCCAGTAGCCAAGCGCCAGTGATTCCGCCGCTTCGTACTGACCTTTAGGCAGAGCCTGCAGGCCCCCACGCACCACTTCCGCAACGTAAGCGGACTGGAAAAGGATGACCCCGACCAGGGCACGGATCAGTTTGTCTATCGTTGTCCCTTCTGCCATAAACAGCGGCAACATGACCGAAGACATAAACAGAACGGTGATAAGCGGTACGCCACGCCAGAATTCAATGAAAATAACGGAAAGCACACGTACGACAGGCATTTTTGAGCGCCGCCCAAGCGCGAGCAAAATACCCCATGGCAGTGCGCCGGCTATCCCAACGGACGCGATAATCAGCGTCAGCGTTAACCCACCCCACTGACGTGTTTCAACACGTTCCAGCCCCAGGAAGCCGCCATACAACAGCACCCAAACAATAATGGGATACACCACTGCCCAACAGGCAATATAACGCCCCCGATGAGGCAGTTTTTTCCAGAACATTACGGCGATGGAGAGCAGCCCGATGGCCAGTGCCAGATTAATCCGCCAGCGCTGTTCATGCGGATACAATCCATACATGAACTGGCCAAAACGCTCATGGATAAACACCCAGCAGGCCCCTGCTTTTGTACAGTCTGCGCGAGTGGATCCCGACCAGTTAGCCTGTAAAAAAGCCCAGTTCAGCAGCGGTGGAATTAATTCCCACATAAGCCACAAACATACAATTGTCAGCAGGCTGTTACTCCAGCTGGAGAACAGATTCTTACGCGCCCAGAGAATAAAACGGCCGCCTGTCGAACTGGCAGGGCGCGAGGAGTGCGACAGTATCGCTTTTGTCATCATAGATCCTTAGCGCTCGACCAGTGCTATACGACGGTTATAAAGGTTCATCAGCAACGAAATCACCAGGCTGATGATCAGATAAACAGACATTGTGATGGCAATAGTTTCAATGGCCTGTCCGGTCTGGTTAAGCACGGTTCCGGCAAACAGCGACACCATATCGGGGTAACCAATGGCGGCCGCCAGCGATGAGTTTTTGACAATATTGAGGTATTGACTGGTCAGCGGCGGAATGATGACCCGTAACGCTTGCGGAATAATGACCTGACGAAGCGTCACCGTATGGGGTAATCCCAGCGAGCGTGCCGCCTCGTGTTGTCCGTAAGGAACGGCCTGGATCCCCGCACGAATAATCTCGGCGATAAATGCAGAGGTATAAATCGAAAGCGCCAGCGTCAGTGCTGCCAGCTCAGGAATTAAAACCATTCCGCCCTGGAAGTTAAAGCCACGCAGCTGCGGAATATCCCAGTGAAGGGCGGCCCCAAACAGCCAGTGTGTCAGAAGTGGCAGGCCAATGATAAGGATGGCGGCGGTTGGCCAGGTTTTACGAAGCTGCCCGGTTTTGAACTGATGCTTGCGGTTATAGCGGAACATGGCGGCTGAGAGAGCAAGCGCTATTACAAGGGCGGCAATGAAGGCATACAACCCTTCACCCGACTGCGGAGAAGGAATATACAACCCGCGATTACTCAGGAAAAACAGATCAAGAGCATCAATAGCCTGACGTGGCCCCGGCAGGTTGCGCAGCACGGCAAAATACCAGAAAAAGATCTGCAGCAGCGGCGGGATATTACGGAACGTCTCAATATAAAAAGTAGACAGTTTGCGCAGCAGCCAGTTTTCGGACAAACGTGCCAGACCAATAAAGAAGCCCAGTATGGAGGCAAAAACAATACAAAGTGCAGAGACCAGCAGCGTATTCAGTAAACCGACCACGAACACGCGTCCATACGTGTCGCCTTCCTGATAATCAATAAGGTGTTGAACAATGCCAAACCCCGCGCTGCGATCCAGAAAAGCAAAGCCGGAAGTAATACCGCGATTATTCAGGTTGGTTATAGTGTTATGGATGAGATACACGGCGATAAGAACAACCGCAATAATCGCAATAACCTGGAATAGCCAGGCGCGGACCGCGGGATGAGAAAAGGATAGCGATCCTTTTACGGCTGAGCGGCGATGGGACATAAAGAAACCTCGGTAACCATGACTCTGGGGCGGGCACTGCCTTAACAGTGCCCGTTACAGCAATGACTTAACGTACTGGTGGCGCGTACTGAATACCGCCGTTGTTCCAGAGATTGTTCTGGCCGCGTTTGATCTTCAGAGGGCTTTCCGATCCCACGTTGCGCTCAAAGATCTCAGCGTAGTTACCCACCTGTTTGATGATGTTGTAAGCCCACTTGTTATCCAGCTTCAGATCCTTCCCGAAATCGCCCTCTGTTCCCAGCAGATGAGCCATATCCGGCGTGGACGGTTTAGCGGCTTTCTCGTCGACGTTTTTCGAGTTGATGCCCATCTCTTCGGCATTCAGCATGGCAAACAGCGTCCAGCGAACAATGGAGAACCAGTCTTCATCGCCACGACGCACAACCG
Organism: Enterobacter sp. V89_11; assembly: GCF_029967775.1. Taxonomy (NCBI): domain Bacteria; kingdom Pseudomonadati; phylum Pseudomonadota; class Gammaproteobacteria; order Enterobacterales; family Enterobacteriaceae; genus Enterobacter; species Enterobacter sp. V89_11. The sequence continues at coordinate 107,837 of NZ_JASCAN010000013.1, read as the reverse complement.
GTCCAAGAGGCTCCTTGGAGATCACTTCGGGCAGGACAATCCACTCCGCCGGGTTGCTCAGCTTAATACGCAAGGCGTACAGCTGTGACTGGTCAGAAGCCAGCGTGTCGCAACGACCGGATTCCAGCGCTTTGGCCGATTCATCGGAGCGATCGAATGTCACAGGGGTATATTTCATGTTATTTGCTTTGAAATAATCCGCGACGTTCAGCTCGGTATCGGTACCGGCCTGGATGCAAACGGTCGCGCCATCCAGCTCTTTGGCACTTTTCAGGCCCGCTTTATTGTGGGTCAGGAAACCGATACCGTCATAATAGGTCACGCCAGTAAATGCCATTCCCATGCCTGCATCACGGGAGGAGGTCCAGGTGGTATTACGGGAAAGCATGTCAACTTCGCCAGACTGTAATGCAGTAAAACGTTCTTTCGCCGTCAGCGGGGTATATTTTACTTTACTGTCGTCACCGAAAACGGCGGCGGCAACACCACGGCAGACATCAACATCAATACCGGTAAATTTGCCGTTTGCATCGGCATAAGAGAAGCCAGGTAAACCGTCACTGATCCCACATTGAACAAACCCTTTCTTTTTAACGGCATCCAGTGTCGTACCCGCATGGGCCTGACCGGCTACAGCAAACAACATGCCCGCGGCGGCCAGGCTGGCTATCATCGTCTTTTTCATAATGCATCCTGTGTGGCGAAATTTATCGTTATAGAGGCGTTTTAAACGCTTTACCTGTCTGTGGCTTTGGCCAACGTTTATAAAGCAAACGTAATGCCAGGTTTTGCGCTCAACAAAATAGGTGACCAATGAGCGCATAATGCTGAGTGTAGACAGGGTTAAATAAAGAGAGCGCCCCGAAACGGTGCGAAATTACAACCTGTGCCACAAATCGGAGCAAAACTTTCATGGGCTATGCCTTAAAAAGAAGAGATAGTTTCTGGGGTGAATATTGGCAGGGTATTAAATGTAATTAATATGTGAAAATCATCACGATAGAATATGTAATTTAACGCTGTGCATTAAAAATATGTGACTGTCCGCAGGATGAAATAAACAGGCTGGGTAAAGACGGGGCTATTTTTTTACTTATCTGAAAACGCTGCACTCTTTAAAAGCAAAAGCGCGGACAGAGCCGCGCTTTCTACACACATGATACGTTCTGATGTTACTTCGTCAGAGCAACGATACCCAGCGTCAAACCTGCCACTGCGGCAGCACCACCGGCGATAGCACCTGCTGTTTCCCAGTTGTCCTGAGTGGTGCCTTTCATACAGGTATTGGTATGAACCAGTCGGCCTTGATCGTCGTATACCGGTACACATGGAGAGTCGTGCGCGCATCCAGCAAGCAGCGCAGCGAGTAGTGCAACGGAAATGAATCTTTTCATGATGTTACCTCAGTATTATTTCTCATTCGCTATACAGCCAGGAGGGCTATTAACGAACTGGAGACTATTTTACCACCGGGATAAGGCAACGTTGCACGGGGAATAATCTCAAATTATGTTGTTTGTAAAAATCGTGGAGAAAAGTCGCTGTCAGGATGAATTAATGGAGAAAATATGAAGACGTAACGCGGCGTTTTTACTTAATGCAAATGGTTAACTATTAATGCTGTGATTATGACATATCTAATTCATTGTTTATGCTAAAAATAAAAAAGGCACCTGAGGTGCCTTTTTTGAGAAACATTACTCTTTATGTTTCGTAAACCGGCGCCGGACAACCACAAAGAAGACGGGCACGAAGAAAATTGCCAGAAGCGTTGCGGAAAGCATCCCTCCCATAACGCCTGTCCCGACAGCATTTTGCGCGCCGCTCCCGGCTCCTCTGCTGATGACCAGCGGCATCACGCCAAGGATAAAGGCCAGCGACGTCATCAGGATCGGTCGAAGGCGCATTCTGGATGCTTCCAGTGTGGCTTCAATGATCCCTTTACCTTCTTTATCCATCAGATCCTTAGCAAACTCGACGATCAGAATGGCGTTTTTCGCCGACAGACCAATCGTTGTCAGCAGGCCGACCTGGAAATAGACATCATTGTTTAACCCGCGAATCGATGCGGCGAGAAGCGCGCCCGTGACACCCAGCGGCACAACCAGCATGACCGAGAAGGGAATAGACCAGCTTTCATAAAGCGCAGCCAGGCACAGGAACACTACAATCAATGAAATGGCGTACAGTGCAGGTGCCTGGTTACCAGACAGTCGTTCCTGATAAGACATTCCCGTCCAGTCATGGCCGATACCGGAAGGCAGTTTTGCGGCGAGGTTCTCCATCAAGGCCATCGCCTCACCGGTACTTTTACCCGGCGCGGACTCACCGAGGATCTCCATCGAAGGCATTCCGTTGTAGCGCTCCAGGCGAGGCGAGCCATACACCCAGTGCGAGCTGCTAAAGGAGGAGAACGGCACCATTTCACCATTCGCGCTGCGCACGTAGAGGTTGTTGATGTCCCCTGGCAACATACGGAAGTGAGCGTCGGCCTGGACGTACACTTTTTTCACGCGTCCATGATCGATAAAGTCGTTCACATAGGTTCCCCCCAATGCTGTCGAGATCGTCTGGTTGACGTCAGAGAGGCTGACGCCCAACGCCTGTGCCTTCTCCTGGTCGACATCCAGTTTGAACTGTGGGGTATCTTCCAGACCGTTAGGACGAACGCGAACCAGCAGATCGGGGTGCGCTCTCACCATGCCGAGCAGTTGATTACGCGCCTGGGTCAGTTGGGTATGCCCCAGGTTAGCTTGATCAATCAACTCAAAGTCAAAGCCCGTTGCGGTACCCAGCTCGATAATCGCAGGCAGGTTAAACGGGAACACGAGGCCATCTTTAATCTGACTGAAGGCCTTTGTCGCACGCCTTACGATCGCCTCAACGCTATTTTCTGCTCCGGGACGCGCTTCCCAGGGCTTCAGGCTAACGAACGCAATACCGGAGTTCTGACCCTGACCACTAAAGCTAAAGCCGTTCACGGTAAACACCGATTCAACGTTAGCCTTCTCGTTGTTGAGATAATAATTTTGAACCTGGTCAAGCACCTGCTGGGTACGCATCTGGGTGGCTCCGGCGGGGAGCTGGACCATAGTCATAAATACCCCCTGATCCTCTTCGGGCAGGAAGGAGGTGGGTAAGCGCAGGAACAGTACAGCCATACCACCGACGATGATGACGTATACCACCAGATAGCGCCCGGTCTTACGCAAAATGCCGCTTACGCTGTTGCTGTAATGCTCCACGCTCCGATCAAAGAGCGCATTAAACCAGCCGAAGAAGCCACCTTTCTTTTCGTGGTGATCGCTGGAAACGGGCTTAAGCAAGGTGGCGCACAGTGCCGGTGTCAGAATCAGAGCGACCAGCACTGACAGCGCCATAGCCGAGACAATGGTCAGCGAGAACTGACGATAGATGGCTCCCGTTGAACCGCCAAAAAAGGCCATGGGGATAAAGACCGCCGAGAGCACCATGGCGATACCCACCAGTGCGCCCTGTATCTGCCCCATCGACTTCTGCGTCGCCTCTTTTGGCGGCAGCTTGTCCTCAACCATGACGCGTTCGACGTTCTCAACCACCACGATGGCGTCATCAACCAGCAGGCCAATCGCCAGCACCATACCGAACATGGTCAGGGTGTTGATGGAGAAACCGAACGCCGCCAGGATCGCAAACGTACCCAACAGCACGACCGGCACCGCAATTGTCGGGATAAGCGTCGCCCGCAGGTTTTGCAGGAAAAGATACATCACCAGGAAGACGAGAATGATCGCTTCGAACAGCGTTTTCACCACTTCGTGGATAGAGATCTTCACAAAAGGCGTGGTGTCGTAGGGGTAGACTACCTTCAGCCCCTGCGGGAAGAACTGCTGGAGCTGGGCCAGTTTGCTCTTGATGGCGGCGGCCGTGTCCAGTGCGTTTGCACCGGTAGCCAGCTTAATCCCCAGGCCGGTTGCCGCTTGCCCGTTGATTTTGGTGACCATATTGTAGTTTTCGCCACCCAGCTCAATGCGGGCCACATCTTTCAGATGAACCATGGATCCGTCCTGGTTCACCTTGAGCGTCACGCGGCCAAACTCTTCCGGAGATTTCAGACGCGTTTGTGCAATGATCGAGGCGTTCAACTGCTGCCCCGGTACTGACGGCGTTCCGCCTAACTGGCCGGCCGCTATCTGGTCGTTCTGCGTTTTCAGCTGATTAATCACATCCAGTGGCGTCAGCTGGTATTTGTTCATCGCGTTGCTGTCGAGCCAGATGCGCATCGCATACTGGGCACCAAACAGCTGCACATCACCAACTCCCGTGGTGCGGCTAATGGCATCTTTCACGTTAGACGCGACATAGTCAGAGATGTCATCCTGCGTGAGGTCTTTGTTATCGGAGACAAAGCCTGCGACCAGCAGGAAGCTGCTGCTGGACTTCTCAACACCGATCCCTTGCTGCTGGACCTCTTGGGGGAGCAGCGGCATGGCGAGCTGCAGTTTGTTCTGCACCTGTACCTGCGCAATGTCCGGGTCTGTTCCAGATTGGAAGGTCAGCGTGATGGTGACATTACCTGCGGAATCGCTGGTGGATGACATATACATCAGGTTATCGATACCGTTCATGTTCTGTTCGATAACCTGCGTTACGGTATCCTGCACCGTTTGCGCATCAGCACCCGGATACGTTGCGGTGATAGCCACGGCGGGAGGGGCAATGGTCGGATACTGCGCGATGGGCAGTTTGAGAATGGCCAGCCCGCCTGCAATCATCAAAATGATGGCAAGCACCCAGGCGAAAACCGGCCGTTGGATAAAGAAATTAGCCATGTCGTCGTCCCTTAACCGGCTGGAGTCGTGGTGGTATCAGGCGTCGCGACGACGGTAGCGCCCGGTCTGACTTTTTGTAAGCCGCTGACAATGACGCGGTCGCCATTTTTCAGCCCTTCCGTCACCAGCCAGCGATCGCCAATCGCCTGAGGGGCAACGACGGTACGTGACTCAACCTGGTTTTTATCGTTAACCACCAGAACGGATGCATCACCGCGCGGCGTGCGGGTCACGCCTTGTTGTGGGACCAGAATCGCATCAGGCTGTGTACCTTCATCAATGCGGGCCCGGACAAACATGCCAGGCAACAGCAGGTGCTGTGGGTTTGGGAAAATCGCGCGCAAGGTGATAGAGCCGGTACTTTCGTCGACCGTGACATCCGAGAACTGCAGCGTACCTTTCAACGGGTAGGGCTGACCATTCTCCATCACCAGCTCAACGGTGCTGGTGGCCTCTCCTTTTTGCAGGCTCGTCTGCTTCAGACGCATAAAATCACTGCTGGACTGGGTGACGTCGACATACATCGGATCAAGCTGCTGAACCGTTGCCAGGGCTGCGGCTTGCCCGTTCGTCACCAGCGCGCCTTCGGTGACGCTGGATTTACCGATGCGACCCTCGACGGGAGACGTCACTTTGGTATAGGCAAGATTAATGCGCGCGCTTTCAACGCCTGCCTGTGCGGCAACGACGCTGGCATCTGCTTGCTGCGCTGTCGCCACGGCCTGGTCGTATTCCTGCTTGCTGACATACTGCGTGCCAACCAGCGTGAGATAGCGTTTTACCGTCAGGTGCGCAATGTTAGCCGCCGCCTGGGCCTTCGCGAGTTCACCTTTCGCGTTGTCATACGCGGCCTGATAGGTGGCAGGATCGATTTGATAAAGTGACTCGCCGGCTTTTACATCACTTCCCTCTGTGAAGTTACGACGCAATATGATGCCGCTCACCTGAGGACGAACCTCCGCAACGCGAAAGGCATCTGTTCTGCCCGGGAGTTCGGTGGTGACAGCCAGAGGGGCGCTTTTCACTATATGCACGCTGACCTGAGGCGCCTGCGGATGTGGTGGTTGGTTTTCCTGACCATCGCATCCAGCGAGCAGTACCGCGCAGACAATAAAACCGGATAAGGGCAAACGTCTGAAATAATTCGTCATTACTGTTCCTTTAAATACCCATGAACCGATATTTGCCGTGAATCGGTAGCAGGGCAGAGGGATAAAAATAAAATGTAGGGCGTATAATAATGAGGGTAATTAATGTTTTTTAATTTATAAGTGCGAATGAACAGGCCTTAAGGCAAAAATCAGAATCAAACCTGGTGTTAGCGGGGATATACTTCTGGCTGGTTAATCAGATAAATGGCATTTAACGTGGTTGAATTATTCATCTCATGAATTTAATTATATCTATGCATTTGTCTAAGTTATTAATTAAGCGATTTGACTTTTTTTGTACAAAATTAAAACGCAAAGTAGTGAATACTTTCGTGTATCTGACCCGTGTAAATATAAACCTTGTGAGTAACGAGTAGTCGTCTATGGCGCGTAAAAAGAAAGAAGAGGCTCAACAGACCCGTCAGCAGCTGATTGAAGCGGCTATCGGGCAGTTTGCGACGCGGGGCGTGGCGAACACGACGCTGACGGATATCGCGGATGCAGCAAATGTTACACGGGGTGCCATCTACTGGCATTTTACCAGTAAATCAGAAATATTTAATGCCATCTGGGAACAGCAATTACCGTTTCGTGACATCATTCGTGACAGACTTTCTCTTTCTGCGGGCAGCGATCCCTTGTTAATGCTTCGTGAGCAATTTATTGCTGCGTTGCAATATATTGCACATGAGCCTCGGCAATGCGCTCTTTTGCAAATCTTGTATCATAAGTGTGAATTTAATAGCGATATGATTTCAGAGTGTGAAATCAGAAAACGTATTGGTTTTAATTATGAGTCTTTACGTGCCACGTTGCAGGACTGTATTTCGCGGAACCTCATTTCGTCACAGGTAAATGTTGATCTGACCCTGATTGTTTTCCACGGTTTTTTCAGCGGAATCATTAAAAACTGGTTAATGAATAACAGCAGTTTTAATCTTTACCAGCAGGCTCCTGCGCTGGTCGATAGTATTCTGGCGACACTCCCTGTCGTGCGGGTGTCGCCTCATGAGGATGATTTTAGCTCAGCGCCAGGTAACATTTCCCCTTGCGCGCAGAGCGCTTCGATGGTCTGTGCACTGACCGGTTTGCCCAACAGATAGCCCTGAAGCGTGTTGCAGCCCAGCGCCGTCAAAAAGGTTTGCTGTGCTTCGGTTTCCACCCCTTCCGCCACGACTTTCAGATTTAGCGTTTTTGCCAGGGCCACAATCGCTGAGACAATGGTGGCGTCTTCGCTTTCACCGCTTAACTCTTTCACGAACGCTCTGTCGATTTTCAATTCACAGGCCGGCAGGCGCTTGAGATAAAGCAGGCTGGAGTAGCCGGTACCAAAATCATCAATGGAGGCTTTCACGCCCGCGTCCGTCAGCTCTGTCAGTACGCGCACACTCTCATCCGGGTTGCTCATCGCCGTGGTTTCCGTCACTTCAAGGATCAGCATCTCCGGCGGTACGTTGTGACGCGTCAGGCAGTCGAGCACCGTTTTAACCAGTGAAGGTTGCTCAAACTGCAGTGTCGACAGGTTCACCGCCATCGACCAGTTTTGATGACCCTGAAGGTGCCACTCCCGCAACTGACGGCAGGCCTCATTAAGCACCCAGTTACCAATCGGGATGATCAGCCCCGTTTTTTCCGCCAGCGGCAGGAACAGGTCTGGCGTCAGCAATCCCTGTTTCGGGTGTTGCCAGCGCAATAGCGCCTCGAACCCAAGGACAGGACCCGCCGGTGCGTGGAATTTTGGCTGATAAAGCAGGCGCAGTTCATTACGATCGATAGCCAGCCACAGATCGTTCATCAACTGGAGATGGGTCTGCGCCAGGGTGTTCATGGAGGGCTGGAAAAAGTGATAACCGTTTCGTCCCATGTGCTTCGTGTGGTACATCGCCGCATCGGCGTTAAACATCAGCTCACGTTCGGTTTTACCGTCGTGGGGATAGAGCGCGATACCAATGCTAAGGGTTACCACCAGTTCATAGGGATCCAGATTGAATGGGCTATCGATAGCGCGAACCAGCGAGTTGGCCAGCGAGGCCGCATCATCCGGACCTTCTCCTTCAGCCAGCAGAACAAACTCATCACCACCGATACGGGCAAGGGTGAACTGACCCTTCAGGGGCGTGAGCAGGCGCTGCGTCACGGCGACAAGCAGTCTGTCACCGATATCATGGCCGTACGCATCGTTGATGGTTTTAAACCCGTCGAGATCCATGAACATCAGTGCAAAATGGGTGCCTTCACGGTCAGCTTTGCTGATGGCCTGATCGAGTCGGTCCTCCAGCAAAACACGGTTCGGCAGACGCGTCAGCGTATCCTGCAAAGCCAGTTGAGCGAGTTCGCGGTTCGCTTCTGCAAGGGATGAGGCCAGAAGAGAGGTCCGTGCCTGAAGGCGGGCATCCAGCATCGAGACCAGCAGCGTGATCCCCAGTATGGAGAGTGCGACGACGCTGACCAGTACTGCCAGCCAGCTGCCGTTAATACCTTCATGGTGTGTCATGGTCGACATTGGGAACTGAGCGGCTTTCATCCCGGCATAGTGCATACCGGCAATGGCGATCCCCATCGTAACGGCGGCGGCAAGACGCATCAGAGACACCTGAGATGCTTCATGCCGCAAGCGGAACGTCAGCCATAATGCGGCGAGCGAAGCCGCAAGCGCAATGACAACCGAAATGGCCACCCATGTTTTGTCCCAGATAATACCGGGAGAGACTTCCAGCGCCGCCATGCCGGTGTAATGCATCGCCACAATGCCGCAGCCCATCACTAACGCCCCGGGCAGCAGACGGCGCAAACGTAACTGCTCACAGCTAACGAGCCACAGCGCAAACAGTGACGAGCCCACGGCGATAACCATGGATAGCACCGTCAGGGTCGCGTTGTAGCGCATGCTCATGGAGAGGTCCATCGCCAGCATGCCGATAAAATGCATGGCCCACACGCCAATCCCCATGGCAATACCGCCGCCGGCCAGCCAGACGCGCGCAGCCACGCCCTGACTCCCGGCAACACGAGCAGCCATATTCAGCGCGGTATAGGCAGCAAGGATAGCAACAACAAAGGAGAGGACGACGAGGATATGGTTGTATTGGCTAACCAGCATGATCGGTTCTACTCGAGTGTGAAGTTACGCAGGCGCGGTTGAGAAGGGCGAGACATTATCATCGTAAGGTAACGGCTCAAAGGGATTTAAATCCCCGTTTTTAGTGGGTCTTAACAGTGAGTTTAGCGACGTCAGGCGGTTAGTCGAGTTCTGAGCAGTTCACTAATTTTAGCGGATTTACGGAATTCATATTACGACACTTATCGGCTTCAGTGCTCATCAGTTCAATCCACTGCATCAGGAGCGCATCGAAGAGGAAAACCGAGACAGCAAATACAACCAGCCACCAGTATTTACGAATCATGCGTATCGTTCCGGGCGAAGAGGTTCAGTGAGGTGTTGGAAATATACACGAAAAGTCGCGGTTTAAAAGAGGGATAAACGAAGGTTTACACAGCCTTGACGGTGACAGGCACGGGCAATAAAAAAGGCGCATCCCCATGCCAGGTAGCGCCTTTTTAAACAAGCATTTCGCTAACCGAAATTAGTTCATGCCGTATTTTTTCAGTTTCTTACGCAGTGTACCACGGTTGATACCCATCATCAGGGCAGCGCGGGTTTGGTTACCGCGGGTGTATTGCATCACCATGTCCAACAGTGGCTGTTCAACTTCAGCCAGTACCAGCTCATACAGGTCATTAACATCCTGACCGTTCAGTTGAGCAAAATAGTTCTTCAGTGCCTGTTTAACCGAGTCACGCAGGGGCTTTTGAGTTACCTGATCCTGAGAGTTAACGGTAGAAACGGTCAGTACGTCAGAATTTACGCGTTGTTCGAACATAGTTCTGTCAGCTCTTTATTTCATTACGCAAGATTTTCGAAGTATGCCTCCAACGCCTCCAGCTGTACGCTGGCATCCTCTATGGCGTTGAATGTGCGCCGAAACTGGTCATTTGGAGCGTGCTCCTGGAGATACCAGGATACGTGTTTACGCGCAATTCGGTACCCTTTTGCCTGACCATAAAAGTCATGCAATTCCCGAACATGCGAACAAAGCAAGCGCTTTACCTCTGCCAGTGGCAGTGGGGCAAGCAACTCCCCAGTGTCCAGATAATGCTGGATTTCCCGAAAGATCCAGGGTCTTCCCTGAGCGGCACGTCCTATCATCAGAGCATCAGCTCCCGTATAGTCGAGCACAGCTCTGGCTTTAAGCGGGTCAGTAATGTCACCATTCGCGATAACCGGAATGGAAACTTTCTGCTTAACTGCCCGAATGCTGTCGTATTCAGCTTCACCATTGAACAAACAGGCGCGAGTGCGTCCATGGATGGTCAGGGCCTGAATGCCACAGTCTTCGGCCAGTTGGGCAATCTCTACACAGTTACGGTGTTCCGGCGACCAACCCGTGCGAATCTTCAACGTAACAGGAACGTCCACTGCGCTGACAACCGCGGTCAGGATAGACTTCACCTGGTCGGGGTATTGCAGAAGGGCTGAACCTGCAAGCTTGCGATTCACTTTCTTGGCCGGGCAACCCATATTGATATCAATAATCTGGGCGCCACTTTCCACGTTAATCCGCGCGGCATCTGCCATCTCTTCAGGCACGCTTCCGGCAATTTGCACGGTGCGAATACCTGGTTCATCAACGTGCACCATCCGAAGGCGGGACTTATCGCTTTCCCACACTTGTGGGTTAGACGACATCATCTCGGAAACGGTTAAACCTGCCCCCATCTCATAGCACAGCGTCCTGAACGGCCGGTCGGTAATACCTGCCATTGGGGCTGCGATCAGGCGATTTCTAAGCTGGTAGTGTCCGATGCGCATGAGTTAAGAAATGACCATACTGTGACTGCAAGGCGGCGTATATTACGCATTTTTTGCACGAGATGAAAGGCCAAACTTTGAACAATCCACTGTTGTAGATCAAGGAATCGCCGCTCTGTCCTTCAGGTGAAAATTATAAACCTGTTAAATCATAAAGTTATGATGGAATGATTATTTTATAGCCGCTTACAATTTCCCGTAACTTCTCATCATTTCTGAATAAATGCATCACTTGAGCGGGATAATCTGCTGTTTTTAGCAGCAGATTATCCCGCTTGTTTGCGATCTGAGTCGCATTTTAGAACATGATCTGCATGCGAAAAATGCGCATTATTCGACGACTACGCGACCATGAAGGGGTTGTACCGGGCGGTTATTTTCGTGGTGCATCGTGTGGGAGAATTTCTCAAGCTGCTCTGCAGAGACGGTCAGCGGGTGCTTCAGTACAATCCAGGTTACCCCCTCTGAGCACGGCGGCGTGGTCAGCGAGCCGCTAAAGCGCCAGTATGTTTTATCTTTTGGAATCAGCTTGTTCAGATTGAGATCCTGCTTAATGGAGACGTTCTGTTCGGCCTGCTCAGGCATGACGCTCCACAGCTTATTCAGTTCCGGGTTCGCGGCCCCTTTATCGAACATGACCGCCACCACCGCCAGCTCACCGGCCGCGTTTTTGTGCACCAGATGCATTTCCATCGCAAATTTCTTGCCATGCACGGTGTTTTCGCTCGGCGCGTGGAAATGGAACTGTTGCAGGGTCCAGGTTTGCTTATCGAGGGTAAGGATATCGCGGGTTTCCGGCTTTTCACTTGCCTGAATGGTATGGCCGTTGTTCGTCAGCGTCACAGGGCCATCAATGTAATGCGTTTGCAGCGGGGAGAGGTGCGCGTTCGCGGTGGATTCAATGTTGATGGGGGACTGATTCATCCCGCTTTGACAGGTTTTGTAAGCCTCGTCCAGTTCGCCCCAGTGTTCCGGTGCGCCTTCGCCTTCGTAGCTCCAGTGTGATGCGCAGGCTGAAGCCGAGATAATGCTCAGCGCAAAGAGCGCTGCCTTGCCAGTAAAGTGGGTCATAGTATTCTTCCGGTGAATTATTGTGGTTCAAACCATTTTTATCAATATGATTTGTGTGGGTATTTTACCGGAGAAGGGCATAGGAGGAGAGGATTATCGGAGGAAGAGAGGCGTGGTCAGATGACCACGCCAATGGCTTACTTTTTACGGCCCGTAATACGACACCACTCTTCTTTTTCGACCACCGGATCGAGGGCGAAAAGATCGGCGTAGGCTTCGCAAACGCTGTCAGCCTGGCTTGCCAGGATCCCGGAAAGTCCCAGCAGACCGCCGTCAACGGGCAGTACGCTGATTAACGGGGCCAGTTCGCGTAATGGGCCGGCCAGAATGTTCGCCACCACCACATCGGCTTTCATGGCTTCTGGCTGCGCATCCGGCAGATACAGTTCAAGACGGTCAGAAACGCCGTTGCGTTCAGCGTTATCACGGCTGGCCTGAATAGCCTGTGGATCGATATCGATCCCAATGGCTTTGGCCGCGCCCAGTTTCAGCGCCGCGATAGCGAGGATCCCGGATCCGCATCCGAAGTCGATCACCGTCTTGCCGTCCAGATCCAGACTGTCCAGCCACTGCAGGCACAGAGAAGTCGTCGGGTGAGTACCGGTCCCAAATGCCAGGCCCGGATCCAGCATCACGTTTACCGCGTTTTCATCCGGAACGTCACGCCAGCTCGGGCAGATCCACAGACGTTTACCGAACTGCATTGGGTGGAAGTTATCCATCCACTCGCGTTCCCAGTCTTTGTCTTCCAGCTGTTCAATTTTGTGTGCAAAACCCGCACCCAGCAGCGGATGATTTTCCAGGATCGCGACAACCTCTTTCATGTCAGTTTCTGCATCAAACAGGCCAATAACGTCGGTATCACCCCACAGGCGGGTTTCGCCCGGCAGTGGCTCAAACACCGGCGTGTCATGCGTGTCCTGGAAGGTGATGGAGACCGAACCGGCTTCCATCAGCGCATCGCTTAGCTCTTCGGCGTTAGCGCCGGTTGTATTCAGTTTTAGTTGGATCCACGGCATGGCAAAACTCTTTATTTATCAGTAGAAATCGTAGCGGGCTGTGGGACAGGCTGACCGAAACGGTTCCCGACCACAAACGCCAGTAAACTTAACAGTAACGAAGGCACAATAGGATGGAAGCCCAGGTACTGAATTTTAAATGTAGCTAGCACGGCATACAGCACACCGCCGACAATCATGCCGCTCAGGGCGCCGGCAGCGTTGGCGCGCTCCCAGTAGAGGCCCAATACCAGCGGCCACAGGAAGACGGCTTCAAGGCCGCCAAACGCCAGCAGGTTCAGCCAGATGATCATCTCCGGCGGACGCCATGCGGCTAACAGCAGCAGCGCGCCTAAAACGAGCGTAATCACCGCCGACATACGCTTAAGGCGTCGTTCATTTTGAACCTGCTCAGGACGCAGGTTCAGATAGAGATCTTTAATGATCGTAGCGGAACTCTGCAGTAGCTGGGCGTTAATGGTCGACATTATGGCGGCCATTGGCGCGGCGAGGAATATCCCCGCGGCAAAAGGCGGAAGCACTTTGACCATCAGGGTCGGGATCACCAAATCGGGAACCGTAAGGTCGGGGATCACCGCACGTCCTAACGCACCCGCCAGATGCATGCCGAACATCAGGATTGCAACAACGACCGTCCCGATAATAATACCCCGGTGAACGGCTTTGCTGTCTTTATACGAGATACAACGCACGGCGGTATGCGGCAGGCCAATAACACCAAAGCACACCAGCACCCAGAACGACGTCATAAATGTTGGCGAAAGGATATCATCCGCACCCTGCGGGGAAATCAGTTTCGGGTCAATCGCTTCCAGAGTTTCAACGGCATGGCTCAGACCACCTGCGGCGTGAACAATTCCCACCAGCAGAACGATTGTGCCGACGAGCATCACCATCCCCTGCAGCGTATCGTTCAGCACGCTGGCGCGAAATCCGCCAAACGCGGTATACAGCGCAATGCTCACCCCAAAGATGATAAGGCCCGTCTCATAGGGGATCCCAGCAGCGGTTTCCAGCAGACGTGCCCCGCCGATGAACTGCACCGTCATTGCACCAATAAACGCGACCAGCAGGCTTAAGCTTGCCAGCCACACCAGCAGACGGCTCTGGTAGCGCGCAAACAGCATATCGTTGAGCGTCACGGCGTTATAACGGCGTGCCAGAATGGCAAACTTTTTACCCAGTATACCCAGCGAGAGCCAGACGGCAGGCAGCTGAATCATTGCCAGCAGCACCCAGCCTAACCCGTATTTATAGGCTGCACCGGGGCCACCGATAAACGAGCTGGCGCTGATATAGGTGGCGGTAAGCGTCATGGCCAGCACGACACCGCCCATCGAGCGACTGCCGAGGAAATACTCATTCAGGAAAGTGCCGGTTGTCCTCTTACGCATTGCATAAACGGACAAACCAAACACGACCACCAGGTACGCGACCAGCGGCAGAATGACTTCAAGCTGCATCATCATCCTCCAGCGGGATATCCCGGTAGATAAATTTCACCATTGCCCAGCACAGCAGGATAAAGACCAGCGGCACCAGCAGGCAGGCCATTTCGAACCAGTGAGGCAGGCCGGTAATGCCAATAGCCGAGTCAGGTAAGTAAGCGGTCACCAACCATGCGGCAAGATAGAGAAGGGTCAGCCACAGCGCCCATCGCGCTTCTTTATGGGCCTGAACAAAACGCTTGTCCATTTTTTGTCCCTTGTGGATGAATAAAGCGGGGATTGTACATGATGGGGCTTTCCGATCCCCAGAAATAAAAAAAGGCCGGATTATCCGGCCTTTTTGGCGTGACTGCGCGCTTACTTCTCTTGCAGACCGAGTTTTTTCTCCAGATAGTGGATGTTAGTCCCACCATTCTGGAAGTGCTCGTCGCTCATGATACGCATCTGCAGTTCAACGTTGGTTTTGATACCGTCGATGATCAGCTCCTGCAGGGCGTTCTTCATGCGGGCAATTGCCACGTCACGGTTTTCGCCGTAGCAGATAAGCTTACCGATCATGGAGTCATAGTACGGGGGTACGGTGTAACCCGCGTAGATATGAGACTCCCAACGCACACCAAAGCCACCCGGCGCGTGGAAACGCGTGATTTTACCCGGGCTTGGCAGGAAGGTATTCGGGTCTTCGGCGTTGATACGGCATTCCACCGCATGGCCTTTGACCACAACTTCTTCCTGTTTGATGGACAGAGGCTGACCCGCAGCGATACGCAGCTGTTCTTTGATCAGGTCAACGCCGGTAATCATTTCGGTAACCGGGTGTTCTACCTGAATACGGGTGTTCATCTCAATGAAGTAGAACTCGCCGTTTTCGAACAGGAACTCGAAAGTACCCGCACCGCGATAGCCGATATCGACACAGGCTTTAGCACAACGCTCGCCGATGTAGCGACGCAGTTCCGGCGTAATGCCCGGTGCTGGCGCTTCTTCAACCACTTTCTGGTGACGACGCTGCATGGAGCAGTCACGTTCTGCCAGATAGATAGCGTTACCCTGACCGTCAGCCAGCACCTGAATTTCGATGTGGCGTGGGTTTTCCAGGTATTTTTCCATGTACACCATGTCATTGCTGAAAGCTGCTTTCGCTTCCGCTTTGGTCATGGAGATGGACTGAGCCAGTTCAGCATCGCTACGCACAACGCGCATACCGCGACCGCCGCCGCCGCCGGACGCCTTGATGATAACCGGATAGCCAATGCGTTTCGCATGAGCACGGTTAGCATCCATGTCGTCGGTCAGAGGACCGTCAGAGCCCGGTACGGTTGGAACACCGGCTTTTTTCATCGCGGTGATTGCGGACACTTTGTCGCCCATCAGGCGGATAGTGTCAGCTTTCGGGCCGATGAAGATAAAGCCAGAGCGCTCAACCTGCTCAGCAAAGTTGGCGTTCTCAGAAAGGAAGCCATAACCCGGATGAATTGCCACCGCGCCGGTGATTTCAGCGGCGCTGATGATAGCCGGGATGTTCAGATAGCTTTTTACGGACGGAGCCGGGCCAATACAGACCGTCTCATCCGCCAGCAATACGTGTTTTAAATCGCGATCCGCGCTTGAGTGCACAGCGACGGTCTTGATGCCCAGTTCTTTACAGGCACGAAGAATACGCAGTGCAATCTCGCCGCGGTTGGCGATAACAATTTTATCCAGCATGTTCGCCTCGTTACTCGATGACGACCAGCGGCTCGTCAAATTCAACCGGCTGACCACTTTCGACCAGAATCGCTTTCACAGTGCCTGATTTGTCTGCTTCGATCTGGTTCATCATTTTCATCGCTTCAACGATGCACAGGGTATCGCCTGCGTTGACTTTCTGACCCACTTCGATGAACGCTTTCGCGTCCGGGCTCGGGGTGCGGTAGAAAGTACCAACCATTGGGGAACGTACGATGTGACCACTGATTTCTGCTGCAGCGGCAGGTGCGGCTTCAGCTGCTGGTGCAACGGCTGCGGAAAGCGCAGGCTGCTGCACTGGCGCAGCATAAGCCTGCTGCATTACCGGGAAGCTAGCGGCTGGGGCTGCACGGCTGATGCGTACAGACTCTTCGCCTTCAGAAATTTCCAGTTCGGAGATGCCTGATTCTTCAACCAGCTCGATCAGTTTTTTAATCTTACGAATATCCATGAGTGGGTTCCGTACTCTTGTTTAGTGTGATTGTGACAAGCGTTTTACCGCTGTCTGTAAAGCGTATGAATAGCCGTCAGCGCCCAGTCCGCAAATAACGCCAGCGGCGATATCTGATAGATAGGAATGGTGGCGGAACGGCTCTCGGGCGTGCACATTGCTCAGGTGGATCTCGATAAACGGGATACTCACTGCGAGCAGTGCGTCGCGAATAGCAACACTGGTGTGCGTAAACGCGGCCGGATTGATCAGGATATAGTCCACAGTGTCTTTAGCCTGATGAATACGGTCGATGATTGCGTACTCCGCGTTCGACTGAAAATGATCCAAATCCACATTCAGCGACGTTGCTTCCGTGCTCAGACGGTTAACAATTTCACTCAATGTTAGCGAGCCGTACTTCTCTGGCTCGCGGGTGCCGAGCATGTTCAGGTTCGGTCCGTTTAAAACTAAGATATGGAACTTATCAGCCATTGTGCCGCTATCTCCTGCGATTCTCCGGTAAAAAACAAAATATACCTTCGAAGCACGATTGTCACCTTTTCAGAGGCCTAAAACCGCTGTCGGGTAAACCAAAGTCGCACATTATAACGATTTCGTAGCATTTGGCAGCTAAATACTGGTCTTATCAGGGAAGATTATCAACCGCTATCCGAAAAAGATTCGCGGTTGACAGGGATTCTGCGGGAAAACGCACAGTTTCGCGAATTATCGCAACCACTGACGGAACTTCTTGTAACGCCATGCTAAAAGCGCCACAGCCAGCAGCGCGTAGAGTATGGGCTGCGGGGAGAGGATCTTCACCGACCACAGATAATGGATGGGTGCGAGGATCGCGACAAGATAGACGAAGTTGTGCAGCAGTTGCCAGCGCCTGCCCAATGTACGTTGTGCATATTGCGTTGATGTCAGTGCTAAGGCCAGTAACACCAGCCAGCTCACGATACCTAACGTCAGGTACGGACGGGTAACCAGTTCGCGGCCCAGCAGTGCCAGGTTGTTAATGCCCAGTTCCAGCAAGGCGTAGCTGGTCAAATGGAGCGTTGCCCAGGCAAAACACCATAGCCCCAAAAGCCGGCGGGTGCGTATCAATAATGGCTGTTTAGCGTAGCGCGCTAACGGTGACACCAGCAAGGTCGCCAGTAAAAATTTCAGAGCCATCCGACCGGTAAAGTGCTGGATATCCTTTGCCGGATCAGCGCTAAAAAGCCCCTGGCTGGCGGCCCAGAATAACCAGATAAAAGGAAGCAACCCGGCTAAGTGCAACAGCACTTTCAGCCAGGTTATCTGTTTTGCCGTTAAACGCACTCAGAAGTTCTCCCGTAAATTAAGGCCACGGTAAAGCGACGCCACTTCATCAGCGTAGCCGTTAAACAGCAGTGTCGGCTGACGCTTCACATCCAGCGCGCCGCCGGAACCGATAAATCGCTCGGTGGCCTGTGACCAGCGGGGATGATCGACGTGCGGGTTCACATTGGCAAAAAAGCCATATTCGTCGGGCGCCGCCAGGTTCCAGGTCGTGGGTGGACGTTCGCGGGTGAGCTTAATGCTGACGATAGATTTAATCCCTTTAAAACCGTACTTCCACGGCACCGTTAAGCGAACAGGCGCGCCGTTCTGCGGCGGGAGTGCTTTGCCGTAAACACCGACGGTCAGTAGCGTAAGAGGATGCATCGCTTCGTCGAGCCGTAACCCTTCGACATACGGATACGCAAGCCCACCGCCGATAAACCGATCTTTCTGGCCCGGCATCTCGTCCGGGGCGTAGCGCGTCTGGAAAGAGACATATTTTGCGTTGCTGGTGGGTTCAACCATCGCCAGCAGTTTATGCAGCGGGAAGCCTACCCAGGGCACAACCATCGACCAGGCTTCCACGCAGCGCATGCGGTAGATACGCTCTTCCAGTGGGAAACGGGTGGTGAGATCGTGATGGTCCAGCGTCAGCGGTTTTGCCACTTCACCGTCGATTTTCAGCGTCCACGGATCGGTTTTCATACTCCCCGCGTTGGCCGCAGGATCGGCCTTATCGAGACCAAATTCGTAGAAATTGTTATAGCCGGTCACTTTGTCTTCCGGCGTGAGCGTCAGTGTGTTTTGCCACTGAGCGGGCTTCGTAAAGGTGAGCGGGGCGCCGGAAGGGGCTTTGGGGCGATCGTTACCTTTAAACCAGTCGAGCAGGTCGGCATGAGCCGCAGGGGAAAGCGTCAGTGCGGTGGCGCTGATGCCAAGCATTTTCAGGATCTGGCGGCGCTGTAACATAAAGACAGATTCAGACGTTACGTCGGCTTCCGTCAGTTTTCGGGTTTTCATGGCATCCTCCGTCATGCGTTTTTCTAAGCATGACGGAGGAGAGGGATTAGCGCGAATATGTCACGAAAATTTGAAGATTAGGCAATTTTCACCAGCGCGCGGCCGTGGAACTGGTTGTCCATGATCTTGCTGGCATATTCAGGCGCCTGGCTAAGCGTGATTTCGGTTGCGCTCTGAGTAAAGAACGTGTCCGGCAAATCGCGCTGCAGACGTTCCCAGGCCGCAATGCGGCGCGCCGCCGGGGTCATCACGGAATCAACACCCTGCAGGCGAACGTTACGCAGAATAAAGGGCATCACGGTGGTGGGCAGGGCAAAACCGCCCGCCAGACCACAGGCTGCCACGCAGCCGCCGTAGTTCATCTGCGCCAGCACTTTTGCCAGCACTTTGTCACCGACGGTATCTACCGCACCTGCCCAGAGCTGTTTTTCCAGTGGACGGGTTTCGGAAAACTCGTCGCGGCTCAGGATGCGATTAGCGCCGAGCTGACGCAAGTATGCGTGGGTGCTCTCGCGCCCGGAAACTGCCGCAACCTGGTAACCCAGTTTGTGCAGCAATGTCACCGCCGTACTGCCCACACCACCGCTGGCACCGGTCACGACGATCTCACCCGATTCAGGGCGAATACCGGCATCTTCCAGCGCCATCACGCACAGCATGGCGGTAAAGCCTGCGGTACCGATGATCATCGCTTTACGACCATCCAGGCCTTGTGGCATCGGCACCAGCCAGTCGCCTTTCACGCGCGCCTGTGTCGCCAGCCCACCCCAGTGATTTTCACCCACGCCCCAGCCCGTGAGCAGCACCTGCTGGCCGGCATGGAAGCGCGGATCTTCGCTCGCATGAACCCGGCCCGCAAAATCGATACCTGGCACCATAGGGAAATTTCGGATGATTTTACCCTTCCCGGTAATAGCCAGCGCATCTTTATAATTTAAACTGGACCAGTCGATGTCGACGGTCACTTCGCCTGCCGGCAGTCGGCTCTCTTCAACGGCCTGCACCGAGGCAAGCGTTTTGCCGTCCTGCTGTTCTAAGATCAAAGCCTGCATACAGGGTCCTCACGACTCAGATGATTGGAAAATAGCTCCTGAAGACTATACTCCCTCAGGGAAAAGCAATGCCGATTTAACGCAATAAATTGCCAGATACGCCAGGTTTGATAGTATGCCGCATTTGAAATGCAAGTTAGCGCTTACTCGCTAACCCCTCAACCCACGGAGTTATCTCAAGGATGCGATTAACGACGAAGTTCTCGGCTTTTATCACCTTACTGACGGGGCTGACCATTTTTGTCACGCTCCTTGGCTGTTCTCTGAGCTTTTATAACGCCATTCAGGACAAGCTGGTTAATCGGGTGCAGTCTGTCGCGTCGGTGATTGATAATCGTCTCCTCACCACCCCGCTGCCGGCGCTGTCCCGCGAGCTGGATGAGTTGATGGTGCCTGTCGATATTGTCCAAATCGACATTCTGCAGGGAAAGCATAATGTTTTAAGCCATGCCCGGCAGGACAGCTATCGGCCTGCGGGCGTGGTAAGCCAGTACCGGGAAGTGACGGTGCACTCCCTTAAAAACCCGGGCATGACCATAAACATGGTCTACCTCGATCCAATGGCCAGCTACTTCCGCTCGATGATGACCACCGCGCCGCTCACCGTCGCCGTCGCGTTTATTGTCCTGCTGATTTTTCTCGCGGTTCGCTGGCTGCGCCGTCAGCTCTCTGGTCAGGAACTGCTGGAGATGCGTTCCGTGCGAATACTGAACGGTGAACGCGGCCCGCAGGTGCGTGGCTCGATCCATGAATGGCCTGCACGTGCCAGCAGTGCGCTGGATACGCTGCTCTCAGAAATTCAGTTCGCCAGCGACCAGCGCAGCCGTATGGACACACTGATCCGCTCTTACGCTGCGCAGGATAATAAAACCGGGCTGAATAACCGTCTTTTCTTTGATAATCAACTGGCCACGTTACTGGACGATCCGGAAAAAGTCGGGACGCACGGTGTTGTCATGATGATTCGCCTGCCTGATTTCGATCTGCTGCGCGACACCTGGGGACAGCGCGTGGCGGAAGAGAATCTCTTTACGCTGATCAACCTGCTCTCCACCTTTATTATGCGTTATCCGGGTGCGCTGCTGGCCCGTTATCACCGCAGCGACTTTGCCGTGCTGCTGCCTCACCGTACGCTGAAAGAGTCAGAAAGCATCGCCAGCCAGCTGCTGAAAGCGGTGGATGCGCTGCCGCAGAGCAAAATGCTCGACAGGGACGATATGGTTCATATGGGCATCTGTGCCTGGCGCGGCGGCCAGTCGACGGAACAGGTGATGGAACATGCTGAAGCGGCAACCCGCAACGCCGTGTTGCAGGGCGCTAACGGCTGGGCAGTGTACGACGATTCGTTACCAGAAAAAGGGCGCGGCAATGTGCGCTGGCGAACGTTAATAGAGCAAATGCTCAGCCGCGGCGGGCCGCGCATTTATCAAAAACCGGCGGTGATGAAAAACGGGAACGTTCATCACCGTGAGCTGATGTGCCGTATTTTTGACGGTACGGAAGAGGTCATCTCCGCGGAATATTTACCGATGGTGCTGCAGTTTGGGCTTTCTGAAGAGTATGACCGCCAGCAGATCACCCGACTCATGCCGTTTTTATCCTTCTGGCCCGAAGAAAACCTGGCGCTACAGGTTACCGTGGAGTCGTTAATTCGCCCGCGTTTTCAGCGGTGGTTGCGTGATACATTAATGCAATGCGAAAAATCGCAACGCAAACACATTATTTTTGAACTTGCTGAGGCGGATGTGGGTCAACACATCAGCCGGTTACGTCCGGTAGTACGGTTGATTAATGCGCTAGGTGCCCGTGTCGCGGTCACGCAGGCGGGTTTAACGCTGGTCAGTACTAACTGGATTAAGGAACTGGATGTGGAGTTATTAAAGCTGCATCCGGGGCTGGTAAGGAACATTGAAAAGCGCACGGAAAACCAGCTGCTGGTACAGAGTCTGGTGGAAGCGTGCAAGGGAACGCGAACACAAGTCTTTGCCACGGGCGTGCGCTCCAGAAGCGAATGGCAGATGTTGACAGAGCGCGGTGTGACGGGCGGTCAGGGGGATTTTTTTGCCTCCTCTCAGCCGCTTGACACCAATGTGAAAAAATATTTGCAAAGATACTCTGTTTGACCTGCCGTTTAATCCGTTTTCACGTAGAATATCGCGCCTGTAGCTTTGAGTATGACGAGCAAAAAGCCAGTGAACGACCTTTAGCGGGTTACAAATGTCAGTGAGGGACGCTACTGTGTACTCAGCCCTGAGGGAATCAGGGAAAGATTTGTAACATCAGGATACGTACTGCACAAATTTTCACCGCTGCAGATGATTTTTGCGCCTTGTCGCTGCTGCGTGTGGTTGGTAAAGTAAGCGGATTTTGTTTTCCGCCCCAGCTTTCAGGATTATCCCTTAGTATGTTGAAAAAATTTCGTGGCATGTTTTCCAATGACCTGTCCATTGACCTGGGTACCGCGAATACCCTTATTTACGTTAAAGGACAAGGCATCGTATTGAATGAGCCTTCCGTTGTGGCCATTCGTCAGGATCGTGCCGGCTCGCCGAAAAGCGTAGCCGCGGTGGGTCATGACGCGAAGCAGATGCTGGGACGTACCCCTGGCAACATCGCCGCAATCCGCCCAATGAAAGACGGCGTTATCGCTGACTTCTTCGTGACTGAAAAAATGCTTCAGCACTTCATCAAGCAGGTTCACAGCAACAGCTTCATGCGCCCAAGCCCGCGTGTTCTGGTGTGTGTGCCGGTTGGTGCCACCCAGGTTGAACGTCGCGCAATCCGTGAATCAGCCCAGGGTGCAGGCGCGCGTGAAGTGTTCCTGATTGAAGAGCCAATGGCGGCGGCAATCGGTGCGGGTCTGCCTGTTTCTGAAGCGACCGGTTCTATGGTGGTGGATATCGGTGGTGGTACCACTGAAGTGGCCGTTATCTCCCTGAACGGCGTGGTGTACTCCTCTTCCGTGCGTATTGGTGGCGATCGTTTCGACGAAGCCATCATTAATTATGTGCGTCGTAACTACGGTTCCCTGATCGGCGAAGCGACCGCTGAGCGTATCAAGCATGAAATCGGTTCCGCTTACCCGGGCGATGAAGTGCGTGAAATCGAAGTTCGCGGCCGTAACCTGGCTGAAGGTGTTCCACGCGGCTTTACCCTGAACTCCAACGAAATTCTGGAAGCGCTGCAGGAACCTCTGACCGGTATCGTGAGCGCAGTGATGGTTGCTCTGGAACAGTGCCCACCAGAACTGGCGTCTGACATCTCCGAGCGCGGTATGGTTCTGACCGGTGGTGGTGCGCTGCTGCGTAACCTCGACCGCCTGTTAATGGAAGAGACAGGTATTCCTGTCGTAGTTGCAGAAGATCCACTGACTTGCGTCGCCCGTGGCGGTGGCAAGGCGCTGGAAATGATCGACATGCACGGCGGCGACTTGTTCAGCGAAGAGTAGTCATTGTGAAAGGGTAGCGTATCGCTACCCTTTCTCTCTGACACGAGAATACGCATAGCCTATGAAGCCAATTTTTAGCCGTGGCCCATCGCTACAGTTTCGCCTCATTCTGGCGGTCCTGGTTGCGCTTGGGGTCATTATTGCCGATAGCCGCCTCGGTACGTTCAGTCAGATCAGAACGTACATGGATACCGCCGTCAGTCCTTTCTACTTTATTTCAAATGGTCCCCGTGAGTTGCTCGACTCCGTTTCTCAAACGTTGTCTTCACGTGACCAACTCGAACTCGAAAACCGGGCATTACGTCAGGAACTGCTGTTGAAAAACAGCGAGCTACTGATGCTGGGACAATATAAGCAGGAAAACGCGCGTCTGCGTGAGCTGCTTGGCTCGCCGCTGCGTCAGGATGAGCAGAAGATGGTGACGCAGGTGATCTCCACCGTCAACGATCCCTACAGCGATCAGGTTGTGATCGACAAAGGGAGCGTGAACGGTGTGTATGAAGGTCAGCCTGTTATCAGTGATAAAGGCGTTGTAGGCCAGGTTGTTGCTGTGGCCAAACTGACCAGCCGCGTTCTGCTGATCTGCGATGCCACGCATGCGTTGCCGATTCAGGTACTGCGTAATGACATTCGCGTCATCGCGGCCGGTAACGGGTGTACCGACGATCTCCAGCTGGAACATCTGCCGGCTAACACGGACATTCGTGTGGGCGACGTTCTGGTGACGTCGGGTCTGGGTGGACGTTTCCCTGAAGGGTATCCGGTTGCGGTTGTCTCTTCGGTGAAGCTTGATACGCAGCGTGCCTATACCGTGATTCAGGCGCGTCCAACCGCAGGTTTACAGCGTCTTCGCTACCTGCTGCTGCTGTGGGGCGCCGACCGCAATGGTGCTAACCCCATGACGCCTGAAGATGTTCATCGCGTCGCGAATGAACGCCTGATGCAAATGATGCCGCAGGTTCTGCCGGCACCGGATGCCATGGGACCCCCTGCGCCAGTACCGGCCCCTG
The DNA here is from genome assembly GCF_029967775.1 of Enterobacter sp. V89_11. Lineage (NCBI taxonomy): Bacteria > Pseudomonadati > Pseudomonadota > Gammaproteobacteria > Enterobacterales > Enterobacteriaceae > Enterobacter > Enterobacter sp. V89_11. The sequence continues at coordinate 83,468 of NZ_JASCAN010000013.1, read as the reverse complement.
CTACGGGGCTAACGCAGCCGCTGCCGGATGCACCGCCACCGCCTAAACTCTCCTCGGGAGGGCAGTAGTGGCAAGTTATCGTAGCCAGGGACGCTGGGTTATCTGGCTCTCATTTCTCATTGCGCTGTTACTTCAAATCATGCCCTGGCCGGACGACATTCTCGTTTTCCGGCCAAACTGGGTATTGCTCATTTTGCTCTACTGGATCCTTGCCCTGCCGCACCGCGTAAATGTCGGCACAGGTTTTGTGATGGGTGCCATACTGGATCTCATTAGTGGCTCTACGCTTGGCGTGCGCGCCTTGTCCATGAGTATTATTGCGTACCTCGTCGCACTTAAATTCCAGCTCTTTCGTAACCTCGCGCTCTGGCAACAGGCGCTGGTGGTGATGTTGTTGTCGCTTGCTGCGGATATCGTTGTTTTCTGGGCAGAGTTTTTAGTGATCAACGTCTCTTTCCGACCGGAAGTGTTCTGGAGTAGTGTAGTAAACGGTGTGCTCTGGCCGTGGCTGTTCCTGCTGATGCGTAAGGTTCGCCAGCAGTTTGCTGTGCAATAAAAGGTTTCTATGACGTCTCTATATCTTGCTTCTGGTTCTCCGCGTCGTCAGGAGTTGCTCACTCAACTGGGCGTCTCCTTTGAACGCATTGTTACGGGCATCGAAGAGAAACGCGCTGAAGGCGAAAGTGCCCAGCAGTACGTTTCTCGACTGGCGCGTGAGAAAGCGCAGGCAGGCGTGGCGCAAACGCCGCGTGACTTGCCGGTGCTGGGGGCAGATACCATCGTTATTCTTAACGGTGAAGTGCTTGAGAAACCGCACGACGCTGAACATGCGGCGCGCATGCTGCGCAAAATGTCCGGACAAACACATCAGGTAATGACCGCCGTCGCGCTGGCGGACAGCCAGCACGTGCTGGACTGCCTGGTGGTGACGGACGTGACATTCAGAGTGCTTACCGACGACGAGATCGCCGCTTATATCACCAGCGGTGAACCGATGGATAAGGCAGGTGCATACGGTATTCAGGGGCTGGGTGGCTGTTTTGTCAGGAAGATTAATGGCAGCTATCACGCCGTAGTCGGCTTACCGCTGGTGGAAACGTATGAGTTGCTGAGCAATTTTAACTCACTGCGTGAGGGAAGGGATAATTATGACGGCTGAATTGTTGGTAAACGTAACGCCATCGGAAACCCGTGTGGCCTATATTGATGGTGGCATTCTTCAGGAAATTCATATTGAGCGTGAAGCGCGGCGCGGAATAGTAGGCAATATCTACAAAGGTCGTGTCAGTCGTGTACTACCGGGTATGCAGGCGGCTTTTGTAGATATTGGACTGGATAAGGCGGCATTTTTACATGCCTCCGACATTATGCCGCATACCGAGTGCGTCGCGGGCGAAGAGCAAAAGCAGTTTGCCGTGCGCGATATCTCCGAACTGGTGCGTCAGGGCCAGGATCTGATGGTACAGGTCGTCAAAGATCCGCTGGGCACAAAAGGCGCCCGTCTGACTACCGACATTACCTTGCCTTCCCGCTATCTGGTCTTCATGCCTGGCGCGTCGCACGTGGGCGTTTCGCAGCGCATTGAAAGCGAAAGCGAGCGCGAGCGTCTTAAAAAAGTGGTCAGCGCTTACTGCGATGAACAGGGCGGGTTTATCATCCGTACCGCCGCAGAAGGGATCAGTGAAGACGATCTGGCGTCTGATGCGGCCTACCTCAAGCGCGTCTGGACCAAAGTCATGGAGCGTAAAAAACGCAACCAGACCCGCTACCAGCTTTACGGCGAACTGGCGCTGGCTCAGCGCGTCCTGCGTGATTTTGCCGATGCACAGCTCGACAGAATTCGCGTGGATTCCCGCCTGACCTATGAAGCACTGCTGGAATTTACTGCCGAATACATTCCCGAAATGCCTGGCCTGCTGGAGCATTACACGGGGCGTCAGCCTATCTTCGATCTCTATGACGTCGAAAATGAGATCCAGCGTGCGCTGGAACGCAAGGTTGAACTGAAGTCCGGCGGCTATCTGATCATCGATCAGACCGAAGCGATGACGACGGTGGATATCAACACCGGCGCGTTTGTCGGCCATCGCAACCTGGATGACACCATCTTTAATACCAACATCGAAGCCACGCAGGCCATCGCCCGCCAGCTTCGCCTGCGCAATCTGGGTGGCATTATCATCATCGACTTTATCGATATGAGTAATGAAGACCATCGCCGTCGTGTGCTGCACTCGCTGGAGCAGGCGCTGAGTAAAGATCGCGTAAAAACCAGCATCAACGGCTTCTCACAGCTGGGGCTGGTGGAAATGACGCGTAAGCGTACCCGCGAAAGCGTGGAGCATGTGCTGTGCAATGAATGCCCAACCTGCCACGGACGTGGCACAGTAAAGACGGTTGAGACCGTCTGCTACGAGATCATGCGTGAAATCGTTCGCGTTCATCATGCCTACGACTCCGATCGTTTTCTGGTCTATGCTTCCCCTGCGGTGGCTGAAGCGCTGAAAGGCGAAGAGTCGCACGCGCTGGCGGAAGTGGAAATCTTTGTCGGCAAACAGGTAAAAGTTCAAATCGAACCGCTCTATAACCAGGAGCAGTTTGACGTCGTGATGATGTAATACGCGGTACGCCGCGTGACCAAAGCTGACAAGGAGAGATGAGTGAGGCGATTGCCGGGGATTTTATTGCTTACAGGGGCAACGCTGGTCGTGATTGTCGCGTTGCTCGTGAGCGGGCTGCGCCTCGTTTTACCACATCTGGACAGCTGGCGTCCGCAGCTGCTGGCAAAAATCGAATCCACCACCGGTGTCCCGGTGGACGTGAGCCAGATAAGCGCCAGCTGGCAGAATTTTGGTCCGACGCTTGATGTCCGGGATATCAATGCCAGCCTGAAAGATGGCGGCTATCTGAAAATCAAACGCGTCACCCTGGCGCTGGATGTCTGGCAAAGCCTGCTCCATTTTCGCTGGCAGTTCCGCGATCTCACCTTTTATCAGCTTCAGTTTCTGACCAATACCCCGCTGTCCGGCGGCGATAGCAATCAGAGCCTTGAAACCAACCGCTTCAGCGATCTCTTCCTGCGTCAGTTCGATCATTTCGATCTGCGCGACAGCGAAGTGAGCTTTATTACCCTCTCCGGGCAGCGCGCTGAACTGGCGATCCCACAGCTGACCTGGCTTAACGGCAAAGAACGCCATCGGGCGGAAGGACAGGTGAATCTCTCCAGCCTGAACGGCCAGCACGGCGTGATGCAGGTTCGTATGGATCTGCGCGACGACGACGGTTTGTTAAATAACGGCAAGGTATGGCTGCAGGCCGACGACGTGGATGTTAAGCCGTGGCTCGGCGACTGGTTACAGCAAAATATGCAGCTGGAAACCGCCCGTTTTAGCCTTGAAGGCTGGATGACCCTGACGAAAGGGGTATTTGCCAGCGGTGATATCTGGCTTAAGCAGGGGGGCGCAAGCTGGAAGGGCGAAAAACAGCAGCATCAACTTTCTGTCGATAACCTCACCGCGCACGTGACGAAAGAGAAAGAGGGCTGGCAGTTTGCCATTCCGGACACACGCATCACCATGGATAACAAACCCTGGCCGCGCGGTGCTCTGACGCTGGCCTGGATGCCGGAGCAGGATGTCGGTGGGGCGACCAGCAAACGCAGTGACGAGCTGCGTATTCGCGCCAGCAACCTTGATCTGGCCGCAATAGAAGGTCTGCGCTCGATGGCCGCCAAGCTCTCTCCGGACCTGGGGGAGATCTGGCTGGCAACGCAGCCAAGCGGAAAGATAGATTCACTGGCGCTGGATATCCCGCTTCAGGCTACGGAAAAGACCCGTTTTCAGGCCGCATGGAAAGGTCTGGCCTGGAAGCAGTGGAAGATGTTACCGGGGGCGGAAAACTTCAGCGGTAAGCTGGAAGGGAGCGTTGAGAACGGCAGGTTAACGGTCGATATGCATGACGCCAGAATGCCTTACGAAACGGTCTTCCGTGCGCCGCTGGAAATTGAACAAGGCAATGCGGTGCTCAACTGGCTGCGTAACGATAAAGGCTTCCAGCTGGATGGGCGCCATATCGATGTGAAAGCCAAAGCGGTGCATGCGCGTGGCGATTTCCGCTATCTGCAGCCTGAAGGTGAAGAGCCGTGGCTGGGTATTCTGGCCGGGATCAGCACTAACGACGGTTCTCAGGCCTGGCGCTACTTCCCCGAGAACCTGATGGGCAAAGCGCTGGTGGACTATCTGAGCGGCGCGATCCAGGGCGGTCAGGCGGATAATGCCACCCTGGTCTATGGCGGTAATCCGCATCTTTTCCCGTACAAGCACAATGAAGGTCAATTCCAGGTGCTGGTGCCGCTGCACAACGCCACCTTTGCCTTCCAGCCGGGCTGGCCTGCGCTGAAAAATCTCGACATTGAACTTAATTTTATCAATGACGGATTATGGATGAAGGCAGACAATGTGGCGCTGGGCGGCGTAACGGCCAGTAACCTGACGGCAAACATTCCGGATTACTCAAAAGAGAAGCTTTTGATCGATGCCGACATTAACGGCCCCGGGAAAGCGGTCGGCCCCTATTTTGAAGACACGCCGCTGAAAGAGTCACTGGCAGCCACCCTTCAGCAGCTGCAGCTGGATGGCGATGTGAGTGCTCGCTTACATCTTGATATCCCGCTCGACGGTGAAATGACCACCGCCAAAGGCGATGTCCGTCTCAATAACAACAGCCTGTATATTAAGCCGCTTGAAAGCACCCTGAAGAACCTCAGCGGGCAGTTTAGCTTTGAGAACGGTAACCTGAAGAGCGAGCCGCTCAAGGCCAGCTGGTTTAATCAGCCTGTGAATATTGATTTCTCGACCACCGAGGGCGAGAAAGCTTATCAGGTAGCCGTCAACCTGGACGGCAACTGGCAGCCATCGCGCATGGATGTTCTGCCAAAGCCGATTGAGGAGTCCGTTAACGGTGCAGTCTCCTGGAATGGCAAGGTGGCAATTGAACTGCCTTATCACGCCGGTGCGCGCTATAAAGTTGATATCACCGGCGATCTGAAAAACATTCAGAGCCAGTTGCCTGCACCGCTGGATAAATCGTCCGGTCAACCGCTGCCAATAAAGGTTAACGTCGATGGCAATCTTAACAGCTTCGCGCTGACCGGCAGTGCGGGTGAGAAAAACCATTTCAACAGCCGCTGGCTGCTTAACCGTAAGCTCACGCTCGACAGAGCCATCTGGACGACGGACAGCCGTACCACGCCGCCGCTGCCCGATCACACCGGCATTGAGCTTAATCTGCCGCCAATGGACGGGGCCGAGTGGCTGGCCCTGTTCCAGAAGGGCGTGGGCCAAAACGTTGATGAGGCTGCCCAGTTCCCGCAGAGCATTACTGTTCGTACGCCGTCGCTGATGCTGGGTGGACAGCAGTGGAATAACCTGAGCATTGTTTCACAGCCGACGGCGAACGGGTCAAAAGTCGAAGCCCAGGGCCGCGAGATCAATGGCACGCTGACCATGCGCGACAACGCGCCGTGGCAGGCGGCGATTCGCTATCTCTACTACAACCCGGCCACCGCGAGCGGAAAAGATCATCCGTCAAATACGGCGCCGTTGAATAACCCAACCCGTATCGACTTCAGCGGCTGGCCCGATCTCCAGCTACGCTGTGCTGAGTGCTGGCTTTGGGGTCAAAAGTATGGCCGTATTGACGGCGATTTCGCCATTAAGGGGAATACGCTGAGCCTTTCGGGCGGACTTATCGACACCGGCTTTGGCCGTCTGAGGGCCGCCGGGGAGTGGGTTAATAACCCGGGCGAGCAGCGAACCTCTTTGAAGGGCGACATCAAGGGCAATAAACTGGATTCCGTGGCTAACTTCTTTGGCATCAGCACGCCGCTGCGGGGGTCATCATTTGACGTGAATTACGATCTCCACTGGCGTGCGGCACCGTGGACGCCGGATGAAGCCTCGCTGAACGGCATTCTGAAAACCCGCTTTGGCAAGGGTGAGATTGCCGATGTGAGTACCGGGCATGCGGGCCAGATACTGCGTCTGTTGAGCTTTGATGCCCTGCTGCGTAAGCTGCGTTTCGACTTTAGCGATACCTTCAGCGAAGGTTTCTATTACGACTCCATCCGCAGTACGGCATGGATCAAAGACGGGGTGCTGCATACCGACGATACGCTGGTGGACGGCCTGGAAGCGGATATTGCGATGAAAGGCTCGGTCAACCTCGTGCGCCGCGAACTGGATATGGAAGCGGTGGTGGCACCTGAAATTTCTGCCACCGTCGGCGTCGCGGCGGCTTTTGTGGTGAACCCGATTGTCGGTGCGGCGGTGTTTGCCGCCAGTAAAGTGCTGGGGCCGCTGTGGAGCAAAGTCTCTATTCTGCGCTATCGCATCACCGGGCCGGTGGATAAACCGCAGATTAATGAAGTGCTGCGCCAGCCGCGCAAAGATGCGCAGCAATGATTTGACGTGGGCAGGTAATTGCCTCACTCTCAATAAATACGATTTATATACCGCCACGGGCGGCAACGAACGAGTAGCAATACGATGAGTCTGAACCTGGTAAGTGAACATTTGCTCGCAGCGAACGGCCTGAGCCATCAGGACCTGTTCTCCATTCTTGGTCAACTGACCGAACGCCGTCTCGACTACGGCGATCTCTATTTCCAGTCGAGCTATCACGAATCCTGGGTTTTAGAAGACAGCATCATTAAAGATGGCTCTTATAACATTGACCAGGGTGTCGGTGTACGTGCCGTCAGCGGCGAGAAAACCGGTTTTGCTTATGCCGACCAGATTAGCCTGGCCGCACTGGAGCAGAGCGCGCTGGCCGCGCGGACTATCGTGCGCGAAACCGGTGACGGTCGCGTGAAGACGCTGGGTGAAGTGCAGCACTCTGCGCTCTATACCAGTATCGATCCCCTGCAGAGCATGAGCCGTGAAGAGAAACTGGATATCCTGCGCCGCGTGGATAAAGTCGCACGCGCTGCGGATAAACGCGTGCAGGAAGTCTCTGCCAGCCTGAGCGGTGTCTATGAACTGATCCTGGTCGCGGCGACAGACGGCACGCTGGCAGCGGATGTGCGTCCGCTGGTACGTCTTTCTGTCAGCGTGCAGGTTGAAGACGACGGTAAGCGTGAGCGCGGTTCAAGCGGTGGCGGCGGTCGTTTTGGTTATGACTGGTTCCTGGGCGATGTTGACGGTGACGCACGCGCTGACGCGTGGGCAAAAGAAGCCGTGCGCATGGCGCTTGTGAACCTGTCTGCCGTGGCGGCACCCGCCGGTACATTGCCGGTGGTACTCGGCGCAGGCTGGCCTGGCGTGCTGCTGCACGAAGCGGTGGGCCACGGCCTGGAAGGCGATTTTAACCGTCGCGGCACCTCCGTATTCAGCGGCCAGATGGGACAACGCGTCTCTTCTGAACTCTGTACCGTGGTTGATGACGGCACGATGCAGGATCGCCGTGGCTCGATTTCAATCGACGATGAAGGTACGCCCGGGCAGTACAACGTGCTGATCGAAAATGGCGTACTGAAAGGCTACATGCAGGACAAACTCAACGCGCGTCTGATGGGCGTTGCGCCAACGGGCAACGGCCGTCGTGAATCCTACGCGCATCTGCCGATGCCGCGTATGACGAACACCTACATGTTGCCGGGTAAATCCACACCGCAGGAGATCATCGAGTCCGTTGATTACGGCATCTTCGCGCCAAACTTTGGTGGCGGTCAGGTAGATATCACCTCCGGTAAGTTCGTCTTCTCCACTTCAGAAGCGTATCTGATTGAGAAAGGCAAAGTGACCAAAGCGGTGAAGGGGGCGACCCTGATTGGCTCCGGTATTGAAGCCATGCAGCAGATCTCCATGGTCGGTAACGATCTGAAACTGGATAACGGCGTTGGTGTCTGCGGTAAAGAGGGCCAGAGCCTGCCGGTTGGCGTCGGTCAGCCAACGCTGAAAGTGGATAACCTGACGGTGGGCGGCACCGCCTGACCTGAACCAATCTGAAAAAATGGCGCGACTGTAAAAGTCGCGCCATTTTTTTTAACGTGCGTTACCCAGCGGGATCTCCGGGTCGGGCTCGTGCGTGATGCGGTTGCGAAGGTCACGACGAATGATTTCAATCGACCAGAACCAGATCAAATGCCCCACGATCTCTGAGACGTGTTCGTACCAGGGCAGTTCGAACAGCGGGGGTGTCAGCCCCATCAGCGGGAAGGAGATCATGTGAACAAAAAGCTGCGCTAACGCACCCGCCAGTAAACCTTGCCAGAGTTTAATTTTCGGGAAGACTTCAGCAACTACACAATACCCTACAGCAAAGACGATAGAGAAAATAATATGTGTTACGCCGACCGCGTTAAATATATGGCCGGCAAAGGTATAAACCGCGGCGTTAGGGTCAGCAATGCCCAGCCAGTCGCGTAAAAATACATAAGGAGGATTTAAAAAATTGCGGGAACAATCAATCTGACCTGCGGCTCTTATTAATTGCTCCGGTCCGCATGCGCTGGTGAATAAATCGGTAGGGCTTCGTGGCGGAAGCGGCACCTCTGCTCCCCATTTTACGAAGGCGGAGACAATCCCTGCAATCAAACCAATGAACGCGGCGAGTCCATAGCGCCTGCGTGAAGGCGGTGTTTGTTCAAATATATTCATTTCTTTTCCTTGTTTAAGGTCATCCTGAGAAATACATTTTATTATTCATATCAGTAACAAATTAATAACAGCCTGACTGTCAGACTGTTTATAAGGTAAGGCGCAGATGGCGGCAGTGTCAATTCGCTATTCCTGACAGGGGTGAAGGAATATTCCTGAATGACGGTCTGTATCATCCTGGAATATTCATTGCAAATATACTTTTGGGAAATTAAAGGTTATTCCTTTCGTCTTTCGCGCATTCCCTGAAACAGCTCCGCCACGTCCACAAAATACTCGGTCAGATAGTTTATGCACACCTGAACCTTGAGCGGCAGTTTGTCTTTCTCGGTGTACAACGCGTACACCGGACGCGGATCGGACTGATAGCGCGGGAAGAGGATCTCCAGTACACCGCTGTTGATCTCGTTGATTACCCACATTAACGGCACATACGCGATCCCGGCGCCGGCCACCAGCCAGCGCGAGATGGTCATCGGATCGTTGGTGACGAACCGTCCTTCCGGCAGCAGTCTGGTGGAAATCCCTTCCGGGGCAATCAGCTCAAATTCATTGTCGGGGCGAACGCTGTACTCCAGCCAGGAGTGGTTGGTGAGATCAGCGGGTTTCTCCGGTACCCCGTACTGAGCCAGATAGCTTTTCGAGGCGCAGACCACCATTGGCATACTGCCCAGCCGCCGGGAGAAGAGGCTGGAGTCCTGCAATGCCCCCACGCGGATCACCACGTCCAGCCCGTCGGCAATCAGGTCCGGGGCGGGAATGCCCGTGACCAGATTGACGGTTAATCCCGGGTACTCTTTCAGCATGTCAGCGGTCATGGCGGCGAGAACATTTTGTGCCATAGTTGAAGAACAACCGATGCGCAGCGTACCGATAGGCGTGTTGTTGAAGGCGTAAAGTTGTTCGTGCACATCCTGCACTTCGAGCAGCATGCGGCGACAACCCTGATAGTAAATCTTACCCGCTTCCGTCAGCCCAATGCTGCGGGTGCTGCGGTTGAGTAGCTTGACCTGCAGCTCATCTTCCAGTTTGGACACAGTCTGGCTGATGGAAGAGACGCTCATCTGAAGCTGACGTGCAGCGGCGGTAAAAGAGCCAAGTTCAACCACTTTGGCAAAGACCGACATCCGTTTTAGACGTTCCATTGTTAACTCTGACTTAAAAGTGATTTAGATCACATATTATAGATAACAGCATAACAGTTACGTTAATATATTATTAATTACATAACGGCTGCGCCATTCTCGCCCGGCGTTTCTTGCTCTCCTGCGGTGGCGTGCGCTAAAAAAGTCTGAAGCCTGCACTCTCTCTAATCAAGGTCAACATGAGTCTGTTTCCCGTTATCGTGGTGTTCGGTTTGTCGTTCCCACCGATATTTTTCGAGCTTCTTTTATCACTGGCGATTTTCTGGCTGGTGCGCAAGGTGCTGGTCCCCACCGGGATCTACGATTTTGTCTGGCATCCTGCATTGTTCAATACCGCGCTGTATTGCTGCCTGTTTTACCTGATATCGCGCATGTTTGTCTGAGGTTGATGTGAAAACGCTAACAAGAAAAATCTCCCGCACTGCCATCACCATGGCGCTCGTTATCCTCGCGTTCATCGCTATTTTCCGCGCCTGGGTCTATTACACTGAATCACCGTGGACGCGAGATGCGCGCTTTAGCGCCGATGTCGTGGCAATCGCCCCCGACGTGGCGGGTCTCATCACTGCGGTCAATGTCCACGATAACCAGCTGGTGAAAAAAGATCAGGTACTCTTCACCATCGACCAGCCGCGTTATCAGAAAGCGTTAGAAGAAGCTGAAGCGGATGTGGCCTATTATCAGGCGCTGGCTTCCGAGAAACGCCGTGAGGCAGGTCGCCGTAACCAACTGGGTGTTCAGGCGATGTCCCGCGAAGAGATTGACCAGTCCAATAACGTCCTGCAAACCGTGCTGCATCAGCTGGCCAAAGCGCAAGCGACGCGCGATCTTGCCCGGCTCGATCTTGAGCGCACCGTGATCCGCGCACCTGCCGATGGCTGGATCACCAACCTGAATGTTTATACCGGGGAGTTTATCACCCGCGGCTCAACCGCCGTGGCGCTGGTTAAACAGAACTCCTTCTACGTGCTCGCCTATATGGAAGAGACCAAACTGGAAGGCGTGCGTCCGGGGTTCCGGGCTGAAATTACGCCGCTTGGCAGCAACCGAGTGCTTAAAGGCACCGTCGACAGCGTAGCCGCGGGGGTCACTAACTCCAGCAGCTCTAACGATACTAAAGGGATGGCGACGGTGGATTCCAACCTGGAATGGGTACGTCTGGCCCAGCGTGTGCCGGTGCGTATCCATCTGGATGAACAGCAGGGCAATCTGTGGCCTGCCGGGACCACGGCGACGGTGGTGATCACCGGTGAAAAAGACCGTGACGCCAGCCAGGACTCCATCTTCCGTAAAATTGCCCATCGCCTGCGCGAGTTTGGTTAATCGTTATGGGTATCTTTTCCATCGCCAGCCAGCACATTCGCTTCGCCGTTAAGCTGGCGTGTGCCATTGTGCTGGCGCTGTTTGTCGGCTTCCACTTTCAGCTGGAAACCCCCCGCTGGGCCGTACTGACGGCGGCGATTGTCGCGGCAGGGCCTGCCTTTGCTGCGGGCGGGGAACCTTACTCCGGGGCGATCCGCTACCGTGGGATGCTGCGCATCATCGGGACATTTATTGGCTGTTTCGCCGCACTGACCATCATCATATTGATGATCCGCACGCCGTTGCTGATGCTGATGGTGTGCTGTATCTGGGCGGGCTTCTGCACCTGGCTCTCGTCACTGGTGAAGGTGGAGAACTCCTACGCCTGGGGACTGGCCGGCTATACCGCGCTGATTATTATCATCACCATTCAAAGCGAACCGCTGCTTGCCCCACAGTTTGCCGTAGAGCGCTGCAGTGAGATTGTCATCGGTATTGTCAGTGCCATTGTCGCTGACCTGCTTTTCTCTCCTCGCTCCATTAAGCAGGAAGTGGATCGTGAACTGGATGCGCTGATTGTTGCCCAGTATCAGTTGATGCAGCTCTGTATTAAGCATGGTGACAGCGAAGAGGTGGATAAAGCCTGGAGCGCTCTGGTGCGCCGCACCACGGCGCTGGAAGGGATGCGCAGCAATCTGAACATGGAGTCTTCGCGCTGGGCCCGTGCCAACCGCCGCCTTAAAGCCATCAACACCGTCTCCTTAACGCTGATTACCCAGGCGTGTGAAACCTATCTGATCCAAAACACCCGCCCGGACGCGGTAACCGATACCTTCCGCGAGCTGTTTGCGGAGCCGGTGGAAACCGTGCAGGACGTACACAAACAGCTTAAACGCATGCGCCGGGTCATTGCCTGGACCGGGGATCGTGATACGCCAGTGACGATCTATACCTGGGTCGGGGCCGCGACGCGCTACCTGTTGCTGAAACGCGGTGTGATCAGTAACACCAAAATCAGCGCGGTAGAAGAAGAGGTGCTGCAGGGTGAAGTGGTGATCAAGGCAGAATCCGCCGAACGCCATCACGCAATGGTTAACTTCTGGCGTACAACGCTTGCCTGTATGCTCGGCACGCTGTTCTGGCTGTGGACCGGCTGGACCTCCGGCAGCGGCGCGATGGTGATGATCGCCGTCGTTACCGCGTTGGCGATGCGTCTTCCGAATCCTCGCATGGTGGCCATTGATTTCCTGTTCGGCACAATTGCTGCACTGCCGATTGGCGCGTTCTATTTTCTGGTGATCATTCCCTCGACCCAGCAGAGCATGTTACTGCTCTGTATTAGCCTCGCGGTGATGGCGTTCTTTATCGGAATCGAAGTGCAAAAACGTCGGCTGGGTTCATTGGGTGCCCTGGCCAGTACGATTAACATCATTGTGCTGGATAACCCGATGACCTTCCATTTCAGCCAGTTTTTAGACAGCGCCTTAGGTCAGCTGGTGGGTTGTTTCCTGGCGATGATGGTCATTCTGCTGGTGCGGGATAACTCTCAGGCACGGACGGGCCGCGTGCTGTTGAATCAGTTTGTCTCGGCTGCTGTGTCGTCCATGACCACCAATACCGCGCGTCGCAAAGAGAACCACCTGCCGGCGCTCTATCAGCAGCTGTTTTTACTGCTGAACAAGTTCCCGGGTGACATCGCCAAGTTCCGTCTGGCCTTGACCATGATTATCGCGCACCAGCGTTTACGTAATGCCCCCGTGCCCATCAATGACGATCTGTCGGCTTTCCACCGCCAGCTGCGTCGGACGGCCGATCACGTGCTTTCCGCCTCCAGCGATGACAAACGACGTCGTTACTTTAAGCAACTGCTTGAAGAGCTGGATATCTACCAGGAGAAGCTGAAAGTCTGGGAAGCACCGCCTCAGGTGACAGAGCCGGTAGGACGGCTGGTGTTTATGCTGCATCGCTATCAGAACGCCCTTACGGATAACTGACTGAAGTAAAAAAGCCGACGCCAAAAGCGTCGGTTTTTTTGTGGCTATACTTATTCCAGCATGCTCTTACATTCAGGAAGGGAGGACACATGACAACCCAGGCGCTTCAGGACAATCACCTTTTTCAGACCGGTTATCTGGTCAACGGCATATGGAAAATGCTGGATACGACGTTTGATGTGCTGAACCCGGCTACCGGTGAGGTCATCGCCAGAGTAGCCAAAGCCGGCAAAGCAGAAACCGAAGACGCCATTGCCGTGGCGGCCAAAGCCTTCCCGGCATGGCGCGCCAAAACCGCGAAAGCGCGTTCGGCAATTCTCTACCGCTGGTACGAACTGATCATTGAGAACAAAAGCTGGCTCGGGCGTTTAATGACCACCGAACAGGGCAAGCCCCTGAAAGAAGCGGAAGGCGAGGTGGAATACGCCGCGAGTTTTATCCAGTGGTTCGCCGAAGAGGCCAAGCGCGCGAACGGCGAAATTATTCCACCGATCAAACCGGGCTCCCGCATCCTGGCGACCCGCGAGCCCATCGGCGTGGTTGCGGCGATTACGCCGTGGAACTTCCCGATGGCCATGCTCACCCGTAAATTAGGTCCGGCGCTGGCGGCAGGGTGTACCGGGGTAATCAAACCGGCAAATAACACACCTCTCAGCGCCTTCGCGCTGCTTACGCTGGCAAAACAGGCCGGCGTACCGGATGGGGTACTCAACGCCGTAGCCGGGAATACGCATGAAATCAGTGACGCGATTATGGCGAGCCATGAGGTGCGGAAAATCTCCTTTACCGGCTCGACTTCCGTCGGCAAAACGCTGGTGCGTAACGCCGCAGAAACCATGAAGAAAGTGTCGATGGAGCTGGGAGGCAATGCGCCGTATATCGTCTTTGAAGATGCGGATATCGAGGCTGCCGTTAAAGGGGCTATCGCCAATAAATTCCGCAATGCCGGCCAGGTCTGCGTCAGCGTTAACCGTTTCTATATTCAGGAAACCGTCTACGACAAATTTGTGAATAAGCTTGCCGATGCGGTGAATGCCCTGAAGGTCGGGAATGGTCTCGAAGACGGCGTCATCGTGGGGCCGCTGATCGAATCCTCCGCCGTCGATAAGGTACGTGAACACGTTGAAGATGCCGTGGCCCGGGGTGCGACCGTTCTGGCGGGCGGTAAACCCCATTCGCTTGGCGGCAATTTCTGGATGCCAACTGTCCTGGGCGATTGCCATGAAGGCATGAAACTGGCTGAAGAAGAGACGTTTGGCCCGGTTGCGGCCTGCTTCCGTTTTACCTCGGAAGATGAAGTTATCCAGCGTGCCAACAACACGCCATATGGCCTGGCGGCTTACTTCTATACCCAAAATCTGGCACGTGTCTTCCGCGTGTCGCAGGCCATCGAAAGCGGGATGATAGGAATTAACGAATGTGCCGTCTCCACAGAGCTGGGGCCGTTTGGTGGGGTAAAAGAGTCTGGCCTTGGGCGTGAAGGGTCCGTGCTGGGACTGGAAGAGTATCTGGAAGTCAAAACCCTGCATATTGGGGGATTATAATAATCAGGGCGGCGCAGGCCGCTCGCCTGGACTGGGTGACTGGCAATGAAAACCTATACCTTTGATTTTGACGAGATCGACAGTCAGGATGACTTCTATCGTGAATTTATCCGGGTGTTTGATCTTGAACGGGAAAGTGTCACCAATCTGGACACGCTGTGGGACGTGGTGACCGGCAGCCTGCTGCCGTTACCGCTGGAAATTGAGTTTATCCATCTGCCTGAAAAGTTGCGCAGACGGTTTGGCGCACTCATTTTGCTGTTTGATGAAGCGGAAGAAGAGCTGGAAGGGCAGCTACGTTTCAACGCGCGCCATTGATCAAGCCATAAAAAAGCCCCTGACCAGAAGGCCAGGGGCAAGTCGTATGATGAGATACGACGAGGGTTTATTTATACAGTTGAGCCGTTGCATGCCAGTGGTCACCCTGGTTCAGCTCGGTGACGCGATAGCTGCTGGCGCCTGCTTTTTCAGCTTTAGCGGCCAGTGCCTGACGGATATCCATTGGAGAGCCGGTAACGGATGTTACAGACACACTCCCCATAGACTGCAGATTCTGCGCCTGGTCAGCGTTCACTTGCTGTACGGCGGCACTTGCGCCGAAAGAGAGAACGGATGCCAGACCGAGGGTTGCGATGATGAATTTGGTTTTCATAGTTTTTGCTCCTGAATAGGGTTTTTGCTCAGCGGCGAGAAGGGTTGAACTGCTATTTTTATGCCTGGTGCCGTTGAGTAGAGATTTTGGTCTTCAGTTATTACTAAAACTTATTTGTACAGCTCAGCGGTGGCGTGCCAGTGGTCACCTGAACGCGCTTCAATGATGCGATAAGATGACGCACCTTGTTCTTCCGCTTTTTTGTTCAGCATCTCATGCATGTCCATTGGAGACGTGCCGATTGCGCCGACGGAAACCGTACCGATTGCCTGGCGGGATTGTGCCTGCTCGGCATTGATAGCGTCAGCGGCGAAAGCACCGAATGACAGGACAGACAGGACGCTGAGCGCCGCTACAGTAGTTTTGATTTTCATGATTCTTTACCTCGTCGAATTTTTAGTGGGGTCTTTGTTTCGTGACCCTCATCACAAAATCAAGTATACACTAATAACGCTAAAAATTAATACCAGACTAATTGTTTCTGTTGTTATTACGTATTAACTAACCTGTTTTTTATAACCTAATGGCATAAAGTTGTGCGTTTATTGTTCAATGTGTGGCTGTATATCTAAGAAAATCATATGGATATCAGCTTTTGATTTTTTGTGCGATTTTTTGATTTATCATTCACCAAGTGAATGTTAATGGGCGGTAAAAAGCACTATTTGTTAAAGTAAAGGGCGGGATAAAACAGGGGGAAATGCGGCAGAAGCAGAATGATCCCCGTAGCAGGACGCCACGGGGAGGGTAATCAGAGTTCCTGCTCGAACAGATCCAGAATTGCTTCGTAGAGATCTTTCACTGAGAAGCCATTGGCGGGGGTAGTGAAGATGGTATCGTCACCCGCAATCGTCCCAAGGATGCCTTTAGGCTTACCCAGCGAGTCCAGCATACGTGCAATCAACTGTGCAGCACCCGGGCTGGTATGGATCACAACAACGGCATCGTTGTAATCGATATCGAGAACCAGATTCTTCAACGGGCTGGAGGTGGTTGGCACGCCAAGTTCTGCAGGCAGGCAGTAGACCATCTCCATTTTGGCGTTACGCGTACGTACCGCACCAAATTTGGTTAACATGCGGGAGACTTTCGACTGGTTGATGTTATCGAAGCCTTGTTCCTGTAAAGCCTGAACAATTTCTCCCTGAGAACTGAATATCTCTTCTTTGAGTAGCGCTTTAAACGCCTTCACTAAATCTTCTTGCTTAGACGAGCTTCGCATAAGTCACCCGGAATATGACGAAAGAAACAACATTATTATGCATGTGGATGAATTTTTATGCAAATTATCTGCCAGCGGTTAGGCTGAAATAATGTTATGAAAGGGAGTGATTTTATCAGATTTCGTTATCAGAAAACATGCCTGGGTCACGGCAAGCAAATAAGCTTAAAAGTAAATTAAATGTTATCAAAATGATGTTGTTTTGGTGGCGTGGCAGGGTGTATTGTAACCCCCTCTTAATTCGTTGTCGTCTGTCGTCAGATAGCCTTCTGGTGAGAGATAAAGTCGCGCGACCTCAAATTATTTAGTGATGAAAATTGTAATTAATTACCTGCTGAATTATGGTCGCCGCAACGGAGTTACAGATACTTAAGTTAACCATAATAAGGAGTTTAGGATGAAAGTCGCAGTCCTCGGCGCTGCTGGTGGTATCGGCCAGGCGCTTGCCCTACTACTGAAAACCCAACTGCCTTCAGGCTCAGAACTCTCCCTGTACGATATTGCTCCGGTAACCCCAGGTGTGGCGGTTGACCTGAGCCACATCCCGACAGCTGTGAAAATCAAAGGCTTCTCCGGTGAAGATGCTCGTCCTGCCCTGCAGGGCGCGGACGTGGTGCTGATCTCCGCTGGCGTGGCGCGTAAGCCAGGCATGGATCGTTCAGACCTGTTCAACGTCAACGCGGGTATTGTGAAAAACCTGGTGCAGCAGATTGCTGAAACCTGCCCGAAAGCGTGCATTGGTATCATCACCAACCCGGTGAACACCACGGTTGCTATCGCGGCAGAAGTGTTGAAAAAAGCCGGTGTTTACGACAAGAACAAACTGTTCGGCGTGACCACGCTGGACATCATCCGTTCCAACACCTTCGTGGCTGAACTGAAAGGTAAACAGCCTTCAGAAGTTGAAGTGCCGGTTATCGGCGGTCACTCTGGTGTCACTATTCTGCCTCTGCTGTCGCAGATCCCTGGTGTTAGCTTCACCGAGCAGGAAGTGGCTGACCTGACCAAACGCATCCAGAACGCGGGCACCGAAGTGGTGGAAGCGAAGGCGGGTGGCGGTTCTGCAACCCTGTCTATGGGCCAGGCGGCGGCACGTTTTGGTCTGTCACTGGTTCGTGCACTGCAGGGCGAGAAAGGCGTTGTTGAATGCGCGTATGTTGAAGGCGACGGCGAACACGCTCGTTTCTTCTCTCAGCCGCTGCTGCTGGGTAAAAACGGTATCGAAGAACATCAGCCGATTGGCAAGCTGAGCGCGTTTGAACAGAACGCGATGGAAGGCATGCTGGATACGCTGAAGAAAGATATCACTCTGGGCGAAGAGTTCGTTAACAAGTAAAACGGATGTCCCCACAGGCCGGGTAAGCCGTCATGCCGCCCGGCAAAAAAAACGGAGCAATGCGCTCCGTTTTTTTATGCCTGTCAGTTGGTGGCAGGGTATTCCTGAATCGTCACCTGCAGCGTCAGCTTCTTATCGTTACGCATGACTTCAACCGGGATGATAGAGCCAGGACGGATCTCCGCAACCTGATCCATGGTCTCCAGCGCCGATACCGCTGGTATGCCGTTGACCGACACGATGACATCATTAACCTGAATTCCCGCGTTAGCCGCCGGGCCGCCAGGCGACACTTCGTTGACCACGATGCCCTGAATCTGATCGATACCGCCGCCCTGCGAATGCATAGGCGCAATTTCACGACCGCCAATACCAATATAACCGCGGATCACACGGCCATCGCGGATCAGCTTATCCATGATCTTGGTCGCCAGCTGGAATGGAATGGCGAACCCAATCCCTTCCGGCGTCTCACCGTCATTGCTTTTATCGAACGAGAGGGTATTGATACCCATCAGTTCGCCCAGCGAGTTGACCAGCGCACCGCCGGAGTTACCGTGGTTGATGGACGCATCGGTTTGCAGGAAGTTCTGCCGTCCCGACGGGTTGAGGCCAATGCGACCGGTGGCGCTGATAATCCCCTGCGTGATCGTCTGACCCAGGTTATAAGGGTTACCAATAGCCAGCACGACGTCGCCAATATGAGGGGTTCGTTTACGGTTGATAGGAATAACCGGTAAACCGCCCGTGGCGTTGATCTTCAGCACGGCCAGGTCGGTCAGGCTATCCGAGCCCACCAGCAGGGCCTCAAACACGCGGCCATCCTGCAGGGCAACGATGATCTGGTCGGCATCGTTAATCACGTGTTTGTTGGTAATGATGTAGCCGCGCTCGTCCATAATTACCCCGGAGCCGAGAGTGCGGATCTCCAGCTGGTTATGGGCTGAGCTATTGAGGCCACGGTTATAAACGTTAACCACGGCAGGCGCGGCACGGCGAACGGCCTGGTTGTAGGTCGCAGGCGTTTCATCCGCACTGTCGAACTGAGGCACCGACAGCTTATTGAACTGGCGTAAAGACGGCATGACGACCAGCAGCAGGCCGGCAACAATCAAACCGATGACAATTGAACGAAAGAGCTTTAAAAGCATGATGCGCGTGTCGTTAATAAAGGAACGATTTGCAGCATAACATGAGTTATCCGGACATCACACGCAGCGGTGATGTCCGGAATCGCAAATGCTTAGCGCAACAGAATATAGATAGACTCGTTGCCGCGCATAACCTGCAGGGCAATGACCGCCGGTTTGCTTTCCAGCACCTTGCGCAGTTCTGCGATGGATTGCACGCGATTGCGGTTCACGCCGATGATCACATCATCCTGATGCAATCCGGCCTGCGCGGCAGGGCTGCTCTTCTCGACGGTATCGACGCTAATCCCTTTCGTCCCGTCTTTCAGCTGCCCATCGCTCAGCGTTGCCCCTTGCAGCGCCGGGGCGATAAGCTCCGCGCTGGCAGAGGATGAGGTGCTCTTATCAAGCGTCACTTCGACATCCAGCGGCTTACCATCACGAATCAGGCCTAACTTCACTTTGGCACCCGGTTCGGTGGTGGCAATACGCGAGCGCAGTTCCGCAAAGCTGCTCAGCGGTTTATCGTTCAGGCTGACAATCACATCGCCCGACTTCACGCCAGCTTTTGCCGAGCCGGAGTTTGGCAGCACTTCACTGACAAACGCACCGCGCTGCACATTGATGTTGAACGCTTTCGCGATGTCAGCGCTCATCTCCATCCCTTTGATGCCCAACAGCCCGCGTTTGACCTCACCGAACTGAATGAGCTGCTGCGCCAGCGTTTTGGCCATATTGCTGGGGATAGCAAAACCGATGCCGATACTGCCGCCGCCCGGCGCCAGGATAGCGGTGTTAATCCCAATCAGCTCGCCGTTGAGATTGAGCAATGCCCCTCCGGAGTTCCCGCGGTTAATTGAGGCGTCGGTCTGGATAAAGTTTTCCAGGCCTTCCAGATTCAGACCGCTGCGACCCAGCGCCGAGATTATCCCGGAGGTAGCGGTTTGCCCTAAACCAAACGGATTCCCCACGGCGACGGCAAAATCACCAACACGCAGTTTATCGGAGTCCGCAATGGCAATTTGAGTCAGATTGCTCGGGTTTTGCACCTGCAGCAGTGCGATGTCGCTCTGGTCATCGCCGCCAATCAGTTTGGCCTCAAACTCACGCCCATCGTTGAGCTGTACGCTGATTTTATCGGCCTGACTGATAACATGATTGTTGGTCAGAATATAACCTTTGGCCGCATCAATAATGACGCCAGAACCCAGACCTTCAAAAGGCTGCGCCTGCTGGTCGGGCGACTCATCGCCAAAATATTTTTTCAGTTCTTCAGGTACGCGTTGATTTTGTAATGCCGTGCCTTCTACCTGCACGCTCACTACCGCAGGCAGAACTTTTTCCAGCATTGGCGCAAGGCTTGGAATTGCCGCCTGGCCGGGTACCTGGGAAGGCAGGGCGGCAGATGCAGGGAAGGACGCCGAGAGAGATAACCCGACACTTAACGCTATAGCGCTCAACAGCTGGTTTTTTTTCTTCATCGATGCTGACTCTCGTAACCTGGAATAAAGGAAAAACGGCCCTAAAACACGTTGATGTTATTGAATTTTAAACCGCTGAACAATGAAGTGCTTAATCAATAATAGCTGGGGTCATGAAGAAAGGACGGGCGCAGTTGCAGCGCCCGTAAAATAAATTCAGGTTGTGCGATTAATCGCGTTTTGCACCGCCGCGCAGCAGGCCAGACGCGCCATCGGAATAGTCGCGTGGCATCTGAACAGGGGCCTGATCGTTACCGGCTTCAGAATCGGCCAGACGGTTACGGAATGGATTGGATTCCGCGGTCATTTCTGGCAGCAGGCTGCTGGAGCTTTTTGCCATATGTTGATAGAGCTGACGATAGTCGGTCGCCATGTTGTCCAGCAGCTCGGCGCTACGGGCAAAGTGGCTGACCAGCTCTTCACGATACTCTTCCAGTTCGGCTTTGTTCTTTTCCAGTTCGTACTGCAGTGACTGCTGCTGACGCAATTTGCGATTACCGAAACGCATGGCCACAGCACCAATGACGATGCCGACGACTAAACCGATTAGCGCATATTCCCAGGTCATGAACTTCTCCCGTTGTCTTGTTGTTCCGTAGGGTGTTGGCTCGGCTCCTGCCTGTGCCTGATATTGCCACTATAACCGCTATTTCCGCAGAAGTGGAATCCTGACGTATCATCGCGTAGTGTAGAACGGCCTTTTTTTCATCAGTCACGTCTGCTGGTGAGTATTATTTGAAGGAATAACAATACGTTTATGCAAAACCTGTCCCCTGCATCGCGATACCAACTTGCCCTAAATGAGGGTACACATCAGCCGGATGACGTTCAGCGTGAAGCGGTGAATCGTCTGGATACGATTTATCAGGAGCTCACGGCAAAACCTGCAGAGGGTGAACAGACCGGTGGGTTGAAGGCGGCTCTGGGGCGGTTGCTCGGAAAAAAAGAGCCACAGACTCATGCGCCGGTGCGCGGTTTGTATATGTGGGGCGGCGTCGGGCGCGGGAAAACCTGGCTGATGGACCTCTTTTATCTGAGCCTGCCGGGTACCCGTAAGCAGCGTCTGCATTTCCACCGCTTTATGCTGCGGGTTCACGAAGAGCTGACGGCACTGCAGGGCAAAAGCGATCCGCTGGAGATTGTGGCCGACAGGTTCAAGGCGGAAACGGACGTACTCTGTTTTGACGAGTTTTTTGTCTCCGATATTACCGACGCCATGCTGCTGGGTGGCCTGATGAAAGCGCTGTTCGCACGCGGGATAACGCTGGTGGCGACCTCGAATATCCCGCCGGATGAGCTTTACCGCAATGGCCTGCAGCGCGCGCGTTTCCTGCCCGCTATTGATGCCATCAAACAGCACTGCGACATCATGAATGTTGATGCCGGGGTGGATTACCGCCTGCGTACCTTAACTCAGGCGCATCTGTGGCTCTCTCCCTTAAACGATGAGACCACGCAGCAGATGGATAAACTGTGGCTGGCGCTGGCGGGGGCAAAACGGGCTCATGCCCCTGAGCTCGAGATTAACCATCGCCCGCTGCAAACCCTGGGTGTCGAAAATCAAACCCTGGCCGTCTCCTTTGCAACGCTCTGTGTGGATGCCCGCAGCCAGCATGACTACATCGCGCTCTCGCGTTTGTTCCATACCGTGATGCTGCTCAACGTGCCGGTCATGACGCCGCTGATGGAAAGCGAAGCGCGCCGCTTCATTGCGCTGGTCGATGAGTTCTATGAGCGTCACGTGAAGCTTGTGGTCAGCGCCGAGGTACCTTTATATGAGGTGTATAAAGGCGAGCGGCTGAAGTTTGAGTTCCAGCGCTGTCTGTCGCGCCTGCAGGAGATGCAAAGCGAGGAGTATCTTAAGCTTCAGCATATGCCATAAATGCGACCTTCTCCCTGTAGGAGAAGGGCTGGGGGTGAGGGCGGCAGACCGCAAAAACCTTACCCCCGAAAAACCCGCCTCGAATCACATTTAAGGGTCGATCTTTGACCTCAACTTCTCTATAATCTTGCGACCCCACGTTACGAGAAGGTTTTTTTCCCGAAACTTTCTATGTGTCGGCATTAGCTATTCGAAGGGGTAGGTTTGCCGGACTTTGTCGTGTGAACCTCAACTGACTAAACGTTTGGGTGTTCACCAACGTGTAACTTATTATTTGGGTAAGCTTTTAATGAAAACTTTTACAGCTAAACCAGAAACCGTTCAGCGCGACTGGTATGTTGTTGACGCGACCGGTAAAACTCTGGGCCGTCTGGCTACTGAACTGGCTCGTCGCCTGCGCGGTAAGCATAAAGCGGAATACACTCCGCACGTTGATACGGGTGATTACATCATCGTTCTGAACGCAGATAAAGTTGCTGTAACTGGCAACAAGCGTACAGACAAAATGTACTACCATCACACTGGCCACATCGGTGGTATCAAAGAAGCGACCTTTGAAGAGATGATTGCTCGCCGTCCTGAGCGTGTGATTGAAATCGCGGTTAAAGGCATGCTGCCAAAAGGCCCGCTGGGTCGTGCTATGTTCCGTAAACTGAAAGTTTACGCAGGTAACGAGCACAACCACGCGGCACAGCAACCGCAAGTTCTTGACATCTAATCGGGATTATAGGCAATGGCTGAAAATCAATACTACGGCACTGGTCGCCGCAAAAGTTCCGCAGCTCGCGTGTTCATCAAACCGGGCAGTGGTAAAATCGTAATCAACCAACGTTCTCTGGAACAGTACTTCGGTCGTGAAACTGCCCGCATGGTAGTTCGCCAGCCGCTGGAACTGGTTGATATGGTAGAAAAACTGGATCTGTACATCACCGTTAAAGGTGGTGGTATCTCCGGTCAGGCAGGTGCGATCCGTCACGGTATCACCCGCGCTCTGATGGAGTACGACGAATCCCTGCGTTCTGAACTGCGTAAAGCTGGCTTCGTTACTCGTGACGCTCGTCAGGTTGAACGTAAGAAAGTGGGTCTGCGTAAAGCACGTCGTCGTCCACAGTTCTCCAAACGTTAATCCTTTTCTGCTTACGCAGAAACGATTGGCGAAAAACCCGCTTCGGCGGGTTTTTTTTTATGGATAATGTGCAGGTTATCCACAGCATCACTGCATATATCTTCTCTTTTTCCACATTTCCAGAATCCCCTCACCACAAAGCCATCAAAATCTGGTAAACTATCATCCAATTTTCTGCCCAAATATCGGTGAATACTCGTTTTTTGTTCGATTCTTGAACAATGTGTTTTCTCTGGGATGGGCGATACAACATCTGGCTGGCCCTGTTTGGGCTGGTAGCAGTAAAAATTCTGAATATACCTGGAGGTTTTCATGGCTGTCGCTGCCAACAAACGTTCGGTAATGACGCTGTTTTCTGGTCCTACTGACATTTATAGCCATCAGGTTCGTATCGTGCTGGCCGAGAAAGGTGTCAGTTTTGAGATCGAGCATGTGGAAAAGGATAACCCGCCTCAGGATCTGATCGATCTCAACCCGAGCCAAAGCGTACCGACGCTGGTGGATCGCGAGCTGACCCTGTGGGAATCCCGTATCATTATGGAATATCTGGATGAGCGTTTCCCGCATCCACCACTGATGCCTGTTTACCCTGTTGCACGTGGTGAAAGCCGCCTGTACATGCAGCGTATCGAAAAAGACTGGTACACGCTGATGAACGTTATCGTCAACGGTTCCTCTTCTGAAGCAGACGCTGCACGTAAGCAACTGCGTGAAGAGCTGCTGGCGATTGCCCCTGTGTTTGGTCAGAAACCATTCTTCCTGAGCGATGAGTTCAGCCTGGTAGATTGCTACCTGGCGCCGTTGCTCTGGCGTCTGCCAACCCTGGGCGTAGAGTTCAGCGGTCCGGGCGCGAAAGAGCTGAAGGGCTACATGACTCGCGTATTTGAACGCGATTCTTTCCTGGCATCTTTAACTGAACCGGAACGTGAAATGCGTCTCGGCCGAGGCTAATGACTGTGGAAATGTCACAACTTACCCCACGCCGTCCGTATCTGCTGCGCGCCTTCTATGAATGGCTGCTGGATAACCAGCTCACGCCGCACCTGGTTGTGGATGTGACGTTGCCGGGCGTGCAGGTTCCTATGGAATATGCACGTGACGGGCAGATCGTACTGAACATCGCGCCGCGCGCGGTGGGTAACCTTGAACTGGCCAACGACGAAGTGCGCTTTAATGCGCGTTTCGGCGGTGTGCCGCGTCAGGTTTCTGTACCGCTGGCTGCGGTGCTGGCGATTTATGCGCGTGAAAACGGTGCAGGCACCATGTTTGAGCCGGAAGCGGCTTATGACGAGGATGTTGTCGGCCTGAATGACGAAAACGGCGCTTCGGAAAACGAAAGCGAAACGCTGATGTCGGTCATTGAGGGTGACAAGCCCGATCACAATGACGATCCTGATGACGATCCGCCGCCGCGCGGAGGCCGTCCGGCGCTGCGCGTTGTGAAGTAGTAAAAGCTTTTTTATCGACTATCCAGTTAGTTATTCAGACTAGCTGGATTTTTTATGTCTTTTTATGTCAAAAAGTTTAATAAAGTAAATTATATACATCCCTTCTTTTTTGCCTGCCCACGCCGTTCGGATAATTTCAAGCTATATCTCCGCTGAATATAATATGTCGTTTTAAAGCTATATACACTCTTATAAATAAATATCACTTATTGATAACGTTATTCTAAATCCATAAATTAATTTTTCTAAATTGCTTGTATTTATAAAGATTATATTATCTACGCATGCTCTCAAGCATGACGATAAACAGTATGGGGTAAATTTATTTATCCCTGCTGTATTTAATATTGCAATTACTCATATGTTAAGGAATAACAAGTGAAAAAGGTTTTACTCGCTACTGCGCTCTCTCTGTGTGTGACATCCGCTTTTGCGGCTAACCCGACTGCCGTTCTGAAAGTCAAAGGTACGCTGACTAATTCAGCCTGTACGCCTCAGTTAAGCAACGGCGGAACGGTTGACTACGGCACAGTTAGTTTGGGTGGTTTAAGCTCAACGGCAGTTAACCAGCTGGGCCAGAAAGACATCGATCTGACTATTACCTGCACCGCAGCAACAAAAGTGTCCTGGAATATGATTGACGATCGCGCTGATTCTAACGCGAAACTCACCGTTGAGAATGGCATGTTTGGTGGTGGTTCTAATTCGTCTGAAAGCCAGACTTACGGTGTAGGTAAAACAACAGGTACAACACCAGTGAACATCGGAACATACTCGCTGTTCGTTAAAACTGACAGCGTAATGGCTGACGGCGCTAAAGTTGACCCAATTTACCAGCAGAATGCTACCGGTAACTGGTCAAAGAGCACCAACGGTACAACTCAGGGCGATAACTATCGTGATTTCACCGTTGCGACTGTTGGCACCCTGGCTCCACTGGCGTTCCAGACCGCAACCTTCCCACTGGTGACCTCTCTGGCGATCCAGGATACCACCACGCTGGCGATCACTGATGACACCCAGCTTGATGGTCAGGTGACTATCAGCCTGCGTTATCTGTAAGACTTTTAATCGAGTAAACGTAATTTAATTAACCGGAGAGTAAATGCGCTGCATTTACTCTCTTTTTAACGGCGCGATAAACATGGACTGTTCTGTTGTTGCTTTCAAGGAGATATTATTATGCATTGTTTAAAATCCACTTTATTTAACACGCTTATTACTGCCGCGTTATTATCTGCCAGTGTTGCTGTACATGCAGAAGGCATGGTGCCTGAAACCAGTCTGTTAATCATTGATGAAGCAACGCACAGTGGAACCATTAACGTCAAGAATACCGATTCGCATCCTTCACTTTTATATACAAATGTCGTTGACCTGCCGGACGATACCGGTCTTAAGCTTATTGCAACGCAGCCGGTGGTACGTCTTGAGCCAGGTCAGACGCAGCAGCTGCGCTTTATTCTTCAGAACAAACAGCCATTGGATGTAGAGCATTATAAACGCGTCACATTCGACGGTATTCCGCCTAAAAACGATGATAAAAAAATAAAGATTGGCATTAACATTCGCCAGGATATCCCCGTGCTTATTCGTCCGGCATCCCTGGGAGTGGTCACTGATGCCTGGAAGTTCCTGAAGTGGTCCTCAAACGGCACGTCCGTCACCGTGAACAATCCCAGCAAATATGTGGTCCGTCTTGGGCAGAACGTGATGCTGCTGCCTTCAGGTGTGAGTGCCTCTCTGTCCAAAACCTACATTCTTCCTGGCGAAACGCTAACGGCTGATATGAGTAAGAAAGTCAGCGGTGACAGCAGCGTTAAGTTTTTCCCGGCCAGCCGCTATGGCGTTGAGGTACCGAGCTTTACGTCGGAATTAAATAAATAAAATAGGGATATGACGGTGAGTAAACAAAGCCGCCTTGCACTTTGTGTCCGCGCCATTCTTTGCGGCACATTACCTCTGGTGTTACTTGATTCAACATCCGTTCTGGCGAGGGAGGTCACCTTCGACACGGGGATAATGCAAACGCTGGGGTTGAATAAAGATCTCAACCATTACTTCGCAGAAGCACCACGCTTTTTACCCGGAACCCACTCCGTTTCGGTGAAGGTAAACGGGAAAGAGCGAGGAATGGCTGCAGTTCGTTTCAACAAAGATGGCATGCTTTGCTTTGATAACGATCTCATGGAGTTTGCTGGGCTGATGCCTGTGTCAATAAAGTCCGGTGAGGAGTGTCATGATATTCGGGATAACTATCCTAAAGCCGTCATCAACGCCTTGCCTAACCAGGAGGCCGTTGAACTCTATCTGCCAGCTGAAGCGGTGAACAGTCTGTCGTCGGATATCAAAAACTTCCAGCATGGCGGAACGGCGGCGCTGCTGAACTATTCATTGTTCAGCACCCATAACGACTATGGTGACAATGACAGCAGCCGCTACTCTCAGGCCAGCCTGGAAGCCGGATTCAACACGATGGACTGGGCGCTGCGCAGCCGTTATATCCTGACGGATGACGACGGTAGCCGAAATGCCGAAAGCATTTACACTTATGCTGAGCATGTCTTTACCGCGCAAAAAATGACGATGCAGGTGGGTGAAATCAACGCCATGTCCAACGTGTTGAGCGGGGTGCCGATTACCGGCGTTCAGTTTATGCCGACCAGCGGTCTGGCGAGAGCAAGCTCTGGCGTGAGCGTGTCCGGTATTGCCCAGTCTTCCCAGGCACGTGTCGAAATCCGCCAGAACGGTCAACTGGTCTTCAGTACCCTTGTGCCAGCCGGCCCCTTCACGCTGGATGACGTGCCCGTGGTTCGCAACAATGTGGATCTGGACGTCTCAGTGGTGGAATCCGACGGCGCAACTAACCGTTTCATCGTCCCGGCGTCTCAGGTAAGGGCACGCAACCTTTCACGCCCGCAGGGTCTAACCCTTTCTGTAGGTCAGGTCCGCAGCATTGACAGTGACTATAACGATCCGCTGGTGATGAACATCTCTGACGGCTGGCGTGTCTCTCCGTGGATGAATCTCCTGGCTTCAGGTGCCGCTGCGGAAAACTATCAGGCGGCAGGCGGCAGGACAGAGTTCCTGATAAGCGATGACTGGACCCTTTCAACGGGTGCGGCAGTCAGCAATGCGAGCTTTGATGACAGCAGCAGCGGGGTAAAAACCGAGCTGCAAAGTGATTACATCCTGAACGAGTACGTCGGTCTTTCAGGCAGTGCGACGCATTACAGCGGAGAGTATCGCGAACTGGCTGATGCGATGGATGATGATTATCAGGGATATGACAACACCTATTCCGGCAACGTTCGTTTCTCCTCCCCTCTGGCGGGGGTGTTTAGCGCAGGGTTCAACTACAACCAGACCAGCGGTGACGGTGAAGATTCACGTTACCTCTTGCTGTCATGGGGCAAGACCTTTACGTACGCGTCAGTATCCATGAACTGGCAAAGTGCGGTCGGTAATGTCGATGACGATCAGGACAATGAGATGTTCTACGTCAACGTGAGCATCCCGCTCGGCGGCAGTCAGTCCATCAGTACCTATATGCGTAAACAGGGTGATAGCACCTCCTATGGCGCGTCTAACAGCGGCTCGCTGGGAGACAATACGAACTATTACATCTCAGCCGATCGCGATCAGGATTCGAAAGACAACAGCTTCAACGGCAACATCAACACTAACCTGCGCTATACGCAACTGAGCGTGGGGGGCGGAACCAGTGGGGATAATCAGCGGAACTACAATGTGACATTGTCGGGTGGCGTGGCCATGCATAAAGAGGGTGTGACTTTCTCGCCGTATACGATTCAGGACACCTTCGCGATTGCCAGACTGAGCGAGAAGAAGAGCGGCGTTGAAATCTCCACTCCGCAAGGTACCGTCTGGACCGATCCATGGGGCCAGGCCGTGGTGCCTTCACTCAACGAATGGCATAACTCCCGCATAGAAATTGATGCTAATAAGCTGCCGCAGAGTATGACGCTGGCTAACGGCACGAAATATATTGCCGCAGGCCATGCCTCGGTCAGCGAGATTGATTTCAAAGTACTCAACAGCCGCCGCGTCATGCTAAGCGTTAAGCAGGCTGACGGTCAGCCCCTGAGTAAAGGGATCTCGATTGTTGATGAGAAAGGTAACTATATCGTGACCACGGTTGATGATGGCCACGTCTTTATTAACGATGCCGATCAGCTGAGCGCGCTCTACGCGCTAGACGGTGACAATAACCGACTGTGTAAGATTGATTACACCCTGGCTGATAAGCATGACGAAAATGCCTTCTATGAAGAAGTGAATGGAGTCTGCCGATGAACAGTCGACACTTATCGGGCTTAGTGGCCTTGCTGATGCTCGGTGTGACAGGAATAACCCATGCTGAAGAGTGCCAGCTCAGTCTCTCACAGCCGGTGGTGGATTATCATGAAATGCGCCGGGATACGATCGAAACGACGCAGCAGGACTGGCATAAAATGGCCGATCGTGACATCACGGTAAATGTTTTTTGCCCTCAGTCTCAGCAGATGGCGGTGATACTGCTTGGTACAGCGGGAGATAAGGGGCGGTTTCTTTTTGGGCAGTCCGGCGGTGTCGCAGTCAAAATTGACAACATGACCGTCGATGGCAAAAGTTACACCGTGGGTAAAACGGTCGATCAGCTGAATTTTACGCCGGAAAACGGTACACCGACGCCGTTCTATCTGCGTAATAACGAGGCGGTGATTGCGCTTGAGAATAACCAGGTCCCTTCCGGCCAGCAGATGAGTTTCAACGTAACGCTCTCACCGGTTCTCAACGAAAGCGCGTTCAGCCATCTGACAGATCAAACTACGCTGGAAAGTGATTTGACCTGGAGCTTATTGACGAAGTAACCCTTCTTTTTGCGGCACCACAGAAAAGCGGAGCTGCAGGGGGAAAACCAACGGCGGTTAACCGCATAAAAAAAGCCGGATGGTATTTGCCATCCGGCTTTTTTCTTACACTTCCAGGTAGTTCAGAATACCGTCAGCGGCTTTACGACCTTCGGCAATTGCGGTAACGACCAGGTCGGAACCGCGAACGATATCACCGCCAGCAAAGATTTTCGGGTTGCTGGTCTGGAACGCGTTTTCGTTGCCTTCCGGCGCAATAACACGACCCTGAGAGTCCAGCTCTACGCTGTGCTTCGCCAGCCACTCCATGCTGTGAGGACGGAAACCGAACGCCATTACTACGGCATCGGCCGGGATCACATGCTCGGAGCCTGCCACGATCTCTGCGCGACGACGACCTTTCGCATCCGGCGCACCCATCTCAGTGCGCGCCATTTTCACGCCGCTCACTTTGCCATTGGCATTCACTTCAATACCCAGAGGCTGGATGTTGAACTGGAATTCCACGCCCTCTTCACGCGCGTTTTTCACTTCGCGTTTAGAGCCCGGCATGTTCTCTTCGTCACGACGATAGGCGCAGATCACGTGTGCCGCATTCTGGCGAATGGAGGTACGCACGCAGTCCATCGCGGTATCACCCCCGCCCAGCACCACCACGCGTTTGCCTTCCATGCTGACATACGGCTCATCGGCGGTTTCGCCATAGCCCATGATCTGTTTGGTATTGGCAATCAGGAATGGCAGTGCGTCGAATACGCCCGGCGCATCTTCGTTTTCCAGACCACCGCGCATGGACTGATAGGTTCCCACGCCCAGGAAGACGGCGTCGTAATCCTTCAGCAGGTCGTCGAGCTGCACGTCGCGACCCACTTCCACATTCAGTTTGAACTCAATGCCCATACCGGTGAAGATTTCACGGCGGCGGGTCATGACCTCTTTTTCCAGCTTGAAGGCCGGAATACCGAAGGTCAGCAGACCGCCGATTTCCGGATGGCGGTCAAAGACCACCGCCTTCACGCCGTTACGGGTCAGAACGTCCGCACAGGCCAGGCCCGCCGGGCCCGCACCGATGATCGCCACACGCTTGTCGGTTTGCTTCACGCCGGTCATATCCGGACGCCAGCCCATTTCGAAGGCTTTATCGTTGATATAGCGTTCGATATTACCGATGGTCACCGCGCCAAATTCGTCGTTCAGCGTACAGGAACCTTCACACAGACGGTCCTGAGGACACACGCGGCCGCACACTTCCGGCAGGGTGTTTGTCTGATGAGACAGCTCGGCAGCTTCAAAAATACGTCCTTCGTTGGCCAGTTTCAGCCAGTTCGGGATGTAGTTATGGACCGGACATTTCCATTCGCAGTAAGGGTTACCGCAGGACAGGCAGCGGTCTGCCTGTGCTTTGGCCTGGCCTTCTGAAAACGGCTCATAGATTTCTACAAATTCAATTTTACGGATCTTCAGCGGTTTCTTTGGCGGATCAACACGCTGCAGGTCGATAAACTGGTATACGTTCTGGCTCATCTGAATTCCTTACTGCGCCTGCACACGCAGCTCTGCTGCGCTACGACTACGGTGACCCAACAGGGCTTTAACATCGCTGGACTTCGGTTTAACCAGCGCGAATTTCGCAGAGAACGCCGGCCAGTTGGCCAGGATCTCTTCGCCGCGCGAAGAACCGGTATGCTGCACGTGTTCGGTAATCAAACCGCGCAGGTGTTCTTCGTGGATAGCCAGCGTTTCAACGTCCAGCACTTCCACCAGTTCAGGGTTCACGCGTTTGCGGAACTCACCGTCTTCATCCAGGACGTAAGCAAAACCGCCCGTCATGCCTGCGCCAAAGTTCACGCCGGTTTTACCCAGGACGCACACAATCCCGCCCGTCATGTATTCACAACCGTTATCACCGATACCTTCAACCACGGTGATGGCACCGGAGTTACGTACGGCAAAACGTTCACCTGCACGACCCGCTGCAAACAGACGACCACCGGTCGCGCCGTACAGACAGGTGTTACCGATGATGCTGGCATCGCAGCTACGGAAGGCTGAACCGACCGGCGGACGCACCGCCAGCAGACCACCCGCCATGCCTTTACCGACATAGTCGTTGGCATCACCGGTCAGATACAGTTCAACGCCGCCGGCGTTCCACACGCCGAAGCTCTGACCCGCAGTACCGCTGAAATGCGCGGTAATCGGGTCGGCCGCCAGGCCCTGGTCACCGTGTGTTTGCGCGATGTAACCGGAAAGCGATGCACCGACAGAACGATCAGTGTTGCGGATATCAAACCAGAACGTTTTGCTCTGCTTGTCATCCACGTACGGTTTCGCTTGCTGCAGCAGCTGCGCGTTCAGCACGCCATTGTCGAACGGCGGGTTGTTCTCGGTGCAGTAGACCGCTTTGCCAGGATGTGGCTCGGCAGTTTCCAGCAACTTAGACAGCTCCAGCTTCTGCTGTTTGGCGGTGAAACCTTCCAGCTCTTTGAGCAGGTCGGTACGGCCAATCAGATCCACCAGGCGTTTCACGCCCAGCTGTGCCATCAGCTCACGGGTTTCGCGGGCGATGAAATCAAAGTAGTTCGTCACTTTGAACGGCAGGCCGTGGTAATGGTTCTTACGCAGCTTCTCGTCCTGGGTTGCAACACCGGTAGCACAGTTGTTCAGGTGGCAAATACGCAGGTATTTACAGCCGAGCGCGACCATAGGGCCCGTGCCGAAACCAAAGCTTTCCGCACCCAGAATCGCCGCCTTGATGATGTCGAGGCCGGTTTTCAGGCCGCCATCCACCTGCAGACGGATCTTATGACGCAGACCGTTAGCCACCAGCGCCTGCTGGGTTTCCACCAGGCCAAGCTCCCACGGACAGCCCGCGTATTTCACGGAGGAGAGTGGGCTTGCCCCGGTACCACCGTCATAACCGGCGATGGTGATCAGGTCCGCATAGGCTTTTGCCACACCAGTCGCGATGGTGCCAACGCCCGGTTCGGAAACCAGCTTCACGGAGATCATCGCTTTCGGGTTGACCTGTTTCAGGTCGAAAATCAGCTGCGCCAGATCCTCGATAGAGTAAATATCGTGATGCGGTGGCGGAGAAATCAGCGTCACACCCGGTACGGAGTAGCGTAATTTGGCGATATACGGCGTGACTTTATCACCCGGTAACTGGCCGCCTTCGCCCGGTTTTGCACCCTGAGCGACTTTAATCTGAATCACGTCGGCGTTAACCAGATACGCTGGCGTGACGCCAAAGCGACCGGATGCAACCTGCTTGATACGTGAGACTTTGTTGGTGCCATAACGGGCAGGGTCTTCACCACCTTCACCGGAGTTTGAATTGCCGCCGATGCTGTTCATCGCTTCAGCCAGCGCTTCGTGAGCTTCCGGGCTGAGCGCACCGATGGACATTGCCGCGGTGTCAAAGCGTTTAAACAGTTCAGTGGCAGGCTCAACGTCGTCAATGCTGACGGCTTCATCACCCGGGTTCAGCGCCAGCAGGTCGCGCAGCGTCGCCGCCGGACGGCTGTTCACCAGTTCAGCATACTGCTGGTAATCGCTGTACTCGCCGCTCTGAACGGCCTGTTGCAGCGTACGCACCACGTCCGGGTTATAAGCGTGATATTCACCGCCGTGGACATACTTCAGCAGACCACCTTGATCCAGCGGCTTACGTGCCAGCCAGGCGCGTTTCGACAGGTTCATCAGATCCTGCTGGAAGTCAGCGAATCCGGCACCGCCGATACGGCTGATAACACCCTGGAAGCAAAGTGTCGCCACGTCGTCATGCAGACCGACCGCTTCAAACAGCTTCGAGCAGCGGTAGGAGGCGATGGTCGAGATGCCCATTTTGGACATGATTTTGTACAGGCCTTTGTTGATGCCGTTACGGTAGTTCAGCATCACCGTGCGGTAATCTTTGTCGATAGCACGGGTATCCACGAGACGCGCCAGCGTTTCGTAGGCCAGGTACGGGTAAATAGCCGTCGCACCAAAGCCTAACAGCACGGCAAAGTGGTGCGGATCGCGGGCGCTGGCGGTTTCAACAATGATGTTGGCGTCGCAGCGCAGGCTCTTATCGACCAGACGCGTCTGGATAGCACCTACCGCCATTGGGGCCGGTACCGGCAGACGGTTTTTCGCAATATTGCGGTCAGAGAGCACCAGCAGAACGGTACCGTTACGCACCATCTGTTCCGCTTTGTCACACAGCGCATTCACCGTCTCTTCGAGGGTCGCTTCGGTCACGTCGAAAGTGATATCGAGCGTGTCGGCGCGGTAGTGATCCTCTTTCAGGGTGGTGAGCTGTTTGAAATCAGAGTACAGCAGGATCGGCGATTTAAAGGTCAGGCGGTGCGCCTGGCCTTCAGCTTCGCAGAAGACGTTCATCTCGCGACCGATGCTGGTGGCCAGTGACATCACGTGTGCTTCACGCAGCGGATCGATTGGCGGGTTGGTCACCTGCGCAAACTGCTGACGGAAGTAATCATAAATGATGCGTGGCTGGCTGGAGAGCACGGCAAACGGGGTATCGTCACCCATGGAGCCGACCGCTTCCTGGCCATTTTCACCGAGTACGCGGATCACTGAATCCAGCTCTTCGGCGCTGTAGTTAAACTGTTTCTGGAAGCTGGCGAGCGTATCGTCGTCCAGCTCACGACTGCCCACTTCTTCATCCGGCAGATCTTCGAATGGCACCAGGCGACGAACGTTTTTCTCCATCCACTCTTTGTACGGATGGCGGCTCTTCAGATCGTTATCGGTTTCAGCAGAGTGCAGAATGCGCCCACCGCGGGTGTCGATAACCATCAGCTCGCCCGGGCCAACGCGGCCTTTCTCAACCACTTCGTCAGGCTGGTAATCCCAGATACCGACTTCAGAGGCGCAGGTGATGAGCTTATCTTTGGTGATGACGTAGCGTGCCGGACGCAGACCGTTACGGTCCAGGTTACAGGCAGCAAAGCGACCGTCGGACATAACGATGCCCGCCGGGCCATCCCACGGCTCCATGTGCATGGAGTTAAAGTCGAAGAACGCGCGCAGCTCTGGATCCATATCCGGGTTGTTCTGCCATGCCGGTGGCACGAGCAGACGCATGGCGCGCACGATATCCATACCGCCTGCCAGCAGCAGCTCCAGCATGTTATCCATGGAGCTGGAGTCAGAGCCGGTTTCGTTAACGAACGGCGCGGCATCGTGCAGGTCAGGGATCAGTGGCGTCTGGAACTTATAGGTACGAGCACGCGCCCACTGGCGGTTACCGGTAATGGTATTGATCTCGCCGTTGTGCGCCAGGTAGCGGAACGGCTGTGCCAGCGGCCAGCGAGGGACGGTGTTGGTGGAGAAGCGCTGGTGGAAGAGGCAGATGGCCGATTCCAGACGCAGGTCCGCCAGGTCCAGGTAGAAGCGCGGCAGGTCAGCCGGCATACACAGACCTTTATAGATGTTCACCAGGTTAGAGAGGCTACAGACGTAGAACTCCTTGTCGTCCTGGAGACGTTTTTCAATGCGACGACGGGCGATAAACAGACGGCGTTCCATATCACGCGGACGCCAGCCCGCAGGGGCATTAACAAAAATCTGTTCAATTCGAGGCAGCGAGGAGAGGGCGATTTCGCCGAGTACCCCTTCGTTGGTTGGCACATCGCGCCAGCCAACAATAGACAGGGTTTCACGTTGAAGTTCTTCTTCGACGATGCGGCGTGAGGCGGCAGCTTTTTCAGGATCCTGATTCAGGAACAGCATACCGACAGCGTAGTTTTTGGCTAAACGCCAGCCGCGCTCTTCCGCAACGATACGGAAGAAACGATCCGGTTTTTGCAGCAGCAGACCGCAACCGTCGCCGGTTTTACCATCAGCAAGGATGGCACCACGGTGCTGCATGCGGGCCAGTGCGTGAATAGCAGTACGCACTACCTTGTGGCTAGGTTCGCCTTCTATGTGGGCGATCAGGCCGAAACCACAGTTATCCTTCTCAAGGGATTTATCGTACAACATATCAGTGAACCTCCCCAGGCTCGTCGGGCTTCCCACTGAACCGTGGCGCACAGGCACAGAAAGAGCATGGCGACGGGGTTTGCGTTTCATACGCGTACCTCGCATTCGCCCTCTTTTTCATCCTTTCGCGCAGGTAAACAAGTTTGAGGACTTGCTTCAGAGGGAATCTCAATTACTGCATAAATATGATGAGCAGGCTGCTCATCCAGAAAGCTTCCAGCGGATTTCCAACTTATCGGGAATTGGTACACAGGTCAAATGGCAATCTTATTTATACAAAAATGTGCTAAAGAGCTATTAACTATTTGTATATAAAAGAAATTCAACTCTATTTACAACGTTTGTAAGCTGTGGTGAGACGCAGCGGAGTGTGATCTGACTCACTATATGAAAGCGGTATTATCGATGTAGCGTGCTGAATAGCCGTTTTTTAGCAGAATAATTCTCTACGATGAAATGCAAACCCGCATAAAGTCACTGTTTTTCAGTGCTGACGCTATAAGTGAAAAAAACAATCAGAACATAAGGAAAAGTAATCACAACTGGCGTGAATGAAATTGCAGTAATCCTGAGTATTTATTCATAGAGATAAAGGCCGTCCAGGGCGATTGATCCAGGTCATCGCCGACAGAGGCTAAAAATGGCAGGCTTGTCCCCTTTCTTTGGGACGGTCTATCAGATTATGCAGTTACAGAAATTAGTCAACATGTTTGGTGGGGATCTTTTGCAGCGTTATGGGCAAAAGGTTCACAAGCTGACGCTGCATGGCGGTTTTAGCTGCCCGAACCGTGACGGGACGATCGGGCGCGGGGGCTGTACTTTCTGTAATGTGGCGTCTTTTGCTGACGAAGCGCAGCAGCATCGTTCTATCGTCGAACAGCTGTCCCATCAGGCGAGTCTGGTCAACCGTGCGAAACAGTATCTGGCCTATTTCCAGGCCTACACCAGCACATGGGCGGAAGTACAGGTCTTGCGTTCCATGTATCAGCAGGCGGTAAGTCAGGCCAGTATCGTAGGGCTGTGTGTGGGCACCCGCCCGGACTGCGTGCCGGAAGCGGTACTGGACCTTCTCAGCGAGTACAAGGAGCAGGGGTATGAGATCTGGCTGGAGCTGGGCCTGCAAAGTGCGCACGACAAAACTCTGCACCGCATCAACCGTGGACATGATTTTGCCTGTTACCAGCGCACCACACGTCTCGCGCGTGAGCGTGGGCTAAAGGTGTGCTCACACCTGATTGTCGGCCTGCCAGGCGAAGGGCAGCAGCACGGTCTTGAGACACTGGAAAAGGTGGTCGAGACCGGTGTGGACGGAATTAAGCTGCATCCACTGCACATCGTAAAGGGCAGTATCATGGCCAAAGCCTGGGAAGCCGGGCGCTTAACCGGTATTGAGCTTGATGCGTATACGATGACGGCGGGGGAGATGATTCGGCACACCCCGCCGGAGATTGTCTACCACCGCATCTCCGCCAGCGCCCGCCGTCCAACGCTTCTTGCACCGCTCTGGTGTGAGAACCGCTGGACGGGGATGGTGGAAATCGACCGTTATCTGCAAGAGCACGGCGTACAGGGGTCGGCGCTTGGTCGCCCCTGGGTTCC
This sequence comes from Enterobacter sp. V89_11, assembly GCF_029967775.1. Classification (NCBI taxonomy): domain Bacteria; kingdom Pseudomonadati; phylum Pseudomonadota; class Gammaproteobacteria; order Enterobacterales; family Enterobacteriaceae; genus Enterobacter; species Enterobacter sp. V89_11. Next base: position 46,082 of record NZ_JASCAN010000013.1, on the reverse strand, counting down.
CCGCTTACCGGCGACGACCGCCTAACAGGCTCCCCAGCATGCCGCGTACAATCTGATTCGTGACCTGACGCGCTGCACTTTTCGCCATGGTCTGCACGACGCCATCGCGTTTGCCGCCGCGTGGTCCGGTTGTACCAAACAGGATATCCTTAAGCCCGCCCAGGATGCCGTCGTCCACGGCAACAGACTGGCCTTTGGCGGCAGGCGCGTCCTGGGATTCGGTGGTGGCCTGTACCCCTTTTTGCAGCATCTCGAATGCCGACTCGCGATCCACGTCGTCCTCATACTTACCATACAGCGGGGAGCGGTTAATCAGGCCGTTGCGTTCATCGTCCGTCACGGGTCCCATCCGGGAGCAAGGGGCAATCACCATTGCGCGCTCCACAACGGACGGGCTGCCTTTTGCATCCAGGAAAGAGATAAGCGCTTCACCGGTGCCCAACGCCTGGATGGCCGCTTCGGTATCAAATGCCGGGTTCGCTCGCATGGTTTGTGCGGCGGCTTTAACGGCCTTCTGATCTTTCGGCGTAAAGGCGCGCAGGGCATGCTGTACGCGGTTGCCAAGCTGTCCCAGCACGTTGTCAGGAATATCGGACGGGTTTTGCGAAACAAACCAGACGCCGACGCCTTTAGAGCGGATCAGGCGGATCACCTGTTCAATCTTATCCAGAAGAACCTGTGGCGCATCGTTAAACAGCAGGTGCGCTTCGTCGAAGAAGAAGACCAGCTTGGGTTTGTCGAGATCGCCGGCTTCAGGTAACTGCTCGTACAGTTCAGAGAGCATCCACAGCAGGCTGGCGGCGTAGAGCTTCGGCATCTGGTAAAGCTTCTCTGAGCTCAGAATATTGATGATGCCTTTCCCGTTGCTGTCGGTGCGCATCCAGTCCTTGATATCCAGCATCGGCTCGCCAAAGAAATGTTCGGCACCCTGTTGCTCCAGGGTCAGTAACCCGCGCTGGATGGCCCCGACGGAGGCGCTGCTGATATTACCGTACTGGTTCTGGAACGATTTGGCGTTATTACCGATGTACTGGGTAATGGCCCGCAGATCTTTGAAATCAAGCAGCAGCAGACCCTGGTCGTCGGCAATACGGAAGATGATGTTCAGCACACCGGACTGCACGTCGTTGAGGTTGAGCAGACGAGCCAGCAGCAGTGGACCGAGATCAGAGACGGTTGCACGTACCGGGTGACCTTTCTCACCAAAGATATCCCATAACACGACCGGATTGTTGTGCGGTGTCCAGTCCGTGATGCCGATATTTTTGAGTCGGTCGAGCAGTTTTTCGGACGGAGTGCCTTCCTGAGCCACACCGGTTAAATCGCCTTTTACATCGGCCATAAAGACCGGTACGCCAATCTCTGAAAGCGACTCTGCCAGCTTCTGCAGGGTCACGGTTTTCCCCGTCCCGGTGGCCCCGGTGATGAGACCGTGGCGGTTGGCCATCGCGGGCAGTAAAAACAGCTCTTTGTCCAGCGTGCGGGCAATTAACAATGGTGTACTCATAATGCGCTTCCTCTCTTAGTCCTCGGTCGAGTATAGGCAACCTGACGGCAAAATGGCTGAGTAAATTGCTGACTTTGCGGCGCATTATCCAGCGCGGACTATGCTTTTGCATACGGTTCACAAAATTTTGGAAAACTATGTCCAGATTCTTCTTTAACGATCGCAAACAGCTGGTCAACGACGCCATCGAAGGCATACTGATTTCGGCACCACACGCTAATCTCGTCAAACTTGATATCGACCCGGCCATTCGGGTGGTGGCGCGCAGCGACTGGGATAAAAGCCGGGTGGCGGTTATTTCAGGCGGTGGCTCTGGTCACGAACCTGCACACGCCGGGTTTGTCGGCAAAGGGATGCTCACGGCAGCGGTGTGCGGGGATCTTTTTGCTTCGCCGAGCGTTGATGCGGTGCTGAACGCCATTGTGGCGGTAACGGGCGATCGGGGTTGTCTGCTGATCGTGAAAAATTACACCGGCGACCGGCTTAATTTCGGCCTGGCGGCAGAAAAAGCCAAGCGCTATGGCCTGAAGGTCGAGATGGTCATTGTCGCCGATGATATTGCCCTGCCGGATAACAAACAGCCGCGCGGTATCGCCGGTACGGCACTGGTTCATAAAATCGCGGGCTATGCGGCAGAGCACGGCAAATCACTGACCGAGGTGCGCGATATCGCGCAACAGGCTTGCGATAATCTCTGGAGCCTGGGCGTGGCAATGCAAACCTGTAACCTGCCGGGCAGTGATGATGAAGAGGGGCGGATCAAGCAGGGGCACGTGGAGCTGGGGCTTGGGATCCACGGGGAGCCTGGTGCCTCGGTTGTCGATACGCAAAACAGCAAAGCCATCATCGACACGCTGGTCGAGCCGCTCAAAGCGCAGGCCGGTAACGGGCGTTTTGCGGTGCTTATCAATAACCTCGGCGGCGTGTCGGCGCTGGAGATGGCGTTGCTCACCAAAGAGCTCGCCCACTCGGCGCTGAAAGAGAATATCGCTTATCTGATTGGTCCGGCACCGCTGGTGAGTGCCCTGGATATGAAAGGCTTTTCGCTGACGTTGCTGAAGCTTAACGATCTGTTCGAAAAAGCTCTCCATGAAGAGGTGGAGACGTTGGGCTGGCAGAAGCCGGTGGCGTTTGCGCCGCTGCGCGTGCAGGAACATAGCGCGATCCATGACCGCGTGGAATATACCGCCTCGGACAATCCACGGGTCGCAGAGATCGTCTCCACGGTCACGCAGACGCTGATCCAGCTGGAAAACCGCCTCAATGCGCTGGATGCCAAAGTGGGTGATGGCGATACGGGCTCTACCTTTGCGCAAGGGGCGCGGGATATTGCGCAGCGTCTGGAGAAGAAACAGCTTCCGCTAAATGATGTGTCGACGCTGTTGCTGCTGGTTGGCGAGCGGCTGGCAACGGTTATGGGGGGCTCAAGCGGTGTGCTGATGTCGATCTTCTTTACCGCTGCCGGGCAGACGCTGCACGATGGTCAGCCGTTGCCGGAAGCGCTCTTAAGCGGGCTGGCGCAGATGAAGCAGTATGGTGGGGCAGATCTTGGCGATCGCACCTTGATCGATGCCCTGCAACCGGCGCTGGAGGCATTGCAGAAAGGCGACCTTCAGGCTGCTGCGCAGGCTGCGAACGCGGGCGCTGAGGCGACAGCGAATATGGTGAAAGCGGGTGCCGGACGTTCGTCGTATGTCAACAAAGAGAACCTGGAGGGGGTGACCGACCCGGGGGCCGTGGCGGTGGCAGAGGTGTTCAAGGCAATGACCGCAGCAAAACGGTAACACCCGTTAGCGTTTTGAGTATTACACCCTCTCCCGATGGGAGAGGGTGGAGATGCGTGCAATCAGGCCGCACGCACCCCGCGCGTTCACATCAAAAATCCGCTTTCAACACCACGCGATAACGGGCTTTACCGTCACGCACATGCTGGATAGCTTCGTTGATTTTAGACATCGGATACAGTTCGGTGGTGGGCGCCACTTTAGTGCGTCCGGCAAACTTCATCAGTTTGCGCAATTCGAACGGCGTACCGGTTGCTGAACCGGAGACGCTGCGATCCCCCCCGATCAGCGTAAACGCAGGCACCGGCAGCGGCTTCATCACCGCACCGACGGTGTGGAAGTTACCGCCGTGGGCCAGCGCTTCAAAGTACGGTTGCCAGTCGAGATCGACGTTAACGGTATTGATGATCAGATCAAACTGACCTGCCAGCGACTTGAGCGCTTGCGGATCGCGGCTGTTGACTACCTTATCCGCCCCCATCGCCAGCACTTCTTTCTCTTTGGCCGGGTTCGAGCTAAACGCCGTGACTTCACAGCCCATCGCGTGCAGCAGTTTAATTGCGATATGGCCCAGACCACCAATCCCGATGACACCCACACGGCTGGTGGCGGTGACATGATGCATCAGCAGCGGTTTGAATACGGTGATACCGCCGCACAGCAGCGGACCGGCAGATTCGATATCAATGCTGTCCGGCAGGGGAATAACCCATTGCCAGTCGGCACGCAGTTTATCGGCGAAACCGCCTTTGTTCAGAATGGTAGGGACTGCGCCTTCGAGGCAGTTGATTTGGTTACCGCTGATACAGGCATCGCAGTGACCACAGCTGCGCGCCGTCCAGCCAATACCCACGCGCTGGCCGACCTTCAGCCCTTTGTCCTGTGCGGCGCTACCGAGCGCCACAACGCGGCCAATGACTTCGTGGCCAGCAATCAGTGGATACTGTGAGAAGCCCCATTCATTGTCGATCATGGAGAGATCGGAGTGGCAGATCCCGCAGTAATCAACCTGCACTTCGACGTCTTCTGCTTTTAGGTCGCCCGCATCGTATTCGTACAGCTCAAGTTCTGCACCCGCCTGCGGTGCGGCGTAGCTTTTTATCTTCGACATCGTGTTTCCCCCGTTATGGTGTGAACTGAGAGTGTAGAGCATTCAGTTTACAGTCGCTTAACAGAAGAGGGCAGGAATGCCCTTTACAGAGTTTTCAGCATCCTGACTTCGCAATCGACGTGGCCGGTACAGCCCAGCGGCGCATCAATATGCGTAAAGCCCAGATGTTCATACAGGCCAATGGCCTCTTTGAGGAAGGCGGTTGTTTCCAGGTAACAGCGTTTAAAACCCTGAGTACGCGCATGTTCAAGGGCGATAAGCGCCAGCTTTTTCGCCAGCCCTTGCCCGCGTACTGATGGCAGGAAATACATTTTTTGCAGTTCGCAGATATCCGGCTCGCTGCAGCTTAAAGGCGCCACGCCACCGCCGCCCACCACCTGGCCGTTCTGCTCAATAACCCAATAGGCGTAGCCCGGCTGGCTGTACAGCTGAAACAGCTCATCCAGATTCGGGTCGGCAACGGTATAGCCTTTGTCGGCGGTCAGGCCATACTCAGCGGAAACCGTTCGGATAACGGCGGCAATAGCCGGGTTGTCCTGCTCAGTGATCCGACGCATCGTCGTCGCGACGGGGGTAATCACGCTCATAGTCTTACTCATTACAAAAATTGACACACAACTGCTGTTAATAGCACTGCAGTAAAGGGAGCGCAAGCGAGGAGTTTTCAGGAAGGATACCCCTTACGCCCTGAAGCGTAAGGGGTAAAAGCATTACAGGGCTGCAATAACCGCCTGCTGCTCGATCAGTTTGGTCTTAGCATCGGCGAAGGCAACCAGACGCTCACGCTCTTTCGCGATAACCGCTTCCGGCGCGCGGGCAACAAAGCCTTCATTCGCCAGTTTGCTTTCGATTTTGCCAATTTCCACATCGACCTTAGCCACTTCTTTTGCCAGACGAGCCAACTCAGCGTCTTTGTCGATAAGACCTGCCATCGGGATCAGCAGTTCGGCGCCGTCGATGATTTTGGTCACGGATACCGGACCTTTGTCATCCGCAGGCAGCACGGTGATGCTTTCCAGACGCGCCATGGTTTTCAGGAAGGTGTTGTTCTCGGTGACACGGCGAACAGCAGCCTCACTGCAACCGCGCAGCAGCAGCTCCAGAGGTTTACCCGGGGCGATGTTCATTTCGGCACGGATATTACGTACCGCCACGATCGCCTGTTTCAGCCATTCGGTATCGGCTGACGCCGCTTCATCGACCTTCGCTGCATCGAATTCCGGGAACGGCTGCAGCATGATGGTGTCGGCGTTGATGCCGGCAATCACTTTCACACGCTGCCAGATGGTTTCGGTGATGAATGGAATAATCGGGTGCGCCAGACGCAGCAGACCTTCCAGAACGGTAATCAGCGTGTTGCGCGTACCGCGCAGTTCCGCTTCAGAACCGCCGTTCATTACCGGTTTTGCCAGCTCAAGGTACCAGTCACAGAACTGGTTCCAGGTGAATTCATACAGAATGCCCGCCGCGATATCGAAGCGGTAGCTGTCCAGCGCTTCGCGGAAGGCTTTCACCGTCTGGTTGAACTCTGCCAGGATCCAGCGATCGGCCAGAGACAGGGTCATCTCGCCGCCGTTGAAGCCGCAATCCTGATCTTCGGTGTTCATCAGCACGAAGCGGCTGGCGTTCCACAGCTTGTTACAGAAGTTACGGTAACCTTCCAGGCGCTTCATGTCCCAGTTGATGTCACGACCGGTTGAAGCCAGTGCCGCCAGAGTGAAACGCAGGGCGTCAGTACCGTGAGGTTCGATCCCATTCGGGAACTGTTTCTCAGTACGCTTGCGGATCTTCTCTGCCAGCTGCGGTTGCATCATGTTGCCGGTACGTTTTTCCAGCAGCTCTTCGAGGGAGATACCGTCAACCATGTCCAGCGGGTCGATAACGTTACCCTTGGACTTGGACATCTTCTGGCCTTCGTCGTCACGAATCAGACCGGTCATGTAGACGGTATGGAACGGAACCTGTGGCTTGCCGTTTTCATCTTTGATGAAGTGCATGGTCATCATGATCATGCGGGCGATCCAGAAGAAGATGATGTCGAAGCCGGACACCATCACGCTGGTTGGGTGGAACTGACGCAGCGCGTCGGTGTTCTCCGGCCAGCCCAGCGTGGAGAAGGTCCACAGTGCGGAGGAGAACCAGGTGTCCAGTACGTCTTCGTCCTGACGCAGGGCAACATCGGCACTCAGGTTGTTCTCCTGACGAACTTCATCTTCGCTGCGGCCAACATAGACGTTGCCTTCGCTGTCGTACCAGGCCGGGATACGGTGGCCCCACCACAGCTGACGGGAGATACACCAGTCCTGAATATCACGCATCCAGGAGAAGTACATGTTTTCATACTGCTTCGGCACGAACTGGATGTCGCCGTTCTCAACCGCTTCAACAGCCGGTTTCGCCAGCACGTCGGCGCGCACATACCACTGGTCGGTCAGCATTGGCTCGATAACAACACCCCCACGGTCACCGTACGGCACGGTCAGATCGTGAGGTTTGATCTCTTCCAGCAGGCCGAGTGCATCCACTGCAGCGACAATCGCTTTACGCGCGGCAAAACGTTCCATTTTCTGGAATTCAGCCGGAATGTCGCTGGAGTAAACGTCGGATTCGTTACCTTTGGTGTCATACACTTCCGCGCTTTCACGGATATCACCGTCGAACGTCAGAATGTTGATCATTGGCAGGGCGTGACGACGACCCACTTCGTAGTCGTTGAAGTCGTGTGCCGGGGTGATTTTCACACAGCCGGTGCCTTTTTCCATGTCGGCGTGTTCATCGCCCACAACGGGAATGCGGCGGTTAACCAGCGGCAGCACCACGAATTTACCAATCAGATCTTTATAACGCGGATCTTCCGGGTTAACGGCCACGCCGGTATCGCCCAGCAGGGTTTCCGGACGGGTGGTCGCTACCACCAGATAATCTTTACCGTCTGCCGTTTTAGCGCCGTCGGCCAGCGGATAGCGGATATGCCACATGGAGCCTTTAGACTCACGGTTTTCCACTTCCAGGTCGGAGATAGCGGTGCGCAGTTTAGGGTCCCAGTTTACCAGGCGCTTGCCACGGTAAATCAGGTCTTCTTTGTACAGACGGACAAACACTTCTTTAACGGCGTTGGAAAGGCCTTCGTCCATGGTGAAGCGCTCGCGCTCCCAGTCCACGGAGTTGCCAAGACGGCGCATCTGACGGGTGATGGTACCGCCGGATTCTGCTTTCCACTGCCAGATTTTATCGATGAACGCGTCGCGACCGTAGTCGTGGCGGGTTTTACCTTCTTCAGCGGCAATTTTACGCTCAACCACCATCTGGGTCGCGATACCCGCGTGGTCAGTCCCCGCCTGCCACAGGGTGTTTTTGCCCTGCATGCGCTGGTAGCGGATCATGGTATCCATGATGGTCTGCTGGAAGGCATGACCCATATGCAAACTGCCGGTGACGTTCGGCGGTGGGATCATGATGCAGAAGGACTCTTTGCTTTCATCGCCGTTAGGCTTGAAATAGCCCTGCTGTTCCCAGTGCTCGTAAAGCGGCTGTTCGATATCGCGTGGGTTATATGTCTTTTCCATTATTTCCAGGTTGCCGTATTCAGGTTAAAACCAGCCAGGCGGTACGCTTTATAGCGTTCGCGCGCCAGTTGTTTCAAAGATTCTTCGTAAGGGACAAAGTCTACCACTTCTGTGAAAGCGGTGGCAAAATCTGCAAAATCTATCCGCAGGCTAATCAGAATATCGCGCGCGCTGCTGTTGCGCTTTTGCGGCCAGGCAATCTCTACCGGTGCGCCGCCACGAGGGCCTTCGCCAGACAGATTATGCGGAACAAAACTCTCCGGCGGGCGTGCCCAGAGTGCTTCGTCAAGGCGGATGGCCTGCTGCTCATCTTCGCAGGCAATCAGAACGCGTTTACCTGCACGCCAACGTTCTGCGGCAATTTCACACACCAGCTGTTCAACTGCGCTGAGGCCGTCCTGATGGGTGTCGTTGTCCAGAAGGTAGAACGTTGCATTCTTCATATATGGGGCTTCTTGTTGTGGATTTAAATGCAAGGCCGGGCTGACCCGGCCTACAAACGGCATCTTTCCGTAGGCCCGGTAAGCGTAGCGCTACCGGGCATCTGACGGCAATTACTCTTCGCCGTTAAAACCCGCACGATTGAGCAGGAACTGCGACAGTAACGCGACCGGACGACCGGTTGCGCCTTTGGCCTTACCGGAACGCCAGGCGGTACCTGCGATATCCAGATGCGCCCAGTTGTACTTACGGGTAAAGCGCGCCAGGAAGCAGCCCGCAGTAATTGCCCCGCCAGGACGACCGCCGATGTTCGCCATATCGGCGAAATTAGACTCCAGCTGTTCCTGGTACTCGTCACCCAGTGGCAGACGCCATGCGCGGTCGCCGGCCTGTTCGGACGCGCCAATCAGCTCGTGCGCCAGAGGATTGTGGTTCGACATCAGCCCGGTGATGTGATGGCCCAGCGCAATCACACAGGCACCGGTCAGCGTGGCCACGTCAATGACCGCTTCAGGCTCGAAGCGCTCAACGTAGGTCAGCACGTCGCACAGCACCAGACGGCCCTCGGCGTCGGTGTTCAGCACTTCAACGGTCTGGCCGGACATGGTCGTCAGAACGTCACCCGGACGGTACGCACGACCGCCTGGCATGTTTTCACAGCCCGCCAGCACGCCAATGACGTTTATCGGCAGCTGAAGTTCCGCCACCATACGCATCACGCCATACACTGCTGCTGCACCACACATGTCGTACTTCATCTCGTCCATGCCTTCGGCAGGCTTGATGGAGATACCGCCGGAATCGAAGGTCAGACCCTTACCAACCAGCACAATCGGACGCGCATCTTCAGACGGGTTACCTTTGTACTCGATAACCGACATCAGCGACTCATTCTGGGAGCCGTTGCCGACTGCCAGATAGGAGTGCATTCCCAGCTCTTTCATCTGCTGTTCGCCGATGACGCGGGTGATGACATTCTTACTGTAGGCGTCAGCCAGCTGACGTGCCTGAGAGGCCAGATACGCTGCGTTACAGATGTTAGGCGGCATATTGCCCAGATCTTTTGCGGCTTTAATCCCGGCAGCAATTGCCAGACCGTGCTGGATAGCGCGTTCACCGCTGGTCAGCTCGCGACGGGTCGGTACGTTAAAGACCATCTTACGCAGCGGACGACGTGGCTCGCTTTTGTTGGTTTTCAGCTGGTCGAAGCTGTACAGGCTCTCTTTTGCCGTTTCGACCGCCTGACGCACTTTCCAGTAGGTGTTACGGCCTTTGACGTGCAGCTCGGTCAGGAAGCAAACGGCTTCCATTGAGCCGGTATCATTCAGCGTATTAATCGTTTTCTGAATAACCTGCTTATACTGACGTTCATCCAGCTCGCGCTCTTTACCGCAGCCAATCAGCAGAATACGTTCAGACAGTACGTTTGGAACATGGTGCAGTAACAGCGTCTGCCCAGGTTTGCCTTCCAGTTCGCCACGGCGCAGCAGGGCGCTGATGTAGCCATCACTGATCTTATCGAGTTGCTCGGCGATCGGGGAGAGTCGGCGTGGTTCAAAGACGCCCACAACGATGCAGGCACTCCGCTGTTTCTCCGGGCTACCGCTTTTTACACTGAACTCCATGCACTACGCTCCTGAATCTTAAAGACAACAGCGGCTGCTACAGATAGAATTGAAACCTTTCGTAACTCATGTCCGCTGTTGTGGTGACTTCGTGTTAATCTTACGTTACTACGGTTTCGACACGTCAGAAAAAGTCCTGAAGCGTGAATCCGCCGGATGTTTTAATCTTAGCGATGATTTCGACGACTCAAGAGAATAAATGACGTTTAAGCCATGAAACAAGCGATTTTCCAGCAAAGAGACGGGTTTTTACGGGCGTATTTAAAGTGATAATCATAAGATATCTGGTGCGGGAGACGCTCAAAAGCCAGCTGGCGATCCTCTTCATCCTGCTGCTGATTTTTTTCTGTCAGAAGCTGGTCAGGATCCTCGGTGCGGCCGTTGACGGCGAAATTCCTACGAATCTGGTGCTTTCCCTGCTTGGTTTAGGGATCCCGGAAATGGCGCAGCTTATCCTGCCGCTAAGTCTTTTCCTCGGTCTGCTCATGACGCTCGGCAAGCTTTATACCGAGAGTGAAATCACCGTGATGCACGCCTGCGGCTTGAGTAAAGCCGTACTGGTGAAAGCCGCTATGGTTCTGGCGCTTTTCACAGGTATTGTTGCGGCGGTGAATGTGATGTGGGCGGGCCCAACGTCTTCCCGTCACCAGGATGAAGTGCTGGCAGAAGCCAAAGCAAACCCGGGTATGGCCGCACTGGCGCAGGGCCAGTTCCAGCAGGCGACGGACGGGAATTCTGTTCTCTTTATCGAAAGCGTGGATGGTAGCCGCTTTAACGATGTGTTCCTTGCGCAGCTCCGCACCAAAGGGAATGCCCGTCCTTCCGTCGTGGTGGCCGATTCGGGTCAACTGTCACAGCGTAAAGATGGCTCTCAGGTAGTGACGCTGAATAAAGGCACGCGCTTCGAAGGCACTGCGATGCTGCGCGATTTCCGCATCACCGATTTCCAGAACTACCAGGCCATTATTGGTCACCAGACCGTGGCGCTCGATCCAAGTGATACCGAGCAAATGGATATGCGTACCCTGTTCAATACGGACAACAACCGTGCGCGTGCCGAACTGCACTGGCGTATCACGCTAGTATTCGCCGTATTTATGATGGCTCTGATGGTCGTTCCGCTGAGTGTGGTTAACCCACGTCAGGGACGCGTGCTGTCAATGTTGCCAGCCATGCTGCTGTACCTGGTGTTCTTCCTGTTGCAGACCTCAATTAAGTCTAACGGTGGTAAGGGTAAAATTGACCCGTTCGTCTGGACCTGGGTGGTCAATGGTCTGTATCTGCTGCTGGCGGTGGGACTCAACCTGTGGGATACGGTGCCTGTGCGCCGCATTCGTGCCCGCTTCTCGCGTAAAGGAGCCCTCTAATGCAGGCGTTTGGCGTTCTTGACCGCTATATCGGTAAAACTATTTTTTCCACCATCATGATGACGTTGTTCATGCTGGTGTCGCTCTCCGGCATTATCAAATTTGTCGATCAGTTGAAAAAAGCCGGGCAGGGGAGCTATGACGCGCTGGGTGCGGGCATGTATACCCTGCTCAGCGTGCCAAAAGATGTGCAGATCTTCTTCCCGATGGCAGCCCTGCTGGGTGCGCTGTTGGGCTTAGGGATGCTGGCACAGCGCAGTGAACTGGTTGTTATGCAGGCTTCGGGCTTCACCCGTATGCAGGTTGCGCTGTCGGTGATGAAAACCGCGATCCCGCTGGTGCTGTTGACCATGGCAATTGGCGAGTGGGTGGCACCGCAGGGTGAGCAGATGGCGCGTAACTATCGTGCGCAGGCGATGTACGGTGGCTCATTGCTCTCAACGCAGCAAGGGTTGTGGGCAAAAGATGGTGACAGCTTCGTCTATATCGAACGTGTGAAGGGCGATGACGAACTGGGGGGCGTGAGTATTTACACCTTCAATAACGATCGTCGTTTGCTCTCCGTGCGTCACGCCTCTTCGGCCAAGTTTGACGCCGAGCATAAGCAATGGCGGTTGTCGCAGGTGGATGAGTCAGACCTGACCGATCCAAAACAGATCTCCGGCTCTCAGACGGTGTCGGGCATGTGGAAAACCAAACTCACGCCCGACAAACTCGGCGTGGTGGCGCTGGATCCTGACGCTCTCTCCATCAGTGGTTTGCACAACTACGTGAAATACCTGAAGTCGAGCGGACAGGACGCCGGACGTTATCAGCTCAACATGTGGAGCAAAATCTTCCAGCCGTTGTCCGTGGCGGTGATGATGCTGATGGCACTGTCGTTTATCTTTGGCCCGTTGCGTAGCGTGCCGATGGGCGTGCGCGTGGTGACCGGGATCAGCTTCGGCTTTGTATTCTACGTTCTCGATCAGATCTTCGGCCCGCTGACGCTGGTTTATGGCATTCCGCCTGTTATCGGCGCGCTGCTGCCGAGCGCCAGCTTCTTCCTGATCAGCCTCTGGCTGATGCTGAAACGCTCCTGACAGACCTCTCCTCGCTTCCGGCGAACCGGAAGCGAGGCTAATCTCCTGTTTCACCCCGCACTTTTTCTCACAACCTTCAACGCCCCGCCGCGAATTTGAGTATTATTGAGCGATAAAGTCGTGAAGGGATCCTCTATGAAGCAAATTCGAATGCTGGCCCAGTACTACGTCGATCTGATGATGAAGCTTGGGCTGGTGCGTTTCTCCATGCTGCTGGCACTGGCGCTGGTCGTTCTGGCCATTGTCGTACAGATGGCCGTAACCATGGTTCTGCACGGTCAGGTCGAGAGTATCGACGTGATCCGCTCCATCTTCTTTGGCTTGCTGATTACACCCTGGGCGGTCTATTTCCTATCTGTGGTAGTTGAACAACTGGAGGAGTCCCGTCAGCGCCTGTCAAAACTGGTCGATAAACTGGAAGAGATGCGCGATCGCGATCTGAAGCTCAACGTTCAGCTAAAGGATAATATCGCCCAACTGAACCAGGAGATTTCGGATCGTGAGAAGGCGGAGGCTGAACGCCAGGCGACGCTGGAGCAGCTGAAAATCGAAATGAAAGAGCGCGAGGTGACGCAGATCCAGCTTGAGCAGCAATCCTCTTTCCTGCGCTCGTTCCTTGATGCATCACCGGATCTGGTTTTCTACCGTAATGAAGATAAAGAGTTTTCCGGCTGTAACCGGGCGATGGAACTGCTGACCGGGAAGAGTGAGAAGCAGCTGATTCACCTGAAGCCGCAGGACGTATACTCCGAAGAGGCGGCCGCCAAAGTGATGGAGACGGACGAAAAAGTGTTCCGTCATAACGTTTCGCTGACCTATGAACAGTGGCTGGATTACCCCGACGGGCGCAAAGCCTGCTTTGAGATCCGTAAGGTGCCGTACTACGACCGCGTGGGGAAACGCCACGGTCTGATGGGGTTTGGCCGCGATATCACCGAGCGTAAGCGCTATCAGGATGCCCTTGAACGTGCCAGCCGCGATAAAACCACCTTCATCTCCACCATCAGCCATGAACTGCGTACGCCACTTAACGGAATTGTCGGCCTGAGCCGCATTCTGCTGGACACCGATCTCACCGCAGAACAGGAAAAATACCTTAAAACCATCCATGTCTCAGCGGTCACGCTGGGGAATATCTTCAACGATATTATCGATATGGATAAGATGGAACGCCGCAAAGTGCAGCTTGATAACCAGCCGGTTGATTTCACCGGTTTCCTTGCCGATCTGGAAAACCTGTCGGGTTTGCAGGCGCAACAGAAGGGGCTGAGCTTTGTCATGGATCCCACGCTGCCGCTGCCGCACAAGGTGGTTACCGACGGCACGCGTCTGCGCCAGATCCTGTGGAACCTTATCAGCAATGCGGTCAAATTTACCCAGAAAGGGCAGGTCTCGGTACGTATTCGCTATGACCAGGGCGACATGCTGCACTTTGAGGTGGAAGACTCCGGCATTGGGATTCCGCAGGAAGAGCAGGACAAAATCTTTGCGATGTACTATCAGGTGAAGGACAGCAACGGCGGCAAGCCCGCTACCGGCACGGGAATTGGTCTGGCGGTGTCTAAACGTCTTGCGAAGAGCATGGGCGGTGATATTACCGTCGCCAGCCATCCGGGCAAAGGCTCAACCTTCACGCTGACGGTGCACGCGCCGGCGGTGGCGGAAGAGGTGGAAGATACCTTCGAAAACGACGATATGCCGCTGCCCGCGCTGCATGTCCTGCTGGTGGAAGATATTGAGCTTAACGTGATTGTCGCACGCTCTGTCCTGGAAAAACTGGGCAACAGTGTGGATGTGGCGATGACCGGTAAAGCCGCGCTGGAGATGTTTAAGCCGGGTGAATATGATCTCGTTCTGCTGGATATTCAGTTGCCGGACATGACCGGGCTGGATATTTCCCGTGAACTGACGAGCCAGTACGCTGCCGACGAACTGCCGCCGCTGGTGGCGTTGACGGCGAACGTGCTGAAAGATAAAAAAGAGTACCTCGATGCCGGTATGGATGATGTACTTAGCAAGCCGCTGGCGGTGCCTGCCCTGACCGCCATGATCAAGAAGTTCTGGGATACCCATGATGAAGAGGAGAACACCATGACGTCTGTGGATAGTGCGAAAGCCCAAACGATACTCGATACCGCGATGCTGGAGCAGTACATCGATCTGGTTGGTCCAAAACTGATTACCGACGGTCTGGCGGTATTTGAAAAAATGATGCCGGGCTATCTGAGCGTGCTGGAGTCAAATCTGACAGCGCGGGATCAGAAAGGCATTGTGGAAGAAGGGCATAAAATCAAAGGTGCGGCCGGCTCGGTCGGCTTACGTCACCTGCAGCAGCTGGGACAACAGATTCAGTCACCTGATCTACCTGCCTGGGAAGATAACGTAGGTGATTGGGTTGAAGAGATGAAACAAGAGTGGCAGAACGATGTGGCGGTGCTTAAAGCCTGGGTGGACGCCAGAAAAAAATGACCCCGGCTTAACCGGGGTGCGCTAATACTGCGCCAACACCAGGGAAATTGTGGCTGCGCCTGTTTTTTTGTGTTGTTTTCGTATGGACGCCGCCTGAAAATTTAGGCCGTACGCAAATAAGATAGCAAATCTTAAATGGTTTGTTACAGGAATCAGTGAAATGTGTGAAGCATAGCGTTTTAATCAAAATTAATTATGTGCTTCAGCGAGTTGCAGAGAAGGATCGTCATGATGAAAAAGATTGGTGTCGTACTGAGCGGATGTGGCGTTTACGATGGTTCTGAGATACACGAAGCCGTCATCACATTGCTGGCCCTGGCAAGAGAGGGGGCTGAAGTCATTTGCTTCGCGCCAGACAAAAATCAGGCTGATGTCATTAATCATCTGACCGGGGAGCCGATGGCGGAAACCCGTAACGTCCTGATTGAAGCCGCGCGTATTGCGCGTGGCGAAATTCATCCTCTGATTCAGGCGGACGCGGCAGAGCTTGATGCGTTAATTGTGCCGGGCGGGTTTGGGGCGGCTAAAAACCTCAGCACGTTTGCCACGCAAGGCGCCGGGTGTCAGGTTGATCCGCATTTAAAAGCGTTATCACAGGCCATGCATGCGGCGGGTAAACCGCAGGGCTTTATCTGTATCGCTCCGGCCATGCTTCCGACAATTTTTGATTTCCCGCTGCGCCTGACCATCGGGACCGATATTGATACAGCGGAAATCATCGAGGAGATGGGAGGCGAGCACATCCCTTGTCCGGTGGATGACATTGTGGTGGATGAAGACAATAAAATCGTCACCACACCTGCGTATATGCTGGCGCAGACTATCGCGGAAGCCGCTTCAGGCATTGAAAAGCTGGTGGCCAGAGTGCTGGTGCTGACTGAATGAGGCGTCAATTCGCCGCAGGCGCCTGGGTAAAACGTATTCTTTGGCGTGCCGTGCTGGTGCTGGCGGTGTTCTGGGGCGGCGGACTGGCATTATTCAGCATTCTGCCGGTTCCGTTTTCTGCCGTGATGGTTGAGCGTCAGCTGAGCGCGTGGTTCACCGGTGACTTCAGCTATGTTGCCCACTCTGACTGGGTGAGCACAGATGAAATCTCCCCGTGGATGGGGCTGGCGGTGATAGCGGCGGAGGATCAGAAATTCCCGGAGCACTGGGGGTTTGACGTGGCGGCAATCGAGAAAGCGCTCGCCCATAATGAACGCCATGAAAACCGCGTGCGCGGCGCATCGACGCTGTCACAACAGACGGCCAAAAACCTGTTTTTGTGGGATGGCCGCAGCTGGGTGCGAAAAGGGCTGGAAGCCGGATTGACCCTGGGGATGGAAACGGTCTGGAGCAAGAAACGTATTCTGACGGTCTATCTGAACATTGCCGAGTTTGGTGATGGCGTGTTTGGTGTCGAAGCCGCGTCGCAGCGATATTTCAATAAACCTGCCAGCCGGCTGAGCCTTTCTGAAGCTGCGCTGTTGGCCGCGGTCTTGCCTAACCCAATTCGCTTTAAAGCCGATGCACCCTCAGGCTATGTGCGAAACCGACAGGCGTGGATCATGCGCCAGATGCGGCAGCTGGGAGGGGAAGGGTTTATGGCGAGAAATAAATTGATGTAAGGCGGGTAAGCGTAGCGCTACCCGCCATGAAAGAGGTGTTAGTCTTCGTCAAACCCGGCGTTAAACAGCGCAATCACCGCCGCCAGCGCTTCCTCTTCCTGTGGACCGGTAGCTTCTACTTCAATCTGGCGGCCTTTGGCGGAGTCCAGCATCAGCAGCGCAATCACGCTGTTCGCTTCCGCCTCGGTACCTTCATCGTTACGCAGCAGAACTTCTGCATCGAAACCCTGCATCAGCTCAAACAGTTTCATCGCCGGACGTGCATGCATGCCCAGCTTATTGGTGATCTCAACGGTTTGTTTTACGGTCATGTTTTACGTTTTTCCAGCGTGCGATGACGGGACTGAACGTTCTTCCCGCGTGAGCGGAAATAGTCGGCCAGCTGTTCGGCGATATAGACCGAACGATGTTTACCGCCGGTACAGCCAATCGCCACGGTCAGGTAGCTACGATTGTTTGTCTCCAGCATAGGTAACCATAGCTCAAGGTAGCTTCGCGTCTGGTAGATAAAATTGTGAACTTCTGTGTGTCTGTCGAGGAAGGCCGCGACGGGCTTATCGAGACCGGTCATTGGACGCAGCTTCGGATCCCAGTGCGGGTTCGGCAGGAAGCGCACGTCGAAAACATAATCCGCATCGATAGGAATACCGTGCTTAAAGCCAAATGACTCGAACACCATCGTCAGTTCACGCTCGCGTTTGCCCAGTAAACGGGTACGCAGCATTTCCGCCAGCTCATGCACGGACATTTCGGATGTATCGACAATCAGGTCAGCACGGGAACGCAGCGGTTCCAGCAGATCGCTCTCTTCGTCGATAGCACTTTCCAGTGAGAGGTTCTTGCTGGAAAGCGGGTGCAAACGACGGGTATCGCTGTAGCGACGGATCAGAGTATTGCGGTCTGCATCGAGGAACAGCAGCTGAGGCGAGAATGAATCAGGCAGGTTGCTCATTGCCTGTTCAAAAATTTCTGGCGATTCAGGCATGTTACGAACGTCGATACTGACGGCGGCAGAGATTTGCCTCTCCGCAAGTGTGCGTGCCAGGTCTGGCAACAGCACGACCGGCAGGTTATCTACGCAGTAAAACCCCATGTCTTCCAGCGCGCGCAGGGCCACGGATTTCCCGGACCCTGAACGGCCACTGACAATCATCAGCACCATGTTCCGTTTCTCCTCAGGACAACAGATGTGAAGGCCATCTCCTGGTTATGCATCATCCTGATTGCCTTCTGCTTCAGTGATAATTTGATATAGCTCTTCATCACTTTGGGCTGCGCGCAGTCGACGGCAAATGGTTTTATCGGCCAGGCGTTTTGCGACCAGCGAAAGCGTATGCAAATGGGTTTTCGTCTGGTCGGCAGGCACCAGCAGCGCGAAGAGGAGATCGACGGGCTGATTATCGATGGCATCGAAGGCGATAGGCGTCTCCAGCTGCACAAACACACCGACGGCACGCAGGGTGTCCTCTTCCAGTTTGCCGTGCGGGATCGCGATGCCGTTGCCGATGCCGGTACTGCCCATTTTTTCACGGGTCAGGATCGCTTCGAACACGACCTGCGGCGGCAGGCCCAGCTGTTTTGCGGCCAGTTCACTGATGATCTCCAGCGCACGTTTTTTGCTCTGGCAGTGAACAGCACTGCGCGTACATTCCTGGTTAAGGACATTGCTCAGTTGAAGAGCGGAATCGTTGTTCATCATAATTTCACCTAAGCGCTAACTGTACAAACGGCCTGTTGTGTTTCACAACAGGCCTTCCTGCACCCGTTAACTGCCCGGACAATTAGTGTTGTTTCAGTTTGTCTTTATGTTTATTGAGCTGTCGTGCAAGCTTATCAATCAAGCCGTCGATAGCAGCGTACATGTCTTGCCCTTCCGCACTGGCATGGAGCTCACCCCCGTTGACATGCAGGGTCGCATCCGAGATATGAGTCACTTTCTCCACTTTCAATACAACATAGACCTGGTTGATCCTTTCGAAATACTGCTCGAGTTTCGCGAATTTAGCATTCACAAAATCACGTAAAGCCTCAGTAATCTCGACGTTATGTCCTGTGATATTGAGCTGCATAGTGTCTTCCTTATCGGTTGTGTCAGACCAGCTGTTTACGCTGGTTAGACGGCGGAATGGATAAAGACTCTCGATACTTCGCAACAGTTCGGCGTGCCACCATAATACCCTGGTCGGACAGTATGGTGGTTAACTTACTGTCGCTCAGTGGCTTCGCGGGGTTCTCTGCGGCGATCAACTTCTTCACCAGGGCGCGAATGGCCGTTGACGACGCTTCACCGCCGCCCTCGGTATTCACATGGCTGGAGAAGAAATACTTAAGCTCAAAAATACCGCGTGGACTGTGCAGATACTTCTGCGTGGTCACGCGGGAAATGGTTGATTCATGCATCTCGACGGCCTGGGCGATATCCGCCAGCACCATCGGTTTCATATACTCTTCGCCCTGCTCAAAGAACGCCTGCTGCTGTTCGACAATACAGCGGCTTACGCGGAGCAGCGTATCATTTCGGCTCTCCAGACTTTTGATCAACCATCGCGCTTCCTGCAAATTGCTACGAATGTATTGATTATCGGAGTCGTTACGCACGCTGGTGCACATGGAGGCATACTGCTGGTTGATTTGCAGGCGAGGAATGCTGTCTGAGTTCAGTTCAACGACCCAGCGGTCATTGTGTTTTCTGACCAGCACATCCGGGATGACGTACTCGGGTTCGCTGGTCTGAATGGACTGACCGGGGCGCGGATCGAGGGACTGAATCAGATTGACCGCCTCTTTCAGCACCTCTTCTTTCAGGCGCGTGACGCGCATCAGGCTGCGGAAATCGTGATTGGCCAGAAGATCCAGATGGTCGCTGATGATCAAGCGGGCTTCATCAAGCCATGGCGTCTCTTTACTGAACTGAGAAAGTTGGATAAGCAGGCAGTCGCGCAGATCTTTTGCGGCCACCCCAACCGGATCGAAACGCTGAATGCGCTTCAAAACGGCTTCTATCTCCTCGAGTTCAATCTCTTCGTCACCCATGCTTTCCAGAATTTCGTCCAGCGTGACGGTCAGATAACCGGTGTCATCCACGGCATCGACAATGGATGTCGCTATCGCGCGGTCGGTATCGGAGAAGGGGGTAAGTTCCACCTGCCACATCAGGTAATCCTGCAGTGACTGGGTAGTTTCACCCTGATAAACCGGTAGCTCATCGTCCTGGTAGTCTGCACGCGTACCGGAAGGGGTTCCGGCGGTGTAGATTTCATCCCAGCTGGCATCCAGCGGAAGCTCGTCCGGCATCTCTTTTTGTTCGAGCGCATCGGCGGTGTCGAGTGCTTCAGTATCCTGCGACTGCTGGGTATCTACCTCTTCATGAAGATCGGCTTGCTCCAGCAACGGATTGCTATCCAGCGCTTGCTGGAGCTCCTGCTGGAGTTCTAAGGTGGACAGTTGCAACAGGCGAATCGCCTGCTGTAGCTGCGGCGTCATCGCCAGTTGTTGGCTGAGCCGTAATTGCAAACCTTGCTTCATGTTCAGAGCATTTTTCTCCGGTTCGGCGTTACATTACCTCTACCCTATCAGAGTCTGAAGTCTTCCCCAAGGTAGACACGCTTAACATGATCATCTTCGAGGATCTGCTGCGGCGTACCGTGGGCGATCAGATTGCCCTGGCTCACGATGTATGCGCGTTCGCACACGGCCAGCGTTTCACGGACGTTATGGTCAGTGATCAATACGCCAAGCCCGCTGTCGCGCAGATGCTCAATGATACGTTTAATGTCGATAACGGAGATGGGGTCAACGCCTGCAAACGGTTCATCCAGAAGGATAAATTTCGGGTTTGCAGCCAGCGCACGCGCAATCTCAACGCGACGGCGTTCACCGCCGGACAGCGCCTGACCGAGGCTGTCGCGCAGATGTTCGATATGGAACTCTTCCATCAGCTCGTTAGCCCGGTCCTGACGCTGTTCGCTGGTCAGATCGTCACGAATTTGCAGGACGGCCATCAGGTTATCAAAGACGCTCAGGCGGCGGAAAATGGAGGCTTCCTGCGGCAGATAGCCGATACCGCGACGCGCACGCGCATGCAGCGGCAGAAGACTGATATCTTCATCATCAATGACGATGTTGCCCGCATCGCGCGACACGATACCAACGACCATGTAGAAAGTTGTGGTTTTGCCCGCACCGTTAGGGCCAAGCAGGCCTACAATTTCGCCGGAGTTGACGGTCAGACTGACATCTTCTACGACACGGCGGCCCTTATAGGCCTTCGCGAGATTTTTTGCAGTTAATGTTGCCATAACGAATTAGTTACTCTTCTTCTGTGCCGGGGCCTGACCCTTACCTTTGTCCTGCAGCTGCGACGGAACCAGCACGGTGGTTACGCGTTTGCCTTTCTCGCTGGAGGCCTGCATTTTTTGCTCTTTCACCAGATAGGTGATCTGGTCGCCGGTGATGTTGCTGTCCAGCTGTTCCAGATAAGCGTTACCGGTCAGGATGACCAGGTCCTTCGCCAGCTCATAGTGCATATGCGTGGCGCGGCCTTTCACGGGTTTGCCGTTATCCTGCATCTGGTAGAAGGTTGCCGGGTTGCCATAGCCATCAATGATCTCTTTGCCTTGCTCGCCACCGGGACGGGTAACGACCACTTTATCGGCGTTGATTTTGATGGTGCCCTGGGTCATGACGACGTTACCGGTAAAGGTAACGACATTGCCTTGCATATCAAGCGACTGCGTGTCGGACTCGATATGGATAGGTTGGTCAGTATCGCCCGTTACAGCAAGCGCGGGAAGACTGGTCGCCAGCATCGCACTGGCGATAATTACTTTAAGGCTGAGTTTGTTTGTTTTGAATTTCATAGGAGGTTCTAACCTTTTCAATCAGCTCGGCGTTTTTGCTGCGTAAGTTCCCGCGCATTCTTAAACCGCTGGAATTAAATGTTGTGCCATACAGTGTGACCAGATCCTGCGACGTCACGTCCTGGGTCACGAGGTTGATCTGTGCATTATCCGTCGTGATTTTGCGCAGTTGTGAGTCAGCGGTCAGGGCGTTGACTTCAACGTGGCCATACAGATAAAGCATACGGTCATTCGTCAGTTTTGCCCGGTCAGATTTAATCGACCACGTCGGCACTTTGTCTTTATCAAACGTGGTCATGACAGGCTGGGTAAACCACGAAATACCGTCATCTGAAAAATATTCAACATGCTGGGCAATCAGGCGATAGTTCAGCGCACCTTCCGGGCTGTAGACCACGGTGTCACTGTGATCGCTTTTATAGGTTGGTTCGCTCGTATTGACCACTTCCGTCTGCGTATCGTCGCGATCGGCAAGGTTCACGCCAATCAATACCAGTGCGACAAGCGAAAGCAGAATGATAACCCAACGTCTGGTTTTACTCATATCGATTGCCCTTTGGCCTCATCAAGCTTGCCCTGCGCCAGCAAAAGCAGATCGCAGACTTCACGTACGGCACCACGGCCACCGTTAATATGGGTGACATAGTCAGCACGCGGGATCAGCAGCGGATGCGCATCGGCCACGGCGATACTCAGACCGACTTCAGCCATCACCGGCCAGTCAATCAGATCGTCCCCGACATAGGCCACGTTTTCCGGCGCGACAGCCAGTTTACCCAGTAAATCGTTGAACGCCGCCATCTTATCGGACTGACCCTGATACAGATGGGTAATGCCTAACGTTTCACAACGGTCTTCTACCAGTTTAGCTTTCCGACCGGTGATGATGGCAACGTCGATGCCTGATGTGAGCGCACAACGAATACCGTAGCCATCGCGAACGTTAAACGCTTTCAGCTCTTCACCATTATTGCCCATGTAAATCAGGCCATCAGAGAGTACCCCATCCACATCCAGGATGAGCAGGCGAATGTTTTCCGCCTTTGCCATCATATGGGTACTGACCGGACCATAACAGGTTGCAAGGGATGCACCCGCATTACTCATTGTCTTATCCTTCATTACACTACGCCTGCGCGCAGCAGATCATGCATATGTACCACACCCAGCAACTGGTCGCCATCGGCAACCATCACTGAGGTGATATGACGGGACTGCATCAGGTTCAGCACATCCACCGCCAGCGTGCCCGGACGAACACGGATACCGCCGGACGTCATCACATCAGCGATGCCCAGCGTGCGAACATCAACACCCATGTCGAACACGCGTCGCAGGTCGCCATCGGTGAAGATCCCCTGGATCTTCATCAGGTCGTCGCACACAACCGTCATACCCAGATTCTTGCGGGTGATCTCCAGCAGCGCATCGCGCAGGGAGGCCTCTTTACTGACGTGAGGGATCTCATCGCCAGTGTGCATAATATCGTTAACCCGAAGCAGAAGCTTACGCCCGAGCGCGCCGCCTGGGTGGGAAAGCGCGAAATCTTCCGGGGTAAAACCGCGGGCTTCCAGCAACGCAACGGCAAGCGCATCGCCCATGACCAGCGCAGCGGTCGTGCTGGACGTTGGAGCAAGACCCAGCGGGCAGGCTTCTTTAGGCACTTTCACGCACAGGTGAATATCCGCCGCGCGCGCCATGCTACTTTCCGGGCGGCTGGTCATGCAAATAAGCGGAACCCGCAGCCGCTTCAGCACGGGGATCAGCGCCAGGATCTCATTAGACTCACCGGAGTTCGATAGCGCGATGACGATATCCTGCGGCGTTACCATGCCCAGATCGCCGTGCGCGGCTTCCCCCGGGTGTACAAAGAAGGAAGAGGTTCCGGTGCTGGCAAACGTTGCCGCCATTTTGCGCCCAATGTGACCGGACTTGCCCATGCCCATCACCACGACTTTACCGGCACAGTAGAACATCTTCTCACATGCCAGACTAAAATCCTGATTAATGTACTGATCTAACTGCGCCAGACCTTCACGTTCAATCTCCAGAACCTCTTTGCCTGCTTTCTGAAAGTCAAAACCCGGCTGCAATTCTATTTGCGACATAATGCGTTTCCGTTTACCCAGAGAGAAGAGGCGAAAGCCAGTACAGCATCGCCATCCATACGATAAATCCACCCGTCAGCAGCGCCCCTGCGCCTTTGCCGATCTGTCGTTGCCGCCGCCAGCAGAGCAGGGCAAAAATGACGCTGACCAGCAACATCACCCCGTAATCGCGTGAGAATGCCAGGGGGTTAAAAGGCCCGGGCGTTATCAGGGCCGGCAGGCCCATCACGATGGCGATATTAAAAATGTTTGAACCGATAATATTGCCTATGGCAATGTCATCTTCACCTTTACGTGCCCCTGCGATAGCGGTGGCCAGTTCTGGCAGACTGGTGCCAATGGCAATGACCGTCAGGCCAATGGTGAGCTCACTCATGGCGAAATAGTTCGCCAGCACCGTGGCGTTATCGACGACCATGCGCGTGGCCATCGGCATGATGATCAGCGCGACGCCGAGCCACAGCAGCGCCACAGGCAGCGTGCCTTCACGCGGGAGCTCGGCGACCTGCTCTCGCGTCAGGCTGTCCTGGCCCTGTTTTTCTGCCAGACGGGCGATTTTAACACTATACAGCAGCCAGATAACGGCCAGCGCCAGCAAGAAAATGCCGTCACCGTAGCTCAGTACGCCATCATAAAATACGCACCCTGCCAGCAGGCTTACGATTAACATTAGCGGCAATTCACGGCGCAGAACATCAGAATGCACGCGAAATGGATGGAGCAGGGCCGCCAGGCCAAGGATCAGTAAGATATTGACGATGTTGGAACCAATCGCGGTGCCGACGGCAAGGTCTAACTGACCGTGCAGTGATGCCGTGACAGAGACGATGATTTCAGGAAGCGAGGTGCCGACACTGACCACGGTCATCCCGATGACGACAGGCGGTACGCCAGTCAGGCGGCACAGGATAGATGCAGCAAATACCAAACGGTCAGCACTGTAGACCACCAAAAGTAAACCAATTATTAACAGTGCTGTTGCTAAAAGCATCAAAAGTCCTTTCTTCAGGTATACTCGTCGGTCCATCGCGCAGGAATGGAATGGCAGGACTGCATACAGTCTGAGGCGTAACGAATTCCTAATTTTGACTTTATGCGCCGGAAAAGTAAAACAAATGCCAGCTTTCGCTAACCTCAACGGCTAATATTCTGTAAAAATGCTGAGTTTAGGGCTGATTCAGTCTGCATGCTTAACGTGAGCAGGGTAAGAAAGGAACCATAAATGAGCCACACTATGGCGAATTTAGTTGATGTCCGGGGTGTGAGTTTTTCTCGCGCCAACAGATTGATATTCGATGATATTTCGTTGACCGTACCGCGTGGCAAGATCACTGCCATCATGGGGCCGTCCGGGATCGGTAAAACGACCCTGCTGCGCCTTATTGGTGGCCAGATCCCACCTGATAGCGGTGAAATCCTCTTTGACGGCGAAAACATCCCGGAGATGTCACGATCGCGCCTGTATACTGTTCGTAAACGCATGAGTATGCTTTTCCAGTCGGGAGCGTTGTTCACGGACATGAACGTCTTTGATAACGTGGCCTATCCGCTGCGCGAACACACCCGTCTGCCGCCAGAGCTGCTGAAAAGTACGGTGATGATGAAGCTTGAGGCCGTGGGGCTGCGAGGGGCTGCAAAACTGATGCCCTCAGAGCTGTCCGGCGGTATGGCACGCCGCGCCGCGCTGGCACGCGCCATCGCCTTAGAACCCGATTTAATCATGTTCGACGAACCGTTCGTCGGGCAGGACCCTATCACGATGGGCGTGCTGGTGAAGCTCATCTCTGAACTGAACAGCGCGCTCGGCGTAACCTGTATAGTGGTTTCTCACGATGTACCGGAAGTGCTGAGCATCGCCGACTATGCCTACATTGTGGCAGACAAAAGGATCGTCGCGCATGGCAGCGCTCAGGCGTTGCAGGAAAACTGCGATCCGCGTGTACGGCAGTTCCTCGACGGCATTGCGGATGGGCCTGTGCCGTTCCGCTATCCGGCGGGCGACTATCGTGACGATTTACTGGGAATAGGGAGTTAAGCCACTGATGCTGTTAAATGCATTGGCCGCTCTTGGACACCGTGGCATAAAAACCATCAGGACGTTCGGGCGTGCCGGATTGATGTTGTTCAACGCGCTGGTCGGCAAGCCGGAATTTCGTAAGCATGCACCGCTACTGGTGCGGCAGCTCTATAATGTCGGCGTGCTGTCGATGCTCATCATCATTGTCTCCGGTCTGTTTATCGGCATGGTGCTGGGGCTGCAGGGCTACCTCGTTCTGACGACCTACAGCGCCGAAACCAGCCTCGGCATGCTGGTGGCGCTGTCGCTGCTGCGTGAGCTGGGGCCGGTGGTGGCGGCGCTGTTGTTCGCCGGGCGTGCAGGGTCGGCATTGACCGCTGAAATTGGCCTGATGCGTGCGACCGAGCAGCTTTCCAGCATGGAGATGATGGCGGTCGACCCGCTGCGTCGCGTGATCTCGCCACGCTTCTGGGCGGGGGTGATTTCCTTACCGCTCCTGACGATCCTCTTTGTCGCCGTGGGTATCTGGGGCGGCTCGCTGGTTGGCGTTCACTGGAAGGGCATCGATGCGGGCTTCTTCTGGTCGGCCATGCAGGACGCCATCGATCTGCGAATGGATCTGGTGAACTGTCTGATTAAAAGCGTGGTATTTGCCATTACGGTCACCTGGATCGCCTTGTTCAATGGCTATGATGCGATCCCGACCTCGGCGGGCATCAGCCGTGCAACTACACGTACTGTCGTACATTCGTCGCTGGCCGTACTGGGTCTGGATTTTGTGCTCACCGCACTGATGTTTGGGAATTGAGTTCATGCAAACGAGAAAAAATGAAATTTGGGTCGGCGTGTTCCTGTTACTGGCGTTGCTGGCCGCGCTGTTTATCTGCCTGAGAGCGGCGGATATCACGTCTGTGCGCACCGAGCCGACTTATCGCATTTATGCGACGTTTGATAACATCGGCGGGCTGAAGGCGCGCTCGCCGGTACGTATAGGCGGGGTGGTCATCGGGCGTGTCTCTGACATTACGCTTGATGAGAAAACCTATCTGCCGCGCGTGTCGATGGATATTGAAGAGCGTTACAACCATATCCCGGACACCAGCTCGCTTTCTATCCGCACGTCCGGCCTCCTGGGTGAGCAATATCTGGCGCTTAACGTCGGTTTTGAAGACCCGGAGCTGGGAACGACTATCCTTAAAGACGGTAGCGTAATCCAGGATACGAAGTCCGCGATGGTACTGGAGGATATGATTGGTCAGTTCCTTTATAACAGTAAAGGAGATGATAAGAAGTCCGACGCTGCCCCTGCGCAGAGCGAAGATCCTGCCAGTGTCGCACCGACACCAGGCACGACGAATTAATTTCAGGAGAAGTCATTCATGTTTAAACGACTGTTAATGGTTGCCATGCTGGTCATTGCCCCTCTCACCGCGGCGCATGCTGCGGATCAGAGTAACCCGTACAAACTGATGGATGAGGCTGCGAAGAAGACCTTCGACCGGCTTAAAAACGAACAGCCGAAAATTCGTTCCAATCCTGATTATCTGCGCGACGTGGTTGATCAAGAGCTGCTGCCGTACGTGCAGATCAAATATGCGGGTGCGCTGGTTCTGGGCCGTTATTACAAAGACGCGACCCCGGCGCAGCGCGATGCCTATTTCGCCGCGTTCCGTGAATACCTGAAACAGGCTTACGGTCAGGCACTGGCGATGTATCACGGTCAGACCTATCAGATTGCGCCAGAGCAGCCGCTGGGCGACGCGACTATCATTCCTATCCGCGTCACGATTATCGATCCTAATGGCCGTCCGCCAGTACGCCTGGACTTCCAGTGGCGTAAAAACAGCCAGACCGGTCACTGGCAGGCCTATGACATGATTGCCGAAGGGGTGAGCATGATCACCACTAAACAGAACGAGTGGAGTGACCTGCTGCGCACCAAAGGCATTGATGGCCTGACCGCACAGCTGCAGTCTATCTCGCGTCAGAAAATCTCTCTGGACGAGAAGAAGTAATGTCGGATCAACTGAGCTGGTCGCGTGAGGGTGAGACGTTGAAGCTGACGGGTGAACTCGACCAGGATCTGCTGAACCCGCTCTGGGACAAACGTTTTGAAGCGATGCAGGGCGTGACGGTTATCGATCTGAGCGGCATTTCACGGGTGGACACGGCAGGCGTCGCGCTGCTGGCCCATCTTGTTGCCGTGGGGAAAAAGCAGGGGACAAGCGTTACGCTGCACGCGGCGAGCGATAATGTGGTCACCCTGGCCCAGCTCTATAATCTCCCTCAGGACGTACTGCCTCGTTAATATTTTCAGTGCGTTACTTCTGAAAGCCCTGACAGATTCAACGTCGGGGCTTTTTGCTTGTTTAAGACGACGCCACTTTGCTCTAAGATGTTGGGCTTGTTTTCACTATCAGATGATTAAGAACCCATGGAAAATCATGAAATCCAGACAGTGCTGATGAATGCACTCTCCCTTCAGGAAGCCCACGTCACTGGCGATGGCAGTCACTTCCAGGTTATTGCTGTGGGTGAGATGTTCGACGGTATGAGCCGTGTGAAGAAACAGCAGGCTGTATACGCGCCGCTGATGGAATACATTGCGGATAACCGCATCCACGCCCTGTCGATTAAAGCGTTCACCCCTCAAGAGTGGGCACGCGATCGCAAACTAAACGGTTTTTGAGTTGTGGGCGACACGCCCGCAGCACGGTTGAATTTATAAGAGAGCACACAATGGATAAATTTCGTGTACAGGGGCCAACGCGTCTCCAGGGCGAAGTCACAATTTCTGGCGCAAAAAATGCCGCGCTGCCCATCCTCTTTGCTGCGCTGCTCGCGGAAGAGCCGGTAGAAATTCAGAACGTACCGAAGCTGAAAGATATCGACACCACCATGAAGTTGCTCAGCCAGCTGGGCACCAAAGTTGAGCGTAACGGTTCCGTCTGGATCGACGCCAGCAACGTAAACAACTTCTCTGCACCTTACGATCTGGTGAAAACCATGCGTGCATCCATCTGGGCGCTTGGCCCGCTGGTGGCACGTTTTGGTCAGGGTCAGGTTTCCCTGCCGGGTGGCTGCGCAATCGGCGCACGTCCGGTTGACCTGCACATCTTTGGCCTGGAGAAACTGGGCGCCGAGATCAAACTCGAAGAAGGTTATGTTAAAGCGTCTGTGAATGGCCGCCTGAAAGGCGCGCACATTGTCATGGACAAAGTGAGCGTTGGTGCCACCGTCACCATCATGTCTGCGGCAACGCTGGCAGAAGGTACTACCATCATCGAAAACGCCGCGCGTGAACCGGAGATTGTGGATACCGCGAACTTCCTCGTGGCGCTGGGTGCGAAGATCACCGGCCAGGGCACCGACCGTATCACCATCGAAGGCGTTGAGCGTCTGGGCGGCGGCGTGTACCGCGTCCTGCCAGACCGTATCGAAACCGGGACGTTCCTGGTTGCTGCCGCGATTTCAGGCGGGAAAATTACCTGCCGCAACGCGCAGCCAGATACCCTGGATGCGGTGCTGGCGAAACTGCGTGACGCAGGCGCTGATATCGAAATCGGTGAAGACTGGATCAGCCTGGACATGCACGGCAACCGTCCAAAAGCGGTAAACGTGCGTACAGCTCCGCATCCTGCTTTCCCGACCGATATGCAGGCGCAGTTCACCCTGTTAAACCTGGTGGCGGAAGGGACGGGGTTCATTACCGAGACCATCTTTGAAAATCGCTTTATGCACGTACCGGAACTGATCCGTATGGGCGCACATGCTGAGATCGAGAGTAATACCGTGATTTGCCACGGCGTTGAGAAACTGTCTGGTGCTCAGGTGATGGCAACCGATCTGCGTGCATCTGCAAGCCTGGTGCTGGCGGGTTGTATTGCGGAAGGGACGACGGTCGTTGATCGTATTTATCACATTGATCGTGGCTATGAACGTATCGAAGATAAACTGCGCGCGCTGGGTGCGAATATCGAGCGTGTGAAGGGCGAGTAATCGTTCCGGCAGCCCCCTGCCAGAAATGACCGGGGGGTTGCTGTTCCTGTCAAAAAAACCGCTATTCCTGCGGGTCTTTCTTCACTTTCCTCTGGCGGATCATGCGCGATCTGTCGATAAATTCATGGGTAATGGGATCGTGGTAACGCGAAGGCCAGATCACCCACGGATGCGTATCCAGCGCCGTCGCAATGATCAACTCTCCCTTCGGCCAGGGGCGCGTCAGGGCATTTGCCAGGGTTGAAGAACTCAGGCCATGGCGGCGAGATTCCGCAGCCAGTGATGTGCCTTTTTTGCGCAGTGCCGCAATGATATCTGCTGTGTGCCAGTCGATAAATTTCGTGTCCATAACGCTGTCCTTAAGTTCGGATTCACTTACGCCATTTCGTCTGAAACGACTGGCCTTACTATACCCATTTCAATTTCTTGTTCTAAAAAGTTCGCGTTACTGGTAGGGATATTCAGAATAAGGCATGGCTTTATTCATGCGGTCTGTAAACCGGTGCGTTTACGTGAAAGAGGAATATACAGGTGTGTACTGGAATCTCCCCGCGAGGGCCGCGGGGAGGGGAGAGCAGGATTAACGGTCGCGCTGAACGGCGATATGGGCAAGACCAATGAGCGCATCGCGCCATGGGCTGTCCGGGATAACCTGAAGTGCGGCGATGGCTTTATCCGCCTCTTCTTCGGCACGCTGACGCGTCCAGTCCAGCGATCCGCAAATGGCCATTGTTTCCAGCACGGGTTCCAGAAGATGACGACCATTTCCCTGCTCGATCGCTTCACGGATCATTTTCGCCTGGTCGGCTGACCCGTTGCGCATCGCATGGAGTAGCGGCAGCGTCGGTTTGCCTTCGTTCAGGTCATCACCCACGTTTTTACCGAGCGTTTCGCCGTCTGCACTGTAATCCAGCAAATCATCAATCAGCTGGAATGCGGTACCCAGATAACGGCCATAGTCCTGCAGCCCTTTTTCCTGGGCTTCGCTACAGCCAGCCAGAATGCCGGAACACTGTGCAGCCGCTTCAAACAGGCGCGCAGTTTTGCTGTAAATCACGCGCATGTAGTTTTCTTCGGTGATGTCAGGGTCGTTGACGTTCATCAGCTGAAGCACTTCGCCCTCAGCAATCACGTTAACGGCTTCAGACATGACCTCCAGCACTTTCAGCGAACCCAGGCTGGTCATCATCTGGAAGGCACGGGTATAGATAAAATCCCCCACCAGGACGCTGGCAGCATTGCCAAAGGCGGCGTTGGCGGTGGCTTTACCCCGGCGCATGTCTGATTCATCCACAACATCATCATGAAGAAGCGTCGCAGTGTGAATAAATTCGATCAGTGCCGCGATCGTGACGTGAGCATTTCCCTGATAGCCGACGGCTCGGGCAGCCAGGATGGCAATCATCGGGCGAATGCGTTTACCGCCGCCGCTGACGATGTAATAGCCCAACTGATTGATCAGCTGAACGTCAGAATTGAGTTGCTCCAGGATTGCTGCATTCACACCCGCCATATCTTGCGCGGTTAACTCGTTGATTTTTTCTAAATTCATCGCAAAAGCCGGGCTTTTTATCCTGTTTATCCCATCTTCAATGGGGTAACGAAGGGTTAGGTTTATCAATAGTAGTGCTGATTGTACTGAAAAAACGGCTCAGATAAACGTTACCTTACGCGTTGTGTTTTTTTTCTTCATGTATTGATGGTAGCACTTGTCAAAGGCTCGCGTTTTGCGTAATATTCGCGCCCTATTGTGAATATTTATAGCGCACTCTGATTCATACGAGGATGTGCGCGGAAGCGGAGTTTATATGTACGCGGTTTTCCAAAGTGGTGGTAAACAACACCGAGTAAGCGAAGGTCAGACCGTTCGCCTGGAAAAGCTGGACATCGCAACTGGCGAATCTGTTGAGTTCGCAGAAGTTCTGATGATCGCAAACGGTGAAGAAGTCAAAATCGGCGTTCCTTTCGTTGATGGCGGCGTTATCAAAGCTGAAGTTGTTGCTCACGGTCGTGGCGAGAAAGTTAAAATCGTTAAGTTTCGTCGTCGTAAACACTACCGTAAGCAGCAGGGCCACCGTCAGTGGTTCACTGATGTGAAAATTACTGGCATCAGCGCCTAAGACCTGAGGAGAGATTTAAATGGCACATAAAAAGGCTGGCGGCTCCACACGTAACGGTCGCGATTCAGAAGCTAAACGCCTGGGCGTTAAGCGTTTCGGTGGCGAATCCGTTCTGGCGGGTAGCATCATTGTTCGTCAACGTGGCACCAAATTCCACGCTGGCAACAACGTAGGTTGCGGTCGTGACCACACTCTGTTTGCTAAAGCAGACGGTAAAGTGAAATTTGAAGTTAAAGGCCCGAACAACCGTAAATACATCAGCATCGTTGCTGAGTAAGGTTTTCTCGGTCCGGTAACGGATTAAAGCCCCGCAACCTGTTGCGGGGCTTTTTACATTGGAAACCCGGTAATTTTTTCTGTAGGGAAAACGGGCATGAAGCAGCAGGCCGGCATTGGTATTCTTTTGGCGCTCACGACCGCAATGTGCTGGGGTGCGCTGCCAATTGCAATGAAGCAGGTACTGGAAGTGATGGAGCCGCCAACGGTGGTGTTTTATCGCTTTCTGATGGCAAGTATCGGCCTTGGGGCCATCCTCGCGATCAAAGGTAAGCTTCCGCCGTTGCGTATCTTCCGTAAACCGCGCTGGCTGGTGTTGCTGGCTATCGCGACGGGTGGCCTGTTCGGTAACTTCATACTGTTCAGTTCTTCCCTGCAGTATCTTAGCCCCACGGCGTCGCAGGTGATTGGTCAGCTTTCACCGGTCGGCATGATGGTCGCCAGCGTCTTTATCCTCAAGGAGAAGATGCGTGGCACGCAAATTATCGGGGCGAGCATGTTGCTCTGTGGTCTGGTGATGTTCTTCAACACCAGTCTGATAGAGATTTTTACCCGACTGACGGATTACACCTGGGGTGTGATCTTCGGTGTGGGAGCAGCAACGGTTTGGGTGAGTTATGGCGTCGCGCAAAAGGTGTTATTGCGTCGTTTGGCCTCACAGCAGATCCTCTTTTTGCTGTACACTTTGTGTACAATAGCATTATTGCCGTTAGCAAAACCGGGTGTGATCACCCAGCTTAGCGACTGGCAACTGGCGTGCCTCATTTTTTGTGGGCTGAACACGCTGGTCGGTTATGGCGCGCTGGCCGAAGCGATGGCGCGCTGGCAGGCAGCACAGGTGAGCGCACTCATTACGCTTACCCCGCTGTTTACGCTGTTATTTTCAGATTTGTTATCAATGGCCTGGCCCGATGTCTTCGTCAGACCGATGCTCAACATGTTGGGCTATCTCGGTGCGTTTGTCGTGGTTGCGGGCGCGATGTATTCCGCCATTGGTCATCGTCTTTGGGGGCGTTGGCGCAAAAATGAAGCGGTCGTAGTAGTCCCCCGCTCAGGCGAATGAGTTACGGAGAGTAAAATGAAGTTTGTTGATGAAGCGACAATCCTGGTCGTGGCAGGTGATGGCGGCAATGGTTGCGTGAGCTTCCGCCGTGAGAAATATATTCCACGTGGCGGTCCTGACGGCGGTGACGGTGGGGACGGCGGTGACGTGTGGCTGGAGGCGGATGAGAACCTCAACACGCTGATCGACTACCGTTTCGAAAAATCCTTCCGCGCTGAGCGTGGTCAGAACGGTCAAAGCCGTGACTGTACGGGCAAACGCGGCAAAGACGTGACCATTAAGGTTCCGGTCGGTACGCGTGTGATTGACCAGGGGACGGGCGAAACCATGGGCGATATGACCAAACACGGTCAGCGTCTGATGGTGGCGAAAGGCGGCTGGCACGGTCTGGGTAACAGCCGTTTCAAATCGTCCGTAAACCGTACCCCGCGTCAGAAAACGATGGGTACGCCGGGCGACAAGCGCGATCTGCAGCTGGAGCTGATGCTTCTGGCCGATGTCGGGATGCTGGGTATGCCAAACGCCGGTAAATCGACGTTTATTCGCGCGGTCTCTGCAGCCAAGCCAAAAGTGGCGGATTATCCGTTTACCACGCTGGTACCAAGCCTGGGCGTTGTCCGTATGGATAACGAGAAGAGCTTTGTGGTTGCTGATATCCCGGGTCTGATTGAAGGTGCTGCAGAAGGTGCCGGTCTGGGGATCCGCTTCCTGAAACACCTTGAGCGCTGCCGCGTACTGCTGCATCTCATCGATATCGATCCAATCGACGGTTCCGATCCGGTAGAAAATGCCCGCATTATTATCGGCGAGCTGGAAAAATACAGCGAAAAACTGGCGAACAAGCCGCGCTGGCTGGTCTTTAACAAGATCGATTTGATGGATAAAGCTGAAGCGGAAGCGAAAGCGAAAGCCATTGCTGAAGCGATGGGCTGGGAAGATAAATACTACCTGATCTCCGCGGCAAGCCAGGTTGGCGTGAAAGATCTGTGCTGGGATGTGATGACCTTTATCATCGAGAACCCGGTTGTTCAGGCTGAAGAAGCGAAACAGCCAGAAAAAGTCGAATTCATGTGGGATGACTACCACCGCCAACAGCTCGAAGAGCTGGAAGTGGAAGAGGAAGAAGACTGGGACGACGACTGGGATGAAGACGACGAAGAAGGTGTCGAGTTCATCTACAAGCACTAATCGCAGTTTAAAGCCCCCGGAAGGGGGCTTTTTTATTGCAGGCTGGACGGCAACCAGCAGCTGGCGATTAAGCCGCCCTCAGCACCATTCTCCAGCGTCAGCTTGCCGTGGTGGAGCTGCACGATACGTTGCACAATACTCAGCCCCAGGCCGCTGCCACCGTAGCGCTGGTCAAGACGACGGAACGGTTCAGTAATCGACTGGCGGTGCGCTTCATATATCCCCGGCCCCTGATCGAGAACGCTGACCTGTGTCCCCCCGTCAACGTCGGCCAGAGTCACGCGAATCGTTGTGCCTGACGGACTGTAGCGCCCGGCGTTCTCAAGCAGATTGCGCAGCATCAAACGCAGAAGTACCGCATCACCCTGCACCGTGAGCGGACTTTTGTCCGGCCATATCACTGTATGCTCTTTGGCTTCATGTCCAAGACCGAGCGGCATGATGATATCGTCTGTCCAGTTGACGGTTTCATAGTGACCGCTCGCCATCGCCTGTCCGGCACGGGACAACATCAGCAGTTGCTCAACCGTGTGCATCAGCTGATCGATACGGGTAATTAACGTCGTGGCCTGTGGAGAGCCGGACTGCGCCATCAGTTCCAGATGCAGTCTGATCCCCGCAAGCGGCGTTCGCAGCTCGTGAGCGGCGTCCGCGGTGAAGAGACGTTCCTGTTGAATGGTGTGATCCAAACGGGCGAGGAGCTGGTTGAGCGAGGTTGTGACGGCACCAATTTCTTCCATGTCGGAATAGACAGGGAGTGGGGTTAAGTTATCCGCCGAGCGGTTCGCCAGGCTGACGCGCAGTTGATTCAGCGGCCGGGTTATCCAGGTGACCGCCCAGAATGAGAAGCACAGCGTAAAACCGACCATCACCAGAGAGGGGACCAGCAGCGAGGCAATCGCTTCACGGATCTCTTTCTCGACATGATTATTGCGCGATTTCGCCGAGAGCGTTTCGTTGACCAGAAAACCAATCTGTTCACGGCTTTCATGCCAGAGCCAGATCACGCTTATCAGCTGGAAAAATAACAGAATGACCGCCAGCAGAACCATTAATCGCCGACGCATGCTGTTCATTTCTGGCTCTCCAGACGGTAGCCTACGCCTCGGACAGTTTTAATCCGGTCTTTACCCAGTTTGCGACGCAGATTGTGAATATGCACTTCGAGGGTATTTGAGCCGGGATCGTCCTGCCAGGAATAAATATCCTGCTGCAGGGTTTCGCGGTGTACCGTTTGTCCGCTGCGCATAATCAGGCGCGTCAGCAGCGCAAACTCTTTAGGGGTTACTTCAACCGGCAGGGACTGGCACAGCACCTGCTGGGTTTGCAGATTCAGCGTAATATCGCCGTCGGTCAGTAAGTTATCGCTGTGTCCCTGATAACGACGAATCAACGCCCTTACCCGCGCCTGAAGCTCCGCAAGGGCAAACGGTTTCACCAGGTAATCATCAGCGCCAGAATCGAGGCCGTTGATACGATCTTCAATGGCATCCCGTGCTGTCAGGATCAATACCGGATTGGCGATACCCCGGCGGCGCCACTGGCTTAACTGCGTAGCGCCGTCTTTATCCGGTAAGCCTAAATCGAGGATCACCAGACTGTATTCGCCGCTCTGGATCAGGGCATCCGCCTCAGCCGCCGTGGCGGCGCAGTCGAGGGCATATCCTTCATTGGCCAGCGCCAGAGCCAGCCCTTCCTGCAATAACAGATCGTCTTCAACTATGAGTAGTTTCATCGCTAGTTATTCTGGTAGATGTCCTTATAAAGCCTGCTTTCGAAGCGAACCAGTGGAATACGACGATTACGCTGGTCGGTCGGTTCGACGGCATAGCCGGAAAGATACTGCACGAATGCCATGCGTTGCCCGCTGGCGGTAGTGATGAAGCCTGCAAGGTTATAAACCCCCTGCAGTGAACCTGTCTTGGCTGAAACTTTTCCATCCACCCCGGCCGCATGAAGGCCGGCACGGTACTGAAGTGAACCGTCATGCCCGGCAAGTGGCAGCATCGAAATAAAGTTTAGCTCAGTGTCATGTTGTGCAATGTACTGAAGTACTTGCATCATCGTTGCCGGGGAGATCAAATTATGCCGCGATAACCCAGAGCCATCGACGGCAATGGTGTTGCCAAGATCGATCCCCGCCTGTTGGCGCAGGATCTGACGTACGGCGTCGGAACCCGCACGCCAGGTTCCTGGCACGCCGAAACGCGCGTGACCAATCATGCGGAACACCGTGTCAGCAATCATGTTGTCAGACTTTTTCAGCATAATCCGTAGCAAATCGTGCAGCGGCGCAGATTGTTTGCTGGCGATCACCGTACCGGGTTGATTGACCTGCGTCTGGCGCAGCAGGGTACCGGAATAGGTTATTCCCGCTTGCTTCAGTTCATCCTTGAGAATGGCACCCGCATAGCTTGCGCCATCCTGTATCGCAAAGGCCAGCGGCAATGGGTCGGCGCGCTGTGTCAGGCACCCGGTCAGCGTGAAGCGGTTAAGATCGCCTGGCACCACGTCCAGCTCGCAATACTGCGCATCCGGGGAGCCTTTTGCGAGGGTACGAACCTGGCTGAACATCGTCACCGGGTAGTAAGACGCCACGCGAATAAACGCTAAATCATCCGGTTTTGGCGCGCTGTAAAGTGAAATGGAGAAGCAGTTACGATCCACAATCGCGGCGGCTGGCGGAGCGCTAAAGCATTGTGTCATGTCGTTCCACGGCCATCCTGGTGCTTTATCGTGGCTGGCAAAAATAGAGGTGTCGATTAACACATTGCCATCAATCTTCTGCACGCCAGATTTTTTCAGCGACGCGACCATGTTGCGGATATCCTGGCGTTTAAACGTAGGATCTCCCCCGAAACGGGCGATAAGATCGCCTTTCAGTTCGCCACCCTCGATGTTGCCTTTGGTCTCGAGCGTGGTGGTAAAACGGAAGTCAGGCCCAAGCTGAAGCAGTGCGGCGAGTGCGGTGATCACCTTCTGGGTACTGGCAGGCAGCGCCATCTGTTGACTGTGATAGTCAATCTCTGGCGACTGCGCCCCGACCTTCTGCACCATCAAGGCAAGGTTGGCACCTGCGGGTAGCTGATTAATGTACTCATCAACATTCGCGGCCTGAACGCTGAACGCTATACTGGTAGTCAATCCGATGATAAATCTGGAAAATCGCATAATCTCGCGCTAACAACCCGAAAACAAACCGTCATACTACGGTGCATAGCACTGCAAAGTAAACGATGACCCATAGTGAACTTCGCGGTAAAATGCGTATCAAATTGAAAATTGTTGCTGACCTGGGGCTTCGCTCCCGGGTCGGTTTTCTTTTTGCTTCTGGCCCGCTCATGGGGGCCGGGGCAGGGAACACTGCTCCCAACAGGAATGTTTAAGAGGTATAACAAATGCAAGCTATTCCGATGACCTTACGTGGTGCCGAAAAACTGCGCGAAGAGCTGGATTTTCTGAAATCCGTTCGTCGCCCTGAAATCATCGCCGCTATCGCGGATGCGCGTGAGCATGGCGACCTGAAAGAGAATGCTGAATACCACGCGGCGCGTGAGCA
The DNA here is from genome assembly GCF_029967775.1 of Enterobacter sp. V89_11. Lineage (NCBI taxonomy): Bacteria > Pseudomonadati > Pseudomonadota > Gammaproteobacteria > Enterobacterales > Enterobacteriaceae > Enterobacter > Enterobacter sp. V89_11. The sequence continues at coordinate 8,334 of NZ_JASCAN010000013.1, read as the reverse complement.
GCAGGGCTTCTGTGAAGGGCGTATTAAAGATATCGAAGCAAAACTGTCCAATGCGCAGGTTATCGATATCACCAAAATGCCTAACAATGGCCGCGTCATTTTTGGTTCAACCGTTACCGTGCTGAACCTGGACAATGACGAAGAGCAGACTTATCGCATCGTGGGTGATGATGAAGCGGACTTTAAACAGAATCTCATTTCGGTGAACTCCCCGATTGCTCGCGGCCTGATTGGCAAAGAGCAGGATGATGTTGTCACTATCCGCACCCCGGGTGGCGAAGTGGAATACGAAATTATTAAGGTTGAATACCTGTAATTCGCATCTCGACTAAGATGTTGATACATTGTAAAGAAAAGAAAAAGGCCGCATAGCGGCCTTTTATCAACTCAAGGAGCGTGGCATTTTGCTCACCTGCTGACAGAAATCCCTCGTTTTACACAGAAAATGTGTTCGATTCAGGATATCCTTAGCGTGGCAGCGAGATTTTACGCTCTTTAGATGGGCGATAGAGCACCAGCGTTTTACCGATGACCTGTACATTACAGGCACCCGTTTCACGCACGATGGCTTCCACGATCAGGTTTTTAGTGTCTCGGTCTTCAGAGGCGATTTTCACCTTGATCAGCTCGTGGTGTTCCAGCGCTTGTTCAATCTCGGCAAGCACCCCTTCGGTCAAACCATTGTTGCCAAGCATGACTACAGGCTTGAGCGGATGTGCCAGACCTTTAAGGTGCTGTTTTTGTTTAGTACTCAGATTCATCGTATATTTTTGCTTACGTTGGGATTGAAAACGGTTCATTCTACCGCCATCTCCCTTATATCGCCAAATAGCTGCGTAGAAATTTACGTCACAGGCAAGTAACGATGAACCAGGACGGAAATGTTAAATGACAGGTAAAAAGCGTTCTGCCAGCTCCAGCCGCTGGCTTCAGGAACACTTTAGCGATAAATATGTTCAACAGGCACAGAAAAAGGGGTTGCGTTCCCGTGCCTGGTTTAAACTTGATGAAATACAGCAAAGTGACAAACTTTTTAAGCCGGGAATGACGGTTGTCGATCTCGGTGCAGCACCTGGCGGATGGTCCCAGTATGCGGTTACGCAGATCGGCGGAACGGGCCGAATCATCGCATGCGACCTTTTACCAATGGATCCCATCGTCGGTGTCGACTTCCTTCAGGGCGACTTTCGTGATGAATTAGTGCTGAAAGCGCTACTTGAGCGTGTAGGTGATAGTAAGGTCCAGGTTGTCATGTCAGATATGGCACCAAATATGTGTGGAACACCGGCGGTGGATATCCCCCGCGCCATGTATTTGGTGGAGCTAGCGTTAGAAATGTGTCGTGATGTACTAGCGCCTGGTGGTAGTTTTGTTGTGAAGGTGTTTCAGGGCGAAGGTTTCGAGGAGTATCTTAAGGAAATTCGCTCCCTGTTTGCGAAGGTTAAAGTTCGTAAGCCGGACTCTTCCCGGGCCCGTTCCCGAGAAGTGTATATTGTAGCGACCGGGCGAAAATGATAACCCGCGTCTTTCAGACGAAAGTTTGAATGACACGGGATATAGAGTATCCTGACGCTGTTTTTAACACAGTTGTAATATGAGGTTAATCCCTTGAGTGACATGGCGAAAAACCTAATACTCTGGCTGGTCATTGCCGTTGTGCTGATGTCAGTATTCCAGAGCTTTGGGCCCAGCGAGTCGAATGGCCGCAAGGTGGATTATTCTACCTTCCTGCAGGAGGTCAATCAGGACCAGGTTCGCGAAGCGCGTATCAACGGACGTGAGATCAACGTTACCAAGAAAGATAGTAACCGTTACACGACTTACATCCCGGTGAACGATCCTAAGCTGCTTGATAACCTTCTGACCAAAAACGTCAAGGTGGTAGGCGAGCCGCCAGAAGAACCAAGCCTGCTGGCTTCTATCTTCATCTCCTGGTTCCCGATGCTGCTTCTTATTGGCGTCTGGATCTTCTTTATGCGCCAGATGCAGGGCGGCGGTGGCAAAGGTGCCATGTCGTTCGGTAAGAGCAAGGCGCGTATGCTAACGGAAGATCAGATCAAGACCACATTTGCCGACGTTGCAGGTTGCGACGAAGCAAAAGAAGAAGTGGGCGAACTGGTTGAATACCTGCGCGAGCCGAGCCGTTTCCAGAAACTGGGCGGTAAGATCCCGAAAGGCGTTCTGATGGTGGGGCCTCCGGGTACCGGTAAAACCCTGCTGGCGAAAGCCATCGCGGGTGAAGCGAAGGTGCCGTTCTTTACTATTTCAGGTTCTGACTTCGTTGAAATGTTCGTGGGTGTTGGTGCATCTCGTGTGCGTGACATGTTCGAGCAGGCCAAGAAGGCAGCACCGTGCATTATCTTCATCGATGAAATCGACGCCGTAGGCCGCCAGCGTGGCGCAGGCCTGGGCGGTGGTCACGATGAACGTGAACAGACGCTGAACCAGATGCTGGTTGAGATGGATGGCTTCGAAGGTAACGAAGGTATTATTGTTATCGCGGCGACTAACCGTCCGGACGTTCTTGACCCTGCGCTGCTGCGTCCAGGCCGTTTCGACCGTCAGGTTGTGGTTGGTCTTCCGGATGTACGTGGTCGTGAACAGATTCTGAAAGTTCACATGCGTCGCGTGCCGCTGGCACCTGATGTCGACGCGGCAATCATCGCGCGTGGTACGCCGGGCTTCTCCGGTGCTGACCTGGCAAACCTGGTCAACGAAGCTGCACTGTTTGCTGCTCGCGGTAACAAACGCGTTGTGTCGATGGTGGAGTTCGAGAAAGCGAAAGACAAAATCATGATGGGTGCGGAACGTCGCTCCATGGTGATGACGGAAGCGCAGAAAGAGTCCACGGCTTACCACGAAGCCGGTCACGCGATTATCGGTCGCCTGGTGCCGGAACACGATCCGGTGCATAAAGTGACGATTATTCCGCGCGGTCGTGCGCTGGGTGTGACGTTCTTCCTGCCGGAAGGCGATGCCATCAGCGCCAGTCGTCAGAAGCTGGAAAGTCAGATTTCAACCCTTTACGGCGGTCGTCTGGCAGAAGAGATTATTTACGGTGCGGAACATGTTTCGACCGGTGCGTCCAACGACATTAAAGTCGCGACCAACCTGGCGCGTAACATGGTGACCCAATGGGGCTTCTCCGAGAAGCTGGGTCCCCTGCTGTATGCGGAAGAAGAAGGCGAAGTGTTCCTGGGCCGCTCCGTGGCGAAAGCGAAACACATGTCCGATGAAACCGCACGTATCATTGACCAGGAAGTGAAGCTGCTGATCGAGCGTAACTACAATCGCGCCCGTCAGATCCTGAACGATAACCTGGACATTCTGCATTCGATGAAAGATGCGCTCATGAAATATGAGACCATCGATGCTCCGCAGATTGACGACTTGATGGCTCGCCGCGAAGTGCGTCCGCCAGCGGGTTGGGAAGACCCAGGCGCTTCCAACAATTCTGACAACAATGGCACACCGCGTGCGCCGCGTCCGGTTGATGAACCGCGTACGCCGAACCCGGGCAACACCATGTCAGAACAGTTGGGCGACAAGTAAGTCACTGCTGTTGAAATCTATGTTTGCACCTCAAACCCTGGAGCTTGCTCCGGGGTTTTTCTTTTCTGTAAAACCATATTGATACCAGGGATTTGACCATGAAACTATTCGCCCAGGACTCGCATCTCGATCTCTCACATCCGCATGTGATGGGTATCCTGAATGTCACGCCTGACTCCTTCTCTGACGGCGGCACGCATAACACGCTTATCGAGGCTGTGAAACACGCAAATTTGATGATTAACGCGGGCGCCACCATCATTGACGTGGGCGGGGAATCGACGCGCCCTGGGGCGGCAGACGTTTCGGTGGAAGAAGAACTGGCGCGCGTGGTGCCTGTGGTTGAAGCTATCGCACAGCGGTTCGAGGTGTGGATCTCCGTCGATACCTCTAAACCTGAAGTGATCCGTGAAGTCGCGAGAGTGGGTGCTCACATCATCAATGATATTCGCTCGCTGACGGAGCCTGGCGCACTGGAGGCGGCCGCGGAGACCGGGCTACCGGTTTGCCTGATGCACATGCAAGGACAGCCGAAAACCATGCAGGAAGCGCCAAAGTATGACGATGTTTATGCCGACGTAAATCGCTTCTTTATTGAGCATATTGCACGTTGTGAACGTGCGGGTATCGCAAAAGAGAAATTGCTGCTCGACCCGGGGTTCGGTTTCGGTAAAAATCTCTCTCACAATTATGAGCTGCTTGCGCGCTTATCGGAATTCCATCATTTCGACCTGCCATTGCTGGTTGGTATGTCGAGAAAGTCGATGATTGGTCAGTTACTGAATGTAGGGCCGAGCGAACGTCTGAGCGGAAGCCTGGCCTGCGCTGTAATTGCGGCGATGCAGGGCGCGCACATTATTCGTGTCCATGACGTTAAAGAAACAGTAGAAGCCATGCGTGTAGTGGAAGCTACACTGGCAGCGAAGGAAAACAAACGCTATGAGTAATCGTAAATATTTTGGTACCGATGGTATTCGTGGGCGCGTGGGTGATGCGCCAATCACCCCTGATTTTGTACTGAAACTGGGCTGGGCAGCGGGTAAAGTCCTTGCGCGTCATGGCTCCCGTAAAATCATCATTGGTAAAGATACCCGTATCTCCGGGTATATGCTGGAGTCAGCGCTGGAGGCCGGTCTGGCTGCCGCGGGGCTTTCCGCTTCCTTCACTGGCCCAATGCCAACGCCTGCTGTGGCATATCTGACGCGTACTTTCCGTGCTGAAGCAGGGATTGTGATTTCGGCGTCGCATAACCCGTTTTACGACAACGGCATTAAATTCTTCTCCATCGACGGCACTAAGCTGCCGGATGAAGTGGAAGAGGCGATCGAAGCGGAGATGGAAAAAGAGATCACCTGTGTCGACTCCGCCGAGCTGGGTAAAGCGAATCGCATTGTCGATGCTGCGGGTCGTTACATCGAATTCTGCAAAGGTACTTTCCCGAACGAACTGAGCCTGGCCCATCTTAAAATTGTGGTGGACTGCGCCAACGGTGCGACCTATCACATTGCGCCGAATGTTTTCCGCGAACTGGGTGCGAACGTGATTACCATCGGCTGTGAGCCTGATGGCCTGAATATTAACGAACAGGTGGGTGCGACTGACGTTCGTGCTCTGCAGGCACGCGTTCTGGCGGAAAAAGCCGATCTGGGCATCGCACTGGATGGCGACGGCGATCGCGTGATCATGGTCGATCACGAAGGTAATAAGGTCGACGGCGACCAGATCCTCTATATCATTGCGCGTGAAGGTCTGCGTCAGGGCCAGCTGCGCGGCGGGGCAGTAGGCACGCTGATGAGCAACATGGGTCTGGAACTGGCGCTGAAACAGCTGGGTATTCCATTTGTCCGTGCAAAAGTGGGCGACCGCTATGTGCTGGAAAAACTGCAGGAAAAAGGCTGGCGCATCGGGGCTGAAAACTCAGGCCACGTGATCCTGCTGGATAAAACCACCACCGGAGACGGTATCGTCGCTGCGCTGCAGGTTGTTGCCGCCATGGCGCGCAACCATATGAGCCTGCACGATCTCTGCAGCGGCATGAAAATGTTCCCGCAGATCCTGGTGAATGTGCGTTTCACCGCCGGTAAAGGCGATCCGCTGGAAAATGAAAATGTGAAAGCGGTGATGGCTGACGTTGAAGCCGCGCTGGGCAACCGTGGGCGTGTGCTGCTGCGTAAGTCTGGAACCGAACCGCTGATCCGCGTAATGGTGGAAGGTGAAGACGAAGCGCAGGTGAATGAATTTGCGCACCGTATTGCGGATGCCGTAAAAGCTGCATAGTTTTTCACGTTAAGTGATTAAAAAGGCGGCGGTTGCCGCCTTTGTTTTGAGCAATTGATGGCTTTTTGCTGTTTTTTTCCGCAGTTGATACAATGCGTCAAAATTGCCCTTGCGAAGCACATTCGCTTTGGTTAGTATTCACACCCGCTTCAGTGGGAAACAAAAATCCTGCTAATTGGTCGAAGCATTGGTATGCGGCAAATCCGCAAGGAACAGGTTGATTATGTACGAAGCTCTTTTAGTTATTTTCCTTATTGTAGCCATCGCTCTCGTAGCGCTGATTATGCTGCAGCAAGGTAAAGGCGCTGATATGGGAGCCTCCTTCGGAGCAGGCGCTTCCGGTACGCTGTTCGGTTCAAGTGGTTCTGCGAACTTCATGACCCGCACAACGGCGATTCTGGCTACGCTGTTCTTCATCATCAGTCTGGCGCTTGGCAATATCAACAGCAACAAGACCAGCAAAGGAAGCGAGTGGGAAAATCTGAGCGCGCCAGCGAAAACTGAGCAGACTCAGCCAGCTGCACCGGCTAAGCCGACCAGCGATATCCCGCACTAAGTATTCAGTACCGAGGTGGTGGAATTGGTAGACACGCTACCTTGAGGTGGTAGTGCCCTAACGGGCTTGTGGGTTCGAGTCCCATCCTCGGTACCAATATTCCAGAAGAAAGACGTCGAAAGACGTCTTTTTTTTCGTCTGTAGATTTCGTCTGTAGAATGAGCGTTTTCGTCGGCGGGTACGTTCGTGCCAGCGGGACCGGTTCTGCAGCGATCGTAAAAAAGCGCCCACTGGGCGCCTTTTGCATTTCTGCGTAAGCCTTACTTCTTAACGCTGTGCTCCAGGTTTTCAACCTGCGGCAGGCCATTACCGGCGCTTGCGGAGAGCAGGCCATTCTCAACGTAGTTGAACAGCTTCTCACGGGTATCGGTGATGTCCAGGTTACGCATGGTCAGCTGGCCAATACGATCGTCCGGAGAGAACACGGATTCACCTTTCTCCATGGTCAGACGCTCTGCTTTATAAGTCAGGTTGTCGGACACGGTGTTCAGAATCGAGTAGTCATTCCCGCGACGCAGCTCCAGCGTCACTTCGCCGGTGATCGCGCTTGCCACCCAACGTTGCAGTGCATCACGCAGCATCAGGGCCTGTGGGTCGAACCAACGGCCCTGGTACAGCAGTTTACCGAGCTGACGACCATGAGAGTGATACTGCTCGATGGTGTCTTCATTGTGAATACCGGTCAGGAGACGTTCATAAGCGATGTGCAGCAGCGCCATCCCAGGGGCTTCATAGATGCCACGGCTTTTTGCTTCAATAATACGGTTTTCAATTTGGTCGCTCATGCCCAGACCGTGACGGCCACCGATACGGTTAGCTTCCAGCATCAGTTCCACATCGTCAGAGAAGGTCTTGCCGTTCAGGGCAACCGGATGGCCGCGCTCGAAACGCACGGTAACTTCTTCCGCCTGGATTTTGACGTTTTCGTCCCAGAACTTCACGCCCATGATCGGGTTAACGATCTTCACGCTGGAGTTCAGGAATTCCAGGTCCTTCGCTTCGTGCGTCGCACCCAGCATATTGGAATCGGTAGAGTAGGCTTTCTCAACGGACATCTTATAGTCGAAGCCACAGGCGATCATAAACTCGGACATTTCATGACGGCCGCCCAGCTCGTCGATAAAGTCGGTATCGAGCCACGGTTTATAAATCTGCAGCTCGGCGTTGGTCAGCAGGCCATAACGATAGAAACGTTCGATATCGTTTCCTTTATACGTACTGCCATCACCCCAGATGTTTACGCCATCTTCTTTCATGGCGGCAACCAGCATGGTACCGGTCACTGCACGGCCCAGCGGGGTGGTATTGAAATAGGTCAGGCCGCCGGTGGTATTATGGAAAGCACCACACTGAATAGCAGCAATACCTTCAGCGACCAGTTGCTTACGGCAGTCAATCAGGCGCGCGTTCTCTGCGCCATACTCTTTAGCGCGACGAGGGATTGCATCATAATCGTCCTCATCCGGCTGACCCAGGTTCGCAGTATATGCATACGGAACCGCTCCCTTCTGGCGCATCCACAGCAGTGCAGCGCTGGTATCCAGGCCGCCTGAAAAAGCGATGCCAATACGTTGTCCTACCGGAAGATGCTTGAGAATCGTCGTCATAAAATAAAACCCTGCTTGATTGACTGATTAAGAGACCGCTTTCGCTCTCGATGCATGTTTATGCAAAATAAGTGAGTATTCATTTAATCATCTTTTGTCGATGACCGGAAGAGACTCGTGCGTTTTTTGTAAAATTTTCCCTTTGTTTGACCTGGCGGAAACTGGCTTGACAGGTGGGGTTCACTATCAATATACTAAACGCCGATTTTACGTCCCGTCTTCGGTACCAAATCCCAGCATTATTTGCAAATTCTCTCCAAAACGCGTAGAATTTGCCACGTTTCAGGCGCGGGGTGGAGCAGCCTGGTAGCTCGTCGGGCTCATAACCCGAAGGTCGTCGGT
>NZ_JASCAN010000001.1:0-351736 GCF_029967775.1 Enterobacter sp. V89_11 | reverse complement strand
AACCGCCGACCCCCTCCGTGTAAAGGAGATGCTCTACCAACTGAGCTAATCACCCCCGCTGTGTGGAGTCGCATTATAGGGAGAGTTGAAAATGAGTCAACGCATTTTCTAAAGTTTTTATTCGTTCGTCGTAAAATTAAACAAAACGATCGCGAAACGGGCGATGACGCATGATTTCTAAACAAAAATCGCAAACTCCCTCACGATAAAGGGATCAACATTGAGGAATCCCCCCACAGTGATAGAATATTGCCCATTGTTTTTTTCCCAGGATTTGCCGATTGCCGGCATCTTTATAACGTAAGGCCATTTCATGAAAATCAAAACTCGCTTCGCGCCGAGCCCGACAGGCTATCTGCACGTCGGTGGTGCACGTACCGCTCTCTATTCCTGGCTTTTTGCACGCCACAACAAAGGTGAGTTCGTACTGCGTATTGAAGACACCGATCTTGAGCGCTCCACGCCGGAAGCAATTGAAGCCATTATGGATGGTATGAACTGGCTCAATCTGGAGTGGGACGAAGGCCCGTATTTCCAGACCAAACGTTTTGACCGCTACAACGCCGTGATTGATGAGATGCTGGTCGCGGGTACAGCGTATAAATGCTATTGCTCCAAAGAACGCCTTGATGCGCTGCGTGAAGATCAGATGGCGAAGGGTGAAAAACCGCGTTATGACGGCCGCTGCCGCCATGACCATAGCGAGCATGCTGCTGATGAACCGTGCGTGGTGCGTTTTGCTAACCCGCAGGACGGCTCGGTAATTTTTGACGACCAGATCCGGGGCCCGATCGAATTCAGCAACCAGGAGCTGGACGATTTGATCATCCGCCGCACCGACGGTTCCCCAACCTATAACTTCTGCGTTGTGGTTGACGACTGGGATATGGAAATCACGCATGTTATCCGTGGCGAAGACCATATCAACAACACTCCACGTCAAATCAACATCCTGAAAGCGCTGAACGCCCCTGTTCCGGTCTATGCGCACGTGTCCATGATCAATGGCGACGACGGCAAAAAACTGTCTAAACGCCACGGTGCGGTCAGCGTCATGCAGTATCGCGACGACGGCTATCTGCCGGAAGCGCTTCTGAACTATCTGGTGCGTCTGGGCTGGTCCAGCGGCGATCAGGAGATCTTTAGCCGTGAAGAGATGATCAATCTGTTCTCTCTGGGCGCGGTGAGCAAATCTGCGAGCGCGTTTAACACTGATAAGCTGCTCTGGCTGAACCACCACTACATCAATACCATGCAGCCGGAATATGTGGCGACATACCTGCAGTGGCACATTGAGCAGGCAAATATTGATACTCGTACTGGCCCTGAACTGGCGGAACTGGTGAAACTGCTCGGCGAGCGTTGCAAAACGCTGAAAGAGATCGCTGAAAGCTGCCGCTACTTCTATGAAGAGTTTGACGAGTTCGATGCAGACGCGGCGAAGAAGCACCTGCGTCCGGTTGCGCGTCAGCCACTCGAAGTGGTGCGTGACAAACTGGCGGCGATGACTGACTGGACTGCCGAGAATGTGCATCATGCCATTCAGGCGACGGCAGATGAGCTGGAAGTTGGTATGGGCAAAGTGGGTATGCCACTGCGTGTGGCAGTCACCGGTGCGGGTCAGTCTCCGGCACTTGATGTTACCGTTCATGCCATTGGTAAATCACGCAGCGTAGCGCGCATTAACAAGGCGCTGGATTTTATTACTGAGCGCGAAAACCAGCAGTAATAACGCCTGAACCATGAAAAACGGCAGGGAAACCTGCCGTTTTTTTATGCATTAAATTCAGCAATGCCGAGACGTGCAAGAAAGCCGCGTATCCCTTCTCGCTTCAGTAACGCATCCAGACGTTCCTGCTCAAGGTGCGTCATATTCTCCAGCGTCTCGATGATCCCAGGACGCAAAGTAGAGGAGGGGTCACTGTACAACGATGTCACCTCCGCCAGATGGTACACCGCCTGACGGTTACGGACAGCCGGGAGGCTCATGATGTGCTCCTTCACGCGGGCATCAATGTGAATCAGCCGTGCACGTCCGCCTTTCACCCCATTGACGCCCTCGGTTTTCCATCCCTGCTGGCGTATCCAGCGGTTCACCGTTTGCCGTGCAACACCCAAATTTTCTGCCAGCTCTTCTGTGGTCATTTTGCTACGGAATCTTTTCATATCAGTTCTGGTCGCGTATCCCTAAACGTTGCAACAATCCGGTAATCCCTTCCCGCAGTAACAGTGATGTCATCTGCCTTTGCTCTTCCGGCGTCATTTCATTTGCCAGCGTCAGGAGCAGGGAGTGAAGCGAGCCATCATGGCTGGCACTTTCTGGTATCTCAGACGTTTCACTTGCCCGGCGCGCGCTGCGGATAAACTCACGCACTTTTTCATTAACGTGCACCAGACGCGCTTTGCCGCCCTGGACTCCTGGTTTTGGCGATGTAATCCAACCCTCTTTGCGTACCCATTTATTGATGGTCTGGCGGCTATAGCCAGTGAGCAGGGCTAACTCTTCTGGCGTCATTCGTTCCTTGATCATGCAATTTCCTGAATATTCGTGGGGTTAATTAACGGCTCATTTTATAGCACCGTTTTAGAGGAAAATGTGACAGGCTTAACTCATGACTGCGAGCAGACTCGCAAAGTGATTCATTTGCATGATTTTTCGGCGATTGAACCGCCGTCATTGATTTTGCCGTTGACACTCCGCAGCGGAATTCATATTATGCCGCCCGTCAACATGACAGCTTTACGATGGGGCTATAGCTCAGCTGGGAGAGCGCTTGCATGGCATGCAAGAGGTCAGCGGTTCGATCCCGCTTAGCTCCACCAAAATTTGAACCCTCGTCGAAAGACGGGGGTTTTTTTATGCTTTTGTAAAACTCTTCACCCTAATTTGTTGCTGAAATAGAGGTGTTTTTGTACCTCACCTCAATCAAAATCAATAAAGCGGTCTATAAATAGACTTCAACTTGATTCGCGCAATTAATAAACCTATTATCCATCCGGTCAATGATACGAATGGAAAATAGATTATCTAACTTAATGAATAGAAAAACTTACAATAATGTAAAGATATTTATAACTGCCCTGGCGCTTTGCCTGGTTGCGGTGCCATTCTCCCGTTATATCTCTCCGCGCGCTGTTGTTAATGGTCATGACGTATATTTAGCATGGCTGCCTTTAAGCGTAATGCTGGCGGTTATTCTGGTATTTGGGCGTCGGGCGGTTATTCCTGTTCTGTTAAGTTTTACTATCACTAATATATTCAGCATTGATTTAGCACCGCTACAATATTCAGTTTTATTGTTCTGTCAGACGTTCTCGGTGTTTGCGGGGTGCGGCATCCTCAGGATCATACTGGGCAAGCGCTGGCGCTACTGCGTGCCGAACAAGCATATTGGGTTACGGATATTTTGGCTCGGCTTTATGGTACCGATAGGCATAAAAGTGTCGATGTACCTGGCAGGTTATTTGTTCCATTTCCCGGTTACTATCTCAACCTTCTTCGGTGAAGGTACCGCAATTTATAACGTAGTCGATATACAAAGTCTGATCTGCGCGGCGTTGATATTTACCATGATGTTCTATTACCCGTTAAGAATGATAATTAATCCACGTTATGCCATCACCTTCTGGCGACGCAGTGTGAAGCCCGTGTTTTTTCAAAAGAAATCGCTATATATATTAGTCTGGCTGATGCTTTTAATCGTCATCCTCGCAATTTTATGTGCTCCTTTTGAGTCACCTATTATTGCGGGCTATTTAATGCCAGTGATTTTTATTCTCTTTACGTTAGGGATCAGTCGCCTGAGCTACGCGCTCATTTCTCTTTTCTGGGCGGCATCCGCACTTCTGCTGTTGACCTATAACTATAATTTCCTCAATGGCGTGGAGTCAGGCCATTCGCTCTCCTTTATTTTGTCTGTCCTTATCTCTTTCGCCATCTGTTTGCTCTATATGTCGCGGATTTATCAGCGCAGCGAGTGGCTGAAGCAGGACTGGCAGGACAGGGCGCTAACCGATCCGCTGACCGGTTTACCGAACATTCGTGCACTGGAAGATTTTCTGCAGGACCACCCTGATGCCAAAGTGTGCTGTCTGCGAATGGACAACCTCGAGTTCTTGAGTCGTCACTACGGCATTCTTATGCGGGTGCATTGCAAACGGATGGTGACCACCTCGCTGCAGCCATTTTTGCAAAAAGATGAGCGGCTTTTCCAGCTCCCGGGCAGCGAACTGGTGCTGGTATTGCTGGGGCCGGGAACCGCTGAGCGCCTGCAGCATATGGTCGATCAGCTGAACAGCCGTAAGATTGTCTGGAACAACACCGGGTTGGATATTGAATTTGGCGCTTCCTGGGGAATGGTTGAAAACGGTGAGAAGTTACACCATACGCTGGGGCAGCTCAGCTGGCTGGCTGAGCAATCTTGCGGAGCGCATAATGTACTGGCGCTCACCAATAGCCTCGAGGTGGCATCAGGACAAACAACCGAGCGGGTTTTGATGTTAGCACGCATTAAACATGCTTTGGATGCCGGACAGTTTCATTTATACGCCCAGCCAATCCAGAAGGCAGATGGTAGCGGGTATTACGAAATACTGACGCGCATGGAAAGCGAGGGCGAGATCATCACCCCAGACCGCTTTATACCGCTGATTGCCCAGTTTAACCTGAGCCACCGCTTCGACATGTGCGTTATGGAAAAATTACTGGTGTGGCTGCGCGATCATCCAGCGACGCATGCCGGAGTGCGTTTTTCTGTCAATCTGATGCCCCTGACGTTGATGCAAAAAGAGGTGGCCATCGAGATTTGCTCGCTCTTTGAACGCTATGGCGTAGCACCACAGGCGGTGGTGATTGAGATCACCGAAGAGCAGGCTTTCTCTAATTCGGGCAGCAGTATCAAAAACATTCAGCAGTTGCGGGACTGCGGTTTCCGGATCGCGATTGATGATTTCGGCACCGGATATGCCAACTACGAACGTCTCAGACGTCTGCAGGCGGACATCATCAAAATTGACGGGTGCTTTGTAAAAGATATCTGTACCGATGATATGGATGCGATGATCGTGCAGTCGATTTGCAACCTGGCGAAGACGAAATCACTGAGTGTGGTGGCCGAGTATGTTGAAACGCCGGAACAGCGGGAGAAGCTGCTTCACTTCGGGGTCGACTATCTGCAGGGTTACCTGATTGGTAAACCCAAACCGCTTAATGAATTACGGACATAAAAAAACCGGGAGCTGAGCTCCCGGTTTTTATTTCGCTGCAGGTGTTACAGTACCAGTGCCGCAATAGAGGCAGACAGTACGCTCACCAGCGTAGAACCGTAAACCAGCTTCAGCCCGAAGCGAGAAACCACGTTACCCTGTTCTTCATTCAGACCTTTAATCGCACCGGCGATAATACCGATGGAAGAGAAGTTAGCGAAGGAGACCAGGAACACGGACAGGATGCCTTCCGCGCGTGGCGAGAGCGTGCTGGCAATTTTCTGCAGATCCATCATCGCAACGAATTCGTTAGAGACCAGTTTAGTCGCCATGATACTGCCTACCTGCAGCGCTTCATGTGCAGGAACACCCATCACCCAGGCAACCGGGTAGAAGATGTAGCCCAGAATGCCCTGGAAGGAGATACCCAGAACCGCTGCGAACAGGGCGTTCAGAGCAGAAATCAGGGCAATAAAGCCGATCAGCATCGCCGCAACGATAATCGCCACTTTGAAACCAGCCAGAATGTACTCACCCAGCATTTCGAAGAAGCTCTGACCTTCATGCAGATTTGCCATCTGCAGGTTTTCTTCGCCTTCGTCAACACGGTACGGGTTGATCAGAGAGAGAACGATAAAGGTACTGAACATGTTCAAGACCAGCGCGGCAACCACGTATTTAGGTTCCAGCATCGTCATATACGCACCCACGATAGACATGGAGACGGTAGACATTGCGGTGGCTGCCATGGTGTACATGCGGTTGCGGGACATCTTACCGAGGATGTCTTTATAGGCGATGAAGTTCTCAGACTGACCCAGGATCAGGGAGCTGACGGCGTTGAACGATTCCAGTTTACCCATGCCGTTAACTTTAGAGAGTACGGTACCAATGGCGCGGATAACGACGGGCAGAACACGAATGTGTTGCAGAATACCGATCAGCGCAGAGATGAAGACGATAGGGCACAGTACCTTCAGGAAGAAGAACGCCAGACCTTCGTCGTTCATTTTACCGAAGACAAAGTTCGTCCCTTCGTTGGCGAATCCGAGCAGTTTTTCGAACATTTCGGAGAAGCCTTTTACGAAGCCAAGCCCCACGTTGGAGTTCAGGAAGAACCACGCGAGCAAAACTTCAATAACGAGAAGCTGAACAACAAAGCGGATGCGGATTTTTTTACGGTCATGGCTGACCAGTAACGCAAGCGCAGTAACGACAACGAGTGCCAGGACAAAATGAAGGACGCGGTCCATATTTGCTCCAAATATGAGGCAGGTTTAATTTTCGTGCACATTCTATGTAACAAGCGAAAAGAAAACGAGATCAAGGACACACTATAGTTACATCCTGTGACGAGTCTCAAAATTAGTGATCCACAATACATTTTTGTTATGTTAGGTAAATGCGTGAAAAGTTAAGTTTGTGTGCTAGTCTTCACAAAAGCGTGCGCGATTGCAGGTTTTGTTAGATCGCCCCACCTTACCCGCCCGTCTATTGTTCAAAGCTATCAGAGAAATCACTATAAACTCACTAAATGATCTTGATAATCATTCTCATTTTGATAGCATTAAACATAGCAAAGGCTATATTTCCAGAGGCAGAAATGACAAACAGTCGCGTAGAGGGTAGCAGTGGCAGAGCAGCGCGCAAGTTGCGGTTCGCGTTAATGGGACCTGCGTTCATTGCTGCCATCGGCTATATCGATCCAGGTAACTTTGCGACCAATATTCAGGCCGGGGCCAGCTTCGGCTATAAGCTGCTCTGGGTGGTCGTGTGGGCTAACCTGATGGCCATGTTGATTCAGATGCTGTCCGCGAAGCTGGGGATTGCCACGGGCAAAAACCTGGCTGAACAAATTCGCGATCATTATCCGCGTCCGGCGGTATGGCTTTACTGGGTTCAGGCGGAAATTATCGCCATGGCAACTGACCTCGCCGAATTCATCGGGGCCGCGATTGGTTTTAAATTGATCCTCGGCGTCTCGCTGCTTCAGGGCGCGGTGCTCACCGGGATTGCCACTTTCCTGATCCTGATGCTGCAGCGTCGCGGTCAAAAACCGCTGGAAAAAGTTATCGGTGGGCTGCTGCTGTTTGTGGCGGCGGCCTATATCGTCGAACTGATTTTCTCTCAGCCGAATCTGGCACAGCTCAGCAAAGGGATGATTATCCCGAGCCTGCCAACCTCTGAAGCGGTGTTCCTGGCCGCCGGTGTGCTGGGCGCAACCATCATGCCGCATGTCATTTACCTGCATTCCTCGCTGACACAGCACCTGCACGGTGGGACGCGCAAAGAGCGTTACTCTGCGACGAAATGGGATGTGGCGATCGCCATGACCATTGCCGGTTTTGTGAACCTGGCGATGATGGCGACCGCTGCCGCCGCTTTCCATTTTAACGGTCACACCGGTATTGCCGATCTCGACCAGGCATACCTTACGCTGGAGCCGTTACTGAGCCATGCTGCTGCCACGATATTCGGGCTGAGCCTGGTGGCGGCCGGTCTCTCGTCAACGGTTGTGGGGACGCTGGCAGGGCAGGTGGTGATGCAGGGCTTTGTCCGTTTCCACATTCCGCTTTGGGTTCGTCGCTCCGTGACCATGCTGCCCTCCTTTGTTGTGATTCTGATGGGGCTGGATCCCACGAGAATTCTGGTCATGAGCCAGGTACTGCTGAGTTTTGGTATCGCGCTTGCACTGGTGCCGCTGCTGATCTTTACCAGTGACAAAAGCCTGATGGGCGAACTGGTGAACAGCACGCTGGTGAAACGAACCGGTTGGGTCATTGTGGCGGTAGTGGTGTCGTTGAACCTGTGGCTCCTGGTCGGCACTGCTCTGGGGTTATAGCATCGCGTTGAACCAAAGAAAAAGGAGCCGGGAGGCTCCTTTTTGCATTACTGATGATGCATTAGTGATGATGCATTAGTGATGATGGCCGTGACCACCGTGTCCTCTGCCACCGTGACCCCAGCCACCGCGGCGGTCGTCACGATCGTTCCAGCCTTCACGGTAACCACGCTCATAGGCGTTGTTTTTGTACCAGCCGCGATGCAGGCCATTATCATGTCTGCGCCAGCGGTCGCCGCGCCACTCATAGTGACGGTTCCAGTAATCACGGTCGCGCCAGTAGCCACCGTCCCAGTATCTGCCGTAGTCGTCACGATCGCCAATTTGTAATTTAACTGATGGCAACAGGGTGATTTCGCCCGCAGTGGCGATCAGCGGGGCCGAAGCCAGTAATACCGCTGCAAGAATCAGTGACCTGAACATACTCTTTCTCCTTCACGATCGGGGCCTTTGTGGGGCCTGTTAACGCAATATTACGAGTTGGTAAAGGCTCGTTTCATCGCCTCAACTCCTAATTCATGAATGAGAGCACTTTTTGCTAAAAGTGATTTTATTTTGAGCTGTTCAGGATCTCATCAATGATTGCCAGTTCTTCCGCCGAGAAATGGCGGTTTTCCAGCATTGCCACGGCATCGTCAATCTGGGCAGTTTTACTGGCCCCAATCAGCACTGACGTTACCGACTCGTGGCGTAAAATCCACGCCAGCGCCATCTGTGACAGTTTCTGGCCGCGGTTTTCCGCCAGCGCGTTCAGTTGACGGACCTTCTCCAGCTTCTCTTCGGTGATCTGATCGGGGTTAAGGAACTTACTGCCGCTTGCCGCACGCGAGTCTGCAGGAATACCGTTCAGGTAGCGGTTAGTCAGCTGTCCCCCCGCCAGCGGCGAGAAGGGAATGCAGCCGACGCCTTTTTCCTGCAGCACGTCCAGCAGGCCTTCCTCTGGCGCACGTTCAAACATCGAATATTTCGGCTGGTGGATCAGACACGGCGTCCCAAGGTCGTTCAGGATATCGATAGCCTTGCGGGCCTGTTCTGCAGGGTAATTTGATAACCCGACGTAAAGGGCTTTTCCCTGGCGCACCACATGGTCAAGCGCTTTCATGGTTTCCAGCAGTGGCGTTTGTGGGTCAGGACGGTGATGATAGAAGATATCCACATATTCCAGCCCCATACGCTTCAGGCTTTGATCCAGGCTGGCAACCAGATATTTGCGTGACCCCCAGTCGCCGTAGGGGCCATCCCACATGGTATAACCCGCTTTGGTCGAGATGATCAGCTCGTCGCGCCATGGCAGGAAATCTTCCTGCAAAATGCGACCGAAGTTACGTTCGGCTGAGCCGGGAGGAGGACCGTAATTATTGGCAAGGTCGAAATGCGTAATACCCAGATCGAACGCGCGTTGTAAAAGTTGACGGCTGTTTTCGACAAGCGTGGCGTCGCCAAAATTGTGCCACAACCCGAGTGAGATGGCAGGCAACCTGAGTCCGCTTTGCCCACAGCGGCGATACTGCATTGTCTGATAACGATTTTTGTCCGGCTGGTAACCCATTCTGATGCCCTCTGGCGCTGAAAGGAAAAATCAGTGTATACGTTTACATTTACATGAAAAAAAAGAGCATAGCGCAGCCTTTTTTGTAAAGCATTCTTTCCATGCCCTTCTTACGACCAATTCTGGACAGCCATCACGCTTCTTTAATACTCAAAGTGAGGTCAACGTCAGAAGGACACCTGTTATGCGAACCCCATACTGCGTCGCCGATTACCTGCTGGACCGTCTTACAGATTGTGGTGCCGATCATCTGTTTGGCGTGCCGGGCGACTATAACCTGCAGTTTCTCGACCACGTAATAGACAGCCCGGATATTTGTTGGGTGGGCTGTGCCAATGAGCTGAACGCATCCTATGCCGCTGACGGATACGCCCGATGTAAGGGCTTTGCCGCGCTGCTGACCACATTCGGCGTTGGGGAGTTAAGTGCCATGAACGGTATTGCCGGCAGCTATGCCGAGCATGTCCCGGTTTTACATATTGTGGGGGCGCCGGGTACGGCGGCACAGCAAAGGGGAGAGCTGCTGCATCATACGTTGGGGGATGGGGAGTTCCGTCACTTTTATCATATGAGCGAGCCGATCACCGTCGCACAGGCGGTCCTTACCGAACAAAATGCCTGTTATGAAATCGACCGTGTGCTGACAACCATGCTTCGGGAACGTCGCCCCGGTTATCTGATGTTACCCGCCGATGTGGCAAAAAAAGCCGCCACGCCGCCTGTAAACGCTCTCACTCATAAGCAGGCTCATGCCGATAGCGCCTGCCTGAAAGCGTTCCGTGATGCTGCTGAGAACAAACTGGCGATGAGCAAACGTACCGCGCTGCTGGCCGACTTCCTTGTTCTGCGCCATGGCCTGAAGCATGCGCTACAGAAGTGGGTGAAAGAGGTACCGATGGCCCATGCCACCATGCTGATGGGGAAAGGGATATTCGACGAGTGTCAGGCGGGTTTTTACGGCACATACAGTGGTTCAGCCAGCACTGGCGCGGTAAAAGAGGCGATTGAAGGGGCTGACACGGTATTGTGTGTTGGCACGCGTTTTACCGATACCCTGACGGCCGGGTTCACGCACCAGCTTACCCCGGCGCAGACCATTGAAGTTCAGCCGCATGCCGCACGCGTCGGGGATGTCTGGTTTACCGGCATCCCAATGAACCAGGCGATTGAGACGCTGGTCGAACTCTGCAAACAGCATGTGCATGCTGGCCTTATGTCGTCATCATCCGGCGCAATACCTTTCCCGCAGCCGGACGGTTCGCTTACCCAGGAGAATTTCTGGAGAACGTTGCAAACCTTTATTCGCCCGGGGGACATTATCCTTGCCGACCAGGGAACATCGGCCTTCGGTGCGATTGATCTGCGTTTACCGGCTGATGTGAATTTTATCGTCCAGCCGCTGTGGGGCTCGATTGGTTACACGCTGGCGGCGGCGTTTGGTGCACAAACCGCATGCCCGAACCGACGCGTGATTGTGCTAACGGGGGATGGCGCGGCCCAGCTCACCATTCAGGAACTAGGCTCGATGCTGCGTGATAAGCAGCACCCCATTATTCTGGTGCTCAACAACGAAGGCTACACGGTTGAGAGGGCTATCCACGGGGCGGAGCAGCGGTATAACGACATTGCTTTGTGGAACTGGACGCACATTCCGCAGGCGTTGAGCCTCGATCCTCAGTCTGAGTGCTGGCGGGTCAGTGAAGCGGAACAGCTGGCGGACGTACTTGAAAAAGTGGCGCACCACGAGCGGCTCTCGTTGATTGAGGTGATGCTCCCGAAAGCGGATATCCCGCCGCTGCTCGGGGCGCTTACCAAAGCTCTGGAAGCGCGTAATAACGCCTGATTACTTGTCGTTTCGCCAGGCCATCATCATCGGTTTGCCCGCCAGCAGGAGCCAGGCGGGCAACATCACGATACAGAGCAGGGGGAAGAGCGTTGAATCCGGCACCACTACCGCCGCCATAAACAGGCTCAGCCACGCATCGCGCGTCACCACCAGCACCAGCCCCAGAATTGAGCAAGAGACCGTTATCGCTGCCGGCACCGCATCCACATGCTCATGCAGCATCAGCCCCAGCGCCACGCCGATAAACACCGCCGGGAAGATACGCCCACCGCGGAACCCACATGCTGCAGCTACCACCAGCGCCGCCAGTTTAACCAGCGCAAACAGCAGGTAATCAGACACGCTGAACACCTGGCTGAAAGCCAACTGCTGCATTTCATCAAGGCCTTTAAACAGCGTTACCGTTCCGCCGATAGCCCCTAATACGCCCAGCATCAGACCACCCGCCCCCAGAATCAGCACCGGGTGCTTCAGCCGGTGCATCAGACGGTGCAGGCGCGGAAGGCACCATACCGCAATCATCCCGAGTGCAATGGCGATCGCGACGACGATGGCACCGCTGAAAATATCGGCAATATGCATCTGACCGTAGTGGGGCAGAGAGAGTGAGAAATGAGGATGGAAAAACAGACTGGTCGTGAGCGCACCAGCCGCAGCGGCCATCAGCGGCGCAAAGAGTTTATCCCAGAGCGGGACGTCGTTATTGCTGGTAAGCGTCTGAGAAAAAATAAGGGCGGCGGCAACGGGCGTGCCGAAAAGCGCCCCGATGGTGCCTGCAGAGGCGAGGATGGTCCAGTCCAGCGCACCGACCCGGGGTAAAATGCGCGAACCGAGAAAGACCGCCATACCAATGTTTACCGCCATGATGGGGTGTTCAGGACCAAGGCTGACACCGCCCGCCAGACCCAGGATCAACGCGATAATCAGCCCCGGCAGCGCCGAGGGGGGAACGGGCGCACCGATCAGTGGCTCAAGCGCCGGATCCGGCCCGGCGTGCCCGGGGCTAAAGCGGATCACCAGACCCACCGCAACGCCGGTGAGCGTCAGCATCAACATGATCCATCCCGGCGAATCCACGCTGACGCCCAGTTGTGCAGGAAGCGCCGTCCATAACATCGCCTGCAACACCGACGCGACTTTCATCACGACAATGAGCACCAGACTTGAGGCAACGCCAATGATCAGCGCCGGTATTGCCAGTAAGAGCATGGTTCTGGCTCGCGGATGGAGCATGATGATTTCCTTGTACAAAACGCTATTACGTTACTTTGCACAATCAGCTTTATGGCAATAGTGCAAAAGGTGCTGAAACGGTAAAGTTATTCTGTGACGAAGATCGATAATCCACGGGCATTCACCTTCCGGTCGTTGTTGTTATCACGCCTTGAACTTACAGTGTCCCAAAGATTTATTCTGACTTTAGCGGAGCAGTAGAAGAATGACAAAGTATGCTTTGGTAGGCGATGTGGGCGGCACGAATGCTCGCCTTGCCCTATGCGATGTAAATAGCGGTGAAATTTCCCGGGCGAAAACCTATTCAGGGCTGGATTATCCAAGTCTTGAGGCCGTTGTTCGGGTCTATCTTGAAGAGCAACAGGTGAGCATCGAAGACGGATGTATCGCCATTGCCTGCCCGATTACCGGTGACTGGGTGGCGATGACCAACCATGTCTGGGCATTTTCCATCGCTGAGATGAAAAAAAACCTGGGTTTTGCGCATCTTGAAATCATCAATGACTTTACTGCCGTGTCCATGGCGATCCCGATGCTGAAGCCAGAGCATCTGATTCAATTTGGCGGTACAGCGCCAGTAGAAGGTAAGCCGATTGCGGTCTACGGTGCCGGTACCGGTCTTGGCGTTTCACATCTGGTTCACGTCGACCAGCGTTGGGTAAGCCTGCCGGGTGAGGGCGGTCACGTGGACTTTGCGCCCAACAGCGAAGAAGAGGGCATTATCCTCGAAGAGCTGCGCGCTGAAATCGGCCACGTCTCCGCCGAGCGCGTGCTTTCCGGTCCGGGTCTGGTGAATCTGTACCGGGCGATTGTAAAATCAGACGGCCGTCTGCCGGAGAATTTGCAGCCAAAAGATGTGACCGAGCGCGCGCTGGCGGACAGCTGCATTGACTGTCGCCGTGCGCTGTCGCTTTTCTGTGTGATCATGGGACGGTTTGGCGGCAACCTGGCGCTGACGCTGGGTACCTTCGGGGGAGTCTACATCGCGGGCGGGATCGTACCGCGTTTCCTCGACTTCTTTACAGCCTCAGGCTTCCGCGGTGCGTTTGAAGACAAAGGTCGCTTCAGAAGCTATGTGCAGGACATCCCTGTGTACCTGATTGTGCACGATAACCCTGGCCTGCTTGGCTCGGGCGCGCACCTGCGTCAGGTACTGGGTCAAATCCTCTGACGACTATCCCTCTCCTGCGGGAGAGGGGATTTTTACAGATGCATCAGCTGGCGGAACTCTTTCACCTTGCTGCGACTCACCGGGACCTGAAAATCAAGATCCTTCAGACGCAAAATATAGGTGTTGTTAAACCACGGTTCGATCTCGCGGATCTTGTTTAGATTGACGCAAAACGAACGGTGGCAGCGGAAAAAGTGCGCCGCCGGCAGTTTGTTGCAAAACTCGGTGATGTTCATTGCCATCACGTACGATTCACGCCGTGTATAGACAAACGTCATCTTCTCGTGCGCTTCGGCATAGTAGATATCGTCGATAGGCGTCACGATGATGCGTTCATCCTTGACCAGATTTATGGTGTCGTTTTCACGTATCGCCGGGCTTGCGTTAGCAGGCGTGGCCTGTTGTTGCCATGCGGCTTCCAGCTTTCGCAGCATGCTGACAATACGCGATTCCTGGTAAGGCTTCAGAATATAGTCAAACGCTTCCAGTTCGAAGGCTTCTACGGCGTGCTCTTTCCAGGCGGTAACGAAAACAATAAACGGCTTATGAGCAAACTGATTAATATTTTGCGCCAGTAATACACCGTCCAGTGATGGAATGTTGATATCCAGAAAAATGGCGTCGACCCGGTTATGCTGCAAAAACTTGAGCACGTCCAGACCATCCTCAAAGGTACCCACAATCTCCATCTGGCTGTGCGTTTTGATAAGCCAGCTCAGCTCCTGTTGAGCCAGAATTTCATCTTCCACGATGATGACTTTCATTGATTACTCCGGCCTATGGCAACAGTGATGTCGCTGCATGAACGGGGGAGCGTTCATTCGGGACGTAAAAAGCAATTTCGGTGCCGGGTTCGAGACGGTGAATGTGCAGTCCATCGCCGAACAACAGCTTGACCCGATGGTGCACGTTCAGCAGTCCAATTTTATTGCCCGGCATTTCGTTAGACTCCACGCGCTCAATGACTTTTGGATCAATACCGTGGCCGGTATCGCGCACGGCAATGCGCACGCGGTTACCGCTTTCGGTTACGCTGATGGTGACCACGCCTTTACCTTTACACGGCTGAATGCCGTGAACAATCGCGTTTTCCACCAGCGGCTGGATCAGCAGGCTTGGGATCACACAATTGATCTCTTCATCGATATCGTAAATCACCGTGAGCTTGTCACCAAAACGGGCCTGCTCAATCGCGATATAGTCCTTGATCTGATACAGCTCTTTTTTGATGTCGATCTGCTCGTCATCGTTCAGTTCAATGTTGTAGCGCAGGTAGCGCGACAGATTGAATATAAGCTGACGCGCGGTGTCCGGATTCATCCGGATGGAGGACGAGATGGCGTTCAGCGCGTTAAACAGAAAATGAGGATTGATTTTGCTCTGAAGCGCGCGCAGTTCTGCCTTATTTGCCATCTCGCGCAGCTGTTCTGCACGGGAAACTTCCAGCTGGGTAGAGATAATTTGCGACAGGCCGATGGCCATCTCCTGAAGCGTGGAGGTGATCTGGTGCGCGTGGCAGTAGTAGATTTTTAGTGTGCCCGTTACCACGCCTTTTTCCCACAGCGGAATCACCAGCATGGAGTGGATTTCCGGCGTTCGGTGAGCTTCATCATTGTTCTTAATGATGATTTTACCGTAGTTGATCGCCTGTCGGGTGGTGGGGCTAATGGTATCGTCATTATCGCGGTAATTGTGTTCCCCGACGCCGACGTAAGCCAGTACGTGGTCGTTATTGGTAATGGCGACCGCATCGGCATGAATATCGCGGCGGATTATATCGCAGACCTGACGTAACGACTCCGCGTTCACATGGCGGAAGAGTGGCAGCGTTTTGTTGGCGATATCCAGCGCCAGCTTGGCCTGACGCGCGGCACTGGCCTCTTTTTCTCCCTCAACGCTTTGTACCAGCAGCACGATAAAACCGATGCAGACGCTGCCGAGGATCATGGGAATACCGATTTTCGAAACGATATCCAGCCCCAGTGCGATAGTGGGGGCCCACACCACCACCAGGATCATGGTCAGCGTTTCGCACACCATGCCGGCGATGATCCCGGCGCGCCAGCGCTGCTTTTTCGGGATCTTGCGGTTAATCCATCCTGACAGTATCCCGGCAATAATACTGGTAATAAAACAGGGAATTGCCGTCACGCCACCGATATCAATCAGGTAACGGTGCGTACCGGCAATCAGTCCGGTGATGACGCCGACCCACGGGCCAAACAAAATCCCGCCGGACATAACGGCAATGATGCGCACGTTAACCAGCGATCCCTCGACCGGCACGCCGGACCAGGTGCTGAACAACGCGAACAGCGAGAAGATAGCCGTTACGGCCAGCAGCTCTTTTGGCGAGTGCGCAGACTTGTGCAAAAGCTCGCGGAACAGGCGAATGCGGATAAGGAAAAACAGGCAAATCAGCATTAATGCCGCGCGGTCAAAAACTGCCAGCAGCATATTGAATATTTCGTGCACGAGTAGACCAGGGAAAACGGGAAAGAACCATGATAAAAAACCTGGCGCGTATTGACCAGCTATCCGTCAGGTTTATCAAATGGGGAAAAACCCTGTTTTGCAAAGGGGATGATCAGGAGAGGGCTGAAGTCTCCCGATTTTTTTGTGATAACGCCTGAGCAGGTAACGGTTTTGATATCATCGTGTTACACAACAGATATCAGAAAGAGGCTGTCACTTCGGACGCTTCCGCTTTTCAATGCAGCAGGGTTCCGATTTTAGCGCGCACTCTTTTTTTTCATTTCCCTCTCGACAGCATGATTTTTTTCAGGTTATTTTCTAAACATGCCACATCGGTGGCAGCGTCGCTCGGACGGTCCGGGCGCTAACGTTAATCTGAGGAATCTATGGCTGAATTCAGTCCTGAACGCCGTTTTACGCGTATCGATCGTCTCCCCCCTTATGTATTCAACATCACTGCTGAACTGAAAATGGCTGCGCGTCGGCGCGGCGAAGACATTATTGATTTCAGCATGGGTAACCCTGACGGCCCAACACCGCCGCATATTGTTGAGAAGTTATGTACGGTTGCTCAGCGTCCGGATACGCACGGCTACTCCACCTCTCGCGGTATTCCTCGATTACGTCGTGCAATTTCTCGCTGGTATCAGGATCGCTACCAGGTTGATATCGACCCTGAAAGCGAGGCGATTGTCACCATCGGCTCAAAAGAAGGTCTGGCGCACCTGATGCTGGCGACTCTGGATCATGGTGATACCGTACTGGTGCCCAATCCGAGCTACCCGATTCACATTTATGGTGCAGTGATTGCCGGAGCGCAGGTTCGCTCCGTACCACTGGTGGAAGGGGTCGATTTCTTTAACGAACTGGAACGTGCGATTCGCGAAAGCTATCCGAAACCTAAGATGATGATCCTCGGTTTTCCGTCGAACCCGACGGCGCAGTGCGTAGAGCTCGATTTCTTTGAAAAAGTGGTCGCCCTGGCCAAACGTTACGACGTGTTGGTGGTGCATGATTTAGCCTATGCCGATATTGTCTATGACGGCTGGAAAGCCCCTTCGATTATGCAGGTTCCTGGTGCACGCGATGTGGCGGTTGAGTTCTTTACGCTGTCGAAAAGCTACAACATGGCTGGCTGGCGCATCGGCTTTATGGTGGGCAACAAGACGCTGGTGAATGCCCTGGCGCGCATCAAGAGTTATCACGACTACGGTACCTTTACCCCGCTTCAGGTCGCGGCTATTGCAGCACTTGAAGGCGATCAGCAGTGTGTGCATGAGATTGCTGCGCAGTATAAGCGTCGCCGTGATGTGCTGGTCAAAGGGTTGCATGAAGCGGGCTGGATGGTGGACATGCCGAAAGCGTCCATGTACGTCTGGGCTAAAATTCCGGAGCCGTATGCGGCAATGGGATCGCTGGAGTTTGCCAAAAAGTTGCTGCAGGATGCGAAGGTATGTGTCTCGCCGGGCATTGGCTTTGGTGATTATGGCGACACCCATGTGCGATTTGCTCTGATTGAAAACAGTGACCGCATCCGCCAGGCGGTGAGGGGCATCAAGAGTATGTTCCGCGCCGACGGACTTCTCTCATCGAAAAGCGTCACCGAACATCACGCGTCATCATGACATAAAAAAACAGGAGCCATCGGCTCCTGTTTTTTTGACTGCATGTTCTTCACTAGATCATCAGGGCAAACGTTCCGGCCCAGACTAAAACAATCACCGAAATGCCCATAAAGAAATATTTCACGTTTCATCGCTCCGCGTATCTTGTGGTACGCATTTAAAAACAGAGTCCACCTGATTATAGAGAGCTGAAGTTGGCTTATAGCGGAAATAAGATTTTTCCCGTAATACCGCCGACTCCCGCTCAGAATTCTGTGCTTTCCTGTTGCCAGACGGCGCTAATGTACGCCTAAAAATGGGGGGTGACAAGAGGGGTTTTTTTAAATAATTTCCGTCACTTACGGGTGTCGTGGAACGGCGACAGTTTGATTTCAGAACGCAATAAATTCACTTTGAGCGACGCAAAGAAAGACAGTACACAGCGTGATTACAGGTCATTGAAAAGGTTAGTTTCTTAACGAAACTAACCTTCTGGAATTTAGATATACAGCGAGGCTTCGCCAAGAGGGCGTGTTTTGAAACGGCGATGCATCCAGAGATATTGCTCAGGCGCACGCATGATTTCCATTTCGATAACTTTATTGATGAACGTAGCGGCTTCGCCTTCGTTTTCCGGATAGTTAGCCATCTCAGGGGAGATATGCAGGCGATAGCCTGATTTATCCGCTTTTCTGACCATCGTGACGGTCAACATGGAGGCACCGGAAAGGCGTGAAATCACAAAGGTACCATTGGTCGTGGCGACATCTTTCACTGCAAAGAACGGAGCGAAGCTACTGCCTTTACGCCCATAATCCTGGTCCGGTGCGAACCAGACGGCCTCACCTTTTTTCAGTGCGCCAACCATGCCGCGCAGGTTGTTACGGCTGATCATCGCCTTATTCGAGCGCATACGACCACGTGTCTGCACCCATTCCATCACAGCGCTGTTGTGCGGACGGTAGGTTGCCATCATCGGCTGGCAAAGCCCCATGACGCGCCCCCCCAGTTCCAGTGACATAAAATGAACGCCGACCACCATCACGCCGCGGTTTTGCAACTGGGCACGTTTCAGGTTATCCAGGCCTTCCACATCAAACCATTTACGAACACGCTCATCAGACCAGAACCATGCCATACCGGTTTCAAGCAGAGCCATGCCGATAGATTTAAAGTTTTCAGCAATCAGTTTTTCGCGCTGTTCCGCATTGTACTGTGGAAAGCAAAGTTCGAGATTTTTACGCGCAATAGACTCACGACGCTTAAGGAAGTGGCGCGATGCGCTGCCAAGCCTGGAGCCCAGAATGCGGATTACGGGATAAGGAAGCTGAACCAGTAACCAGAGCACGCCAAGACCAAACCATGTGAACCAGTAACGCGGGTGCAGAAACGCGCGTTTGAATTTGGATTGTGACAAAATAATGGGAACCTATATAAAGTCGGTGAAAGTCACGCATTGCGTAACCACGTACCTGTTAGACCGTAGTACAAGGTCATGGTTGCAGGCTTTACCGATCTTTACGGCGTTGCCTGGCCATTGCTGACGTTGGGTGGGCGGTATAATGTAGCACCCTTTATACGGTATGTGCTATTACTCGTTCTTGATTAAAAAAGCGGCAATTCGAAAGGTCTTTGATTTTTCTGTTTTTATAAACCAGAACAGATGCGCTACGGCATCTGTTTGGATATTTTGAAAGCAGTCGTTATGCTTTCCAGGCCGCATCGCCAGGCTGTACCTGTTTATACCATGCCATCAGCGCGGCTGTACTGGGCTCTCCCTCGGCGGGGGCCCAGGTAACGAAATCCTCATCAGCCACCGGTTGATAGCCACCGTGTTTAACTTCAAAAATAACGCCGCCATGATCCAGTGACAGTACGGCATGCCAGGTTCCCGCCTCCATCTCCAGCGCCATACACGCTTCACCTAATACGACGCGACGGGTGACGACGCCCTGGTCGTCAAAATTCAGCACGACAAAACGCCCGCGAAGGGGAAGTAACAGCTCAAAGGTATGCGGATGACGATGAGGGCGAACATAGGTGCCAGGTTCCATCGCGATGGCCAGTCGCTGAACCGGGTCGCTCAGTTCAGGATGAAAGTTACGATGCGCGCGTAAACGCGGGGCGTTAGCCGCCGCTTCACTTTGTTGCGTCAAATCGGAGAGCGTGATTTGTTTCATGATGGTTGCCTGAAAGAGAAGAGGGCCTGTGGAGTAAAGCAGTGGAATTGTAATACGGAATAACATAACCCGTATAAATGAGGGTTCAATCACTGCACATCACCTCTGGAGCATAATAACCTGTGCTGCTAAATTCTCTTTAGCGGCTAAAACGTGACTGACAGGGAAAAGTGGGTGACAGAGCAAATCGATTATCAGATTGAAAAATATAGATTTACAGAGGCGAATGAACCTCCGCGTCTTACCCGTCAGTGGGCCGACGTTTTAAGCGAGTGCAAGGCGATCCAGGCCGGGGCCGAGGCGCGTCTGCGTATTGCCCTGACCAATGTCGATTACGTTACCAGCTTTGAGCTGCCTTTCCGCCTGCTGCTCGTGCGGACACCTCAGTTAATTGCCGGGTTGCGTGATGAACTGCAGCTCAGCCAGAAGAATGTCATTTTTAACGGGAAGCGGTTTGGCTGTGTCTGGAGCGTGAAGTCCGATTTGAGCGATGTACCTGACGTTTTTCAATATCATCTGTCCACACGTATACGGCGAATGGAAGCGACACAATTGACCGCGGAACCTTTTCTGCAGATAGCCAAAGAAATTAAGCCCCCCACGGAACGTCTGAAGCGTGCTCTGTTAAGTGGTCTGGAGGTAACCGCGCTTGATGCGCTGTTCTGGTTTGGGATCCAGCGGATTGCTGCTGAGGTGTCGCGTCTGAGAAAGGCCGGAATGAGAATTACCACTGCGGAAAAACAGGTATTTGATAATCTTACCGGAACCACTCGCCTTGTGCCGGTGTATCGGCGCGCCGATGAGAGCATGGTGTCCCCTGCAGGAATCGAACCTGCAACTAGCCCTTAGGAGGGGCTCGTTATATCCATTTAACTAAGGGGACAAGGCGGCACGAGTATAGCCTCATTTACACTTTGCGTTAAGCTCATCGCCGCCTGACTGCTCAAAGAGTCACCATTCAGGTCGATTTTTTTGCAGATTTATCATCGTTTTCCCGCGCTTTCTGTTCGGCCTTGCGCTTATTAGACATGTCGTTACGGATTTGCGCATGGCTTAACAGTGCAAAGATAAACGTTCCGCCGCAGATATTGCCTGCCAGCGTCGGCAGGGCGAACGGCCAGAAAAAATCGCTCCAGTGAAGCGTACCATTAAAGACCAGATAGAGGATTTCAACGGTTCCGACCACGATGTGCGTGGTGTCAGCCAGCGCTATCAGCCAGGTCATTAATATGATCACGACAATTTTGGCACTGCCCGCGGAAGGAAACATCCACACCATGGTCGCGATTATCCAGCCGGAGATGATGGCATTTGAGAACATTTCGAACGGCGTGTTTTTCATTACGTCCATACCGATTTTCACGAAGGCATCCCGGGTGGGCTCATCGAATATCGGCATATATTCAAATGCCCATGCCGCCACGCCTGTACCGATGATATTCCCCAGCAGCACCACGCTCCATAAACGCATCAGTAAACCGAAATTACCGAGGGTAGGGTTTTGCATCACCGGGAGAACGGCGGTAACGGTGTTTTCAGTAAACAGCTGCTGGCGCGCCATAATGACAATCACAAAGCCAAAGGTGTAGCCGAGATTTTCAAGTAAAAACCCACCGGGTACCCCTTCCAGTTGCACATGGAATATGCCCTTGGCGAGGAGTGAGGCGCCCATCGACAAGCCTGCCGCGATGGCCGACCAAAACAGAGCCATGGCATCACGCTCCATCTCTTTTTCGCCATCCTGTCGGATATGTTCATGGATCGCCATCGCACGGGAAGGAAGGCGATCTTCATTGATTTCTATCTCCTCACCGCGCTCTTTTTCCTCGCTTTCAATTTCAATTTCCTCATTACTCTCGCCAATTTTTTCTTCGCCCACTTCTTTCATAGCCACTCCAACACGATGATCTTTCTATAAAGCGTAGCGGCTTTTAATGAAATGCCCGTGGGGATGCTCTTAAATTGGCGGCAATGGCAACAAAGGCGATACATCTCATTAAAAGACATTATAAAATTGCCAGCGAAACGAATTCTAAAAGCCAGGCTATGCTGAGATCAGAGTGACGGTGGTTACTGCCCGTAATTGTGCTCGTAGACATCGGTAAACGTGCTGTTACAATCACTTGCACGTTTACAGGCGGAGCAACCCATGCTCCGTTACGGATGGCAATCAACGATAGCCATACTGAACAGGGAGATATTTATGAAACTTCGGCTGTCGGCGCTTGCGCTGGGCGCGACGATGCTTGTGGGCTGCGCCAGCTCTGGAGAGCAAACGGGACGCTCCGATCCTCTCGAAGGATTTAACCGCTCAATGTACAGCTTCAACTACAACGTGCTGGACCCGTATGTGGTTCGCCCGGTGGCAGTTGCATGGCGTGATTATGTTCCACAACCTGCGCGTAACGGGTTGAGTAACTTCACCAGTAACCTGGAAGAACCTGCGGTGATGGTGAACTACTTCCTGCAGGGCGATCCGTATCAGGGTATGGTGCACTTTACCCGCTTCTTCCTGAACTCATTGCTGGGGATGGGGGGCTTCATCGATGTTGCCGGTATGGCGAACCCGAAACTTCAGCGTGAGCAACCGCACCGTTTCGGCAGTACGATGGGGCATTATGGCGTGGGTTATGGTCCGTATGTTCATCTGCCATTCTACGGCAGTTTCACGGTACGTGATGACGGCGGCGACATGGTGGATACGCTGTATCCGGTTCTGTCGTGGCTGACCTGGCCGCTGTCGGTAGGAAAATGGACGGTGGAAGGGATCGAGACACGTGCGCAACTGCTTGATTCGGACGGTCTGCTGCGTCAGTCTTCTGACCCGTATATTATGGTCCGCGAAGCTTACTTCCAGAATCACGACTTTATTGCCAATGGCGGCAAGCTGAAGCCGGAAGAGAATCCGAACGCGAAAGCAATCGAGAACGAATTAAAAGATATCGACTCGGAATAAAGATATCGACCCGGAATAAAGAAAAAAGGTGAGCCATGCTCACCTTTTTTAATCCCTGCGCGATTAGAACGCGTAGTTGAAGTTCATGCCATACAGCCAGGCTTTACCTTCAGAAGAGAACTCATACGGCCCCTCCTTAAAGTTAACTTTTTGACCGTGCATGTAAGAGATGCCCGCATCGATAGAAGCATCTTTATTGAAGGCATAGGTTGCACCTGCGCTCAGCCAGAAGCGGTCCTGGTCCGGAATGGAGATGGAACGCTTGTCAGCCGGTACCGGACTATCATCGAAGGCAATACCGGTACGGAATGTCCAGTTGTCATCCATATAGTAGGTGGTACCCAGCGCGATACGGTAGGCATCACGGAAGCTTTCATCTTTATAGAAGAGAGTGTCACCATTGCTGTTGGTCGCTTTCAGCTCCTGGAACTGGCTCCAGCTGGTGTAGGTCAGGCTATAGTGAACCGCCCACTGCGGCGCCACTTTGTTATAACCCGACAGTTCCCACATTTCTGGCAAGTGCAGGCTCAGAGAACCGCCAGTGGTACGGCCGTCGGTGCCCATTGGCAGGCCGAAGCTACCCAGAATCTGGTTATAGGCTGAAGGCAGGCTGCTCTTATAATCGCCATCGAAGTCAATTTTCACTTCGGAACGGTAGGTTAAACCATAGCGGTTATTTTTATCGATTTCATAAAGGATACCGGCGTTCCAGCCAAAGCCCCATTCGTCACCCTTAAGGTAAGCAATCTGGGTATCTGCCGGAATACCTGCAACCTGCTGTGCCAGACCCGGAATCGGTGGCAGAGCGCCTGAGCCAGCAACGACTTTACCCAGGTCACCCGCGTAGCGCTCGATCTTCGCTTTAGCATAAACCGCATCAAAGCCGACGCCGAAGCTCCAGTGGTTGTCCAGACGGTAAGCACCGCTCAGGTTCAGGTTCAGGGTTTCAAGGTCGGTTTTACCGCCATACGCCCCTGCGGCGTAGTTATTATTAAACTCGGTAGCCAGACCGTAGTTAGACGTCACGGAAGCGCCCCAGCCGAACTGGTCATTAATTGGCGCAACGAAGTGGAGGTTTGGCACCCAGGCTGTTGGCGCGATGTTGTCTGCCTTCAGGCTGGCGCCTGTTGGCGAGCGGCCCGAGATATCAACACCCGGATCAACAAAGATTGCACCAGCAGAGAAGGTCGGACGATCGAACATCATGATCAGTGCAGGGTTACGACTCGCGTTGCCCGCATCATCAGCAATTGCGCCTTCCCCGGAATACGCACGGCCAAGGCCAGAGGAAGAAAATTCGTTTAACTGAAAGCCCGCGGACCAGGCGGACGTAGAGACGATTGCCACTGCGACTGCCAGCGCAGTCTTTTTGAACAGGGTTTTCTGGCTCATGACCATAACCTCATTGAGTTATTTTTATTCAATAATTGTTACATACCGTAACAGGAGCGCGAAGTGTAGGGTCTGAGGTATGACATACAAATCAGACCAGTGGCGAGAGTATAGGTCTGACCAGCCAGAATGTTGCAAGTTTGTTTATTAATATTTTCAAACATGTTTCTTGAAACGAGATCTGGTTGGCAAAATTGTGACCATTGCGAATCGTCTGAAAGGGTGATTTTTGTTCTAGATCATTTTTTAGTGTGATATTGGTCACTTATCCGCTTTTGCGCCATTAACGGCTGGAGAGAGCCAGCCCCGGGGCGTAAAATAGCAGCATCGTGTTTATCTCGCGCCTTGCGCGAATACAGAGGAAATTGAGCTATGAGTAAATGCAGTGCTGATGAAACCCCGGTTTGCTGCTGTATGGATGTTGGTACCATCATGGACAACTCCGATTGCACCGCCTCTTACAGCCGTGTATTCAGCAACCGCGCCGAAGCGGAAGAAACCCTGGCCGCGCTGAGCAAACGTGCACGTGAGGTCGAATCCGATCCGTGCGAAATCAAATCCACCTTTACTGACGTGGACGGCGGTGTGAAGCTGGATATCGACTTTGTGTTCGCCTGCGAGGCGGAAACGCTGATTTTCCAGTTGGGTCTGCGCTAACCTCAACGGCGTAATGCCCTCATCCTGGCCCCTCTCTCACAGTAGAGGGTGCACACTAAAACGGTAACCTTCGGGTTACCGTTTTGATTTCATTTTCGCAGAGGCATTTTCTTTTTCTTCTCTGTGCCTTAGCTCGCACTTTTTCGTTTCCCTGATTGGCTGAATGTAAAAAAATGGTTAAGACTGTTATCAGGTCAGACCACTTTATGTTTGAGTAAAAAATTTTACAGGGGAAGGTTATGAGTCAGGCGTTACCGCTTATTACCCGTCAGGGCGATCGCATTGCCATTGTCAGTGGATTACGTACGCCATTTGCACGTCAGGCGACAGCGTTTCATGGCATACCGGCTGTCGATCTGGGGAAAATGGTGGTGGGGGAGATGCTGGCTCGCAGCGAAATTCCGCCTGAGGTCATCGAGCAGCTGGTTTTTGGCCAGGTTGTGCAGATGCCTGAAGCACCCAATATTGCGCGCGAAATCGTCCTCGGTACGGGGATGAACGTCCACACTGATGCTTACAGCGTCAGCCGGGCATGTGCTACCAGTTTCCAGGCGGTGGCTAACGTGGCTGAAAGCCTGATGGCAGGTACCATTCGCGCTGGGATCGCCGGCGGGGCGGACTCCTCTTCGGTTCTGCCGATTGGGGTCAGTAAAAAGCTGGCCCGGATCCTGGTTGACGCCAACAAAGCCCGTACCGTCGGTCAGAAACTCAAACTTTTCTCACGCTTACGCCTGCGTGACCTTATGCCTGTACCGCCCGCAGTGGCGGAGTATTCCACCGGTCTGAGAATGGGCGATACCGCCGAGCAGATGGCAAAAACTTACGGGATCACCCGTGAGCAGCAGGATGCGCTGGCTCATCGCTCACATCAGCTGGCGGCGAAAGCCTGGTCGGAAGGCAAACTGGCTGATGAAGTCATAACGGCGTACATCCCGCCATACCGTGAACCGCTGTCAGAAGATAACAATATTCGCGGCAGTTCGACGATGGCGGATTACGCCAGGCTCCGTCCGGCATTTGACCGCAAACACGGTACCGTCACGGCCGCCAACAGTACTCCGCTGACGGACGGTGCCGCCGCGGTGATCCTGATGACGGAATCCCGTGCCAAAGAGCTGGGCATAAAACCGCTGGGCTACCTGCGCAGCTACGCCTTCACGGCGATTGATGTGTGGCAGGACATGTTGTTAGGGCCGGCGTGGTCCACACCGCTGGCGCTGGAACGCGCGGGACTGACCCTCGCGGATTTAACCCTCATTGATATGCACGAAGCCTTTGCCGCACAAACCCTGGCAAACATACAACTGCTGGCGAGTGAACGTTTCGCGCGCGATGTTCTTGGCCGAGCCCATGCCACTGGCGAAGTGGATCAGAGCAAATTTAACGTCCTGGGTGGTTCCATCGCCTACGGTCATCCATTTGCGGCGACGGGGGCGAGAATGATCACCCAGACATTACATGAGTTACGCCGCCGGGGCGGTGGTTTTGGTCTCGTAACCGCCTGCGCAGCGGGTGGTCTGGGCGCGGCAATGGTTCTGGAGGCTGAATAATGGATATGCCATCTGCATTTAATCTGACGGTACGCCTCGATAACGTCGCCGTTATTACTATCGATGTTCCCAACGAGAAGATGAACACCCTGAAAGCCGAGTTCGGCGTTCAGGTGCGCGCGATGCTAAAGCAGATCCGCGAGAACAAAGCGATTCGCGGCCTGGTGTTTATCTCGGCGAAACCGGACAACTTTATTGCCGGAGCCGATATCAACATGATTGCCCGGGCGCAAAACGCACAGGAAGCCGAAGAGCTGGCGCGTCAGGGGCAACAGGTCATGGCGGAGATCCATGCGCTGTCTATCCCGGTCATCGCGGCGATCCACGGTGCCTGTCTGGGCGGTGGGCTGGAGCTGGCGTTGGCCTGTCACAGCCGCATTTGTACCGACGATGCGAAAACCGTTCTGGGCCTGCCTGAAGTGCAGTTAGGCCTCCTGCCAGGCTCCGGCGGGACGCAGCGTCTGCCGCGTCTGGTTGGGGTCAGCACTGCGCTGGAAATGATATTAACCGGCAAACAACTGCGTGCGCGTCAGGCGCTGAAAGCCGGCCTGGTCGACGAGGTGGTTCCTCACGCCATTTTGCTTGAGGCGGCGGTTGAACTGGCGCTCAAAGGACGGCAGGCAAAACGTCCTCTGCCGGTGCGTGAGCGCGTGCTGGCCGGGCCACTGGGCCGCACACTCCTGTTCAGCATGGCGGGCAAGAAAACCGAACAAAAAACCAAAGGCAACTACCCGGCG
The DNA here is from genome assembly GCF_029967775.1 of Enterobacter sp. V89_11. Taxonomy (NCBI): domain Bacteria; kingdom Pseudomonadati; phylum Pseudomonadota; class Gammaproteobacteria; order Enterobacterales; family Enterobacteriaceae; genus Enterobacter; species Enterobacter sp. V89_11. The sequence goes on along the minus strand of NZ_JASCAN010000001.1, from coordinate 324,339 downwards.
GCGAAACGTATCCTTGAGGTTATTGAAGTGGGCTTATCTCAGGGCAGCAGCAGCGGCTATGCCGCAGAAGCAAAAGCCTTTGGTGAGCTGGCGATGACGCCGCAGTCTCAGGCGCTGCGTAACATCTTTTTTGCCAGTACAGAGGTAAAAAAAGACCCCGGCAGCGAGGCGCAACCTGCCCCGCTGCATGCCATTGGCGTACTGGGTGGCGGGCTGATGGGGGGCGGAATATCTTTTGTTACCGCCAGCAAAGGCAAATTGCCTGTACGTATCAAAGACATCAATGCGAAAGGAATCAATCACGCGCTGCAGTACAGCTGGCAGAACCTTGATCAAAAGGTTAAACGCCGCCATATCAAGGCCAATGAGCGTGATAAAACCCTGGCACTGATCTCCGGCACGACAGACTACAGCGGTTTTGCCCATCGCGATCTGGTGATTGAAGCGGTGTTTGAAGACCTGGCGCTTAAGCAGCAGATGGTGGCTGACGTTGAGCAACATTGCGCACCCCATACCATTTTTGCGTCGAACACCTCGTCATTGCCCATTGGCGATATTGCGGCCAGAGCCCAGCGTCCGGAGCAGGTGATTGGCCTGCACTATTTCAGTCCGGTTGAAAAAATGCCGCTGGTGGAGGTTATCCCGCACGCCAGCACCAGCCCGCAAACCGTTGCTACCGTGGTTAAACTGGCCAAAATGCAGGGTAAGACACCGATAGTGGTGGCGGACAAAGCCGGCTTTTATGTTAACCGCATTCTGGCGCCTTATATAAATGAAGCGATGCGGCTGCTGACGGAAGGGGAGAAGATCGAACACGTCGACGAGGCGCTGGTGAAGTTTGGGTTCCCCGTTGGCCCAATCCAACTTTTGGATGAGGTGGGAATTGACACCGGCACTAAAATTATACCTGTGCTGGAAGATGCTTATGGAGATCGTTTTAGCCCGCCTGCAAACATTGTTTCTGCAATTTTGAAGGACGATCGCAAAGGCAGAAAAAATGAACGCGGTTTCTATCTTTACGGCGCGAAAGGGCGTAAAAGCAAGAAACAGGTCGACCCTTCGGTTTATGGGCTTATTCCGACAACCGGTCAGGGAAAACTGTCACCCGTTCAGTGTGCTGAACGGTGTGTGATGATGATGCTTAATGAAGCGGCACGCTGCTTTGGTGAGCAGGTGATTAAAAGCGCGCGCGATGGTGACATCGGTGCGGTATTTGGCATTGGTTTCCCGCCGTTCCTCGGCGGCCCGTTCCGTTACATGGACACTCTCGGTGCGGGTGAAGTGGTTGCAATCCTGCAACGTCTGGCCTCGCAATACGGTCCGCGGTTTACACCGTGTGACGAATTATTGCAGATGGCGGAACGGGGCCAGACATTTTGGCCTTCAAGGGAAACTGTCCTCGTAAGTTGAGGTCAAAAAAGGGTAAATCCTGAAGTGTATGAACCTGTTTTGGCGATTTTGTAAACAGAGATTGACTATACTTACGCCATTGAGGTAAAAAACAGCGTTTCATTCACCGAATGGATCAGGCACAATGCCCGACCATCGGGTTTTCTACCTCGGAGCGGTAATCGCGGGTAGTCAACGCCGGTGATTCTGGTTAACAAAAGCGGTGCAATATGCAAGTTTTTATCATGCGTCACGGCGACGCGGCACTCGATGCCGCCAGTGACTCAGTACGTCCTTTGACCGTCTGTGGCTGCGACGAATCTCGTCTGATGGCGACCTGGCTTAAAGGTCAAAAAGTGGACATCGAACGCGTTCTGGTGAGTCCGTTCCTGCGTGCAGAACAGACGCTGGAAGTGGTGGGGGAGTGTATGAACCTGCCAGCCAGTGTGGATGTTCTCCCGGAACTCACCCCGTGCGGTGATGTCGGCCTTGTCAGCGCTTATCTTCAGGCGCTGTGCAATGAAGGTGTCGCTTCCGCGCTGGTCATTTCCCACCTGCCACTCGTTGGCTATCTGGTATCTGAGCTGTGCCCGGGCGAGACGCCGCCGATGTTCACGACTTCCGCCATTGCCAACGTCGCTCTCGACGAAACGGGCAAAGGGGTCTTCAACTGGCAAATGAGTCCGTGCAATCTGAAGATGGCAAAAGCTATCTGATGTGACGTGCGATATGGCGGGGAGCAGAACATGCCTCCCGCCGTCCTGTCAGGGTAATTCTGGCGGCTGCCACTCTTCTACTTCAATCAACACCAGTAATGCGGCATCTCCGCCGTACTCTTTGGGTGCCTGATGAAACGCCATCACGTGGGGATGCTGAGCCAGCCACAGCGGTGTTTGTTGCTTCAGGATATGTTTGCCGTGGCCGTGCATCACGCAGGCGCAGAAAACATGTTCGCGACGACAGGCGGCAATTAACGCTCCCAGCTCCTGCTTCGCCTGCATCTGCGTCAAACCGTGCAGATCAAGAAACAGCTCGGGCGAGTAATCCCCCCGGCGTAATTTTTTCAGCTCAAAGTGGCTGACATCTTCCCGTACGTACTTCACCGCGCCCTGCGTATTGAGCAGGGGCTGAAATTCATCTGAAAAATAGTGGCTATTATCTGCTTGCTCCTGGAGCAATCGCTTGACCGGGACTTCCGTGATTTTTTTGCGCATCGGACGGTGGACAATGATGTCCTGCTTGATTTGACGCGTCCCGGTCATCAGCTGACGGAAGAGCGCCTGATCCTCCTCGCTAAGGGATGTTTTCTTTTTCATGGGTCATTCTCATCTCGTATTTCCGACAGTGTACCCGACTAAACGCATTTTTTAACCTCAAGCGCGACGCGTCATTGCTGATTTATCGCCGTCTTCATGGCAAACTAGCCGCCGAAAATTATGCGAGCATGCCCTGGAGGAAAGAGTGGATAAAATTTTTGTCGATGAAGCAGTAAATGAGCTGCATACCATACAGGACATGTTGCGCTGGTCGGTTAGCCGCTTCAGCGCCGCCAATATCTGGTACGGGCACGGTACCGATAACCCGTGGGATGAGGCCGTTCAACTGGTACTGCCGTCCCTCTACCTGCCGCTCGATATTCCGGAAGACATGCGTACCGCACGCCTGACCTCCAGCGAAAAGCACCGTATCGTGGAGCGTGTTATCCGCCGCGTTAACGAGCGCATTCCGGTTGCCTATCTGACCAACAAAGCCTGGTTCTGTGGTCACGAGTTCTATGTTGATGAACGCGTTCTGGTGCCGCGCTCGCCGATTGGCGAACTGATCAACAACCACTTTGAAGGCCTGATTAACCATCAGCCAGAGCATATCCTTGATATGTGTACCGGCAGCGGCTGTATCGCGATTGCCTGTGCGTACGCCTTCCCGGAAGCGGAAGTGGATGCCGTGGATATCTCCACCGATGCGCTGGCTGTGACCGAGCACAATATTGAAGAGCACGGTCTGATCCATCACGTTACGCCAATCCGCTCCGATCTGTTCCGCGATCTGCCAACGCTGCAGTACGATCTGATCGTCACCAACCCGCCGTATGTTGATGCGGAAGACATGTCCGATCTGCCAAACGAATATCGCCACGAGCCGGAGCTGGGTCTGGCGTCAGGCTCTGATGGCCTGAAGCTTACCCGTCGCATTCTGGCCTGCGCGCCGGATTATCTGACCGACGACGGTGTTCTGATTTGTGAAGTGGGCAACAGCATGGTACATCTGATAGAGCAGTACCCGGATGTGCCGTTCACCTGGCTCGAGTTCGATAACGGCGGTGACGGCGTCTTTATGCTGACCAAAGCGCAGCTGCTTGACGCGCGCGAATACTTCAGCATTTACAAAGATTAATCCAGCGGGCTTCGGCCCGTTTCACAACGCTCAAACACAAATAACGACATCGGAGCCGTGATGGCAGGAAACAGTATTGGACAATTATTCCGGGTGACCACCTTTGGTGAATCGCACGGGCTGGCACTGGGCTGTATCGTTGACGGCGTACCGCCAGGCATCGAACTGACCGAAGCTGATTTACAGCACGACCTCGACCGTCGTCGTCCGGGGACTTCTCGCTACACCACGCAGCGTCGCGAGCCGGACCAGGTCAAAATTCTTTCCGGCGTTTTCGAAGGCCGCACCACCGGCACCAGCATCGGGCTGCTGATTGAAAATACCGATCAGCGCTCGCAGGATTACGGCGCCATCAAAGATGTGTTCCGTCCTGGACACGCCGATTACACCTACGAACAAAAGTATGGCTTCCGTGATTATCGCGGCGGCGGACGTTCGTCTGCCCGTGAAACCGCGATGCGCGTTGCGGCAGGGGCTATCGCCAAAAAATATCTGCAGCAGAAATTTGGCATTGTGATCCGCGGCTGTCTGACCCAGATGGGCGATATTCCACTGGCTATCAAAGACTGGGATCTGGTCGAGCAAAATCCGTTCTTCTGTGCCGATGCAGATAAGCTGGAAGCGCTGGACGAACTGATGCGTGGCCTGAAAAAAGAGGGCGACTCCATTGGTGCCAAAGTTACCGTCGTGGCTGATGGTGTACCACCAGGCTGGGGTGAACCGGTATTTGACCGTCTGGATGCGGACATCGCTCACGCGCTGATGAGCATCAACGCGGTGAAGGGCGTAGAAATTGGCGACGGTTTTGACGTCGTTGCGCTGCGCGGCAGCCAGAACCGCGACGAAATCACCAAAGACGGTTTCCAGAGCAACCACGCGGGCGGCATCCTCGGCGGTATCAGCAGTGGTCAGCAGATTATTGCCAATATTGCGCTGAAACCGACCTCCAGCATTACCGTGCCAGGCCACACGATTAACCGCTCTGGCGAAGAAGTTGAGATGATCACTAAAGGACGTCACGATCCCTGTGTGGGGATCCGTGCGGTGCCGATCGCAGAAGCGATGCTGGCGATCGTACTGATGGATCACTTCCTGCGCCAGCGCGCGCAGAATGCGGATGTGACGACCACCATTCCACGCTGGTAAACATGAAAAAAACCGTCATTGCTCTGCTGGCACTGCTTGCCAGTGGAGCCAGTCTGGCCGCGACGCCATGGCAGAAAATTACCCATCCTGTGGCGGGCAGCGCGCAGTCTATTGGCGCGTTCTCGAACGGCTGTATCGTTGGGGCACAGGAACTTCCGCTGCAGTCCGATACCTATCAGGTGATGCGTACCGACCAGCGTCGTTATTTTGGCCACCCGGATCTGGTGCTGTTTATCCAGCGTCTGGGAAACCAGGTGCATAACCTGGGGCTGGGCACGATGCTGATTGGCGATATGGGGATGCCTGCCGGCGGTCGGTTCAACGGCGGACACGCTAGTCACCAGACCGGTCTCGATGTCGATATCTTCCTGCAACTGCCGAAAGCGCGCTGGAGTTCAGCCCAGTTGCTGAAACCGCAGGCGCTGGATCTGGTGGCGCGCGACGGTAAAAATGTCGTGCCATCGTTGTGGACGCAGGACGTCTTCAGCATGATTAAGCTGGCGGCGAAAGATAACGATGTCACGCGGATTTTCGTGAACCCGGCCATCAAGCAGCAGCTCTGCCTGGATGCCGGCACCGATCGCGACTGGCTGCGTAAAGTGCGTCCGTGGTTCCAGCATCGTGCACATATGCACGTTCGTCTGCGCTGCCCGGCAAACAGCCTGGAATGTGAAGATCAGCCGTTACCCCCGCCAGGCGATGGCTGCGGTGCGGAACTGCAGAGCTGGTTTGAGCCGGCAAAACCTGGAACCTCTAAGCCTGAGAAGAAGACACCGCCTCCGTTGCCGCCTTCCTGCCAGGCGCTACTGGATGAGCATGTACTTTAATGGATAATTTCGTCGAACTGTTTATGGTGTCGCCGCTTCTGCTGGTGGTGCTTTTCTTTGTGGCGATGCTGGCCGGGTTTATTGATGCTCTGGCGGGCGGCGGTGGTTTGTTAACCGTACCGGCGCTGCTGGCCGCGGGCATGAGCCCGGCACAGGCGCTCGCCACTAACAAGCTTCAGGCGTGCGGTGGCTCGCTCTCCGCGTCGCTCTATTTTATTCGCCGTAAGGTCGTCAGTCTGGCTGACCAGAAGCTCAATATCCTGATGACCTTTATTGGTTCGACCTCGGGTGCACTGCTGGTTCAGCATGTACAGTCCGATATTCTGCGCCAGATCCTCCCCATTCTGGTTATCTGCATCGGTCTCTACTTTTTGTTGATGCCAAAGCTCGGGGAAGAAGACCGGCAGCGACGTCTGCATGGCCTGCCGTTCGCTCTTATCGCGGGTGGCTGCGTCGGGTTTTACGATGGCTTCTTTGGCCCCGGAGCAGGCTCGTTCTATGCCCTTGCGTTCGTGACGCTGGCCGGCTTTAATCTCGCTAAATCCACCGCCCACGCCAAAGTGCTCAATGCGACGTCAAACGTCGGCGGCCTGCTGCTGTTTATCATTGGTGGCAAAGTTATCTGGGCAACCGGATTTGTGATGATGGCAGGGCAGTTTTTAGGCGCACGCGCGGGCTCGCGTCTGGTATTAAGCAAAGGACAGAAGCTCATTCGCCCGATGATTGTTGTCGTCTCAGCGGTCATGAGTGCCAAACTGCTTTATGACAGCCATGGACAAGAGATCCTCACCTGGCTGGGAATGAATTAATGAACACAACCCATAAATACGAACAGCTGATTGAGATTTTTGATGGCTGTTTTGCTGATGATTTTAATACCCGTCTGATTAAAGGCGACGACGAACCGATCTATCTTCCTGCTGATGCGGACGTGCCGTATAACCGTATCGTGTTCGCGCACGGCTTTTACGCCAGCGGGTTACACGAGATTTCGCACTGGTGTATAGCGGGGAAAGCGCGTCGTGAGCAGGTGGACTTCGGCTACTGGTATTGTCCGGACGGCCGTGACGCCGCCACGCAGAGCCAGTTTGAAGATGTGGAGGTGAAACCGCAGGCGCTGGAATGGTTATTCTGTGTGGCGGCAGGTTTCCCGTTCAACGTCAGCTGTGACAACCTCGAAGGAGAGGTCGAGCCAGACCGTATTGTCTTCCAGCGCCGCGTTCATGCGCAGGTGATGGAGTATCTTGAGAAAGGCATCCCGGAACGCCCGGCGCGCCTGATCGAGGCCTTACAGAATTATTACCACACGCCGGAGATCACGGCGGAATGCTTCCCTTGGCCGGAAGATCTTTAACAGAGGAAAGAAGATGATCGCAGAATTTGAATCACGCATTCTGGCGTTAATTGATGACATGGTGGAACACGCCAGTGATGATGAGCTGTTCGCCAGCGGTTATCTGCGTGGTCACCTGACGCTGGCTGTCGCTGAGCTGGAAGCAGGGGACGATCACTCTGCCGAGGCCATTCATGATGAAGTGAGCCGCAGCCTGGAGAAAGCGATCCAGGCAGGGGAACTCTCTCCGCGTGACCAGTCATTAGTGCTGGGTATGTGGGACACCCTGTTCCAGCAGGCAAAAGGCAGGTAGTCATTTTTCCTCCCTCTCCCGGTGGGAGAGGGAGGACATCGACCCGCACGTTACTTCACCCTTTTTCCTTTCAGTAACTTCCGTACCCACAAACGGTTGGGATTGAGCCCCGCAAGCGTAACGCTGTCCAGCGGAACGGGCTCATCACTCATCTGTGCCGCCAGCACTTCGGCCAGCAACGGCGCTGAGCATAATCCCCGTGAACCGAGTCCCCCGAGCATAAACAGCTGCGGATAAACTGGCGCACTCACCGCGGTATCACGGTTTTCAGCAAGATTCTGATAAGCCTCAAGCGTTGCTTCATAGTCAGGCACATTTCCCGCCATCGGCAGATGGTCCCGGGTGGCGCAGCGTACGCCACAGCGCGCGTCACCGGCGCTGATATCAACCTCTTTTGCCCAGTCGGCCTGCGGGAAGCAGTTGAGCAGGCGCTGGCGATTTTGCTGCTGATCGTCTTCGCTGTAGCGCATGTCGGTCTCACCGCGATGGTAGCTGGCACCAATGCAGTGGTGGCCGTTGGATGGATTTTGTGGCGTCAGATAGCCGTCGTAGCAGAGTACCTGCTTCAGTTTTTCCAGCGCTGGCGAGGTGGGGATATGGCTGACCTGGCCGCCGACAGGGTAAAGCGGCAGCTTTTCCGTCTGGTTGAACTGGCTGATAGGGTGACCGTTGGCCAGCACTACGCAGGTATGCTGCGCCTCTTCGCCGGTGGTGAAATGCAGGTTCCAGTGCTCCGTGTGGTGAAGTGAGGCGACCTGGCGGGAATAGTGCACCGTCAACCCGCGCGACTGCGCCAGCGCAATGGCTGCCGTGGTCAGATCTGCCGGACACAGCCAGCCACCGAGCGGATAGTGGATACCGTCGCAGCCCGTATCGACGCCCGCGGTTTCGGTTATCTGCTGCGCATTCACCGCCCGGGCAATTTCGAGCGGCAGACCCAGCGACAACATGTGCGCGATTTTTTGCTGGCTCTTCTCATCCCAGCCCAGTTGCGTAACGCCACACCAGTCGTGGTCAAACGCCACAGGCAGGGCATCATACAGGCGCCGGGCAAAGGTAAAGGCTGCCGGGAAAAACTGGCTCAGCGCCGGATCGTGAGCGCTTAACAGTGGGTAGAGCGCCCCCTGGCGGTTGCCGGAAGCGCCCTTTGCCGGCGCGTCGTCGGCGCAGTAGAGCGTTACCTGCCAGCCACGGTGTAAAAGCGCGAGCGAAAGCAGGGCGCTGGCAATCCCGCCGCCGACAATTGCTACCTCTCGTGAAGTGCTGGCGCTGCGTGAAAACCAGGGCGTCTGAGCGGGGATCTCCAGCGTCTGATCCATTCTTCCGACCAGCATGTCGCGCTTGCGACCAAAACCTTTGGTCTTTTGCATGGTAAAGCCGGCCTCCTGCAATCCGCGGCGGACAAAGCCTGCCGAGGTGAAGGTCGCGAGCGTTGCGCCAGGACGCGCCAGGCGTGCCATTGCGTTAAACAGATGCTGGCTCCACATGTCCGGATTCTTGGCGGGGGCAAAACCATCGAGGAACCATGCGTCCACTTTCTGATTCATTGAATCATCAAGCTTATCGGTCAGATCATTGATGTCGCCGAGCCACAGATCCAGCGTGACGCGCCCGCCGTCCAGCAGCAGACGATGACAGCCGCCGAGGTGCGGCGGCCACTGCGCCTGAAGCTGCTCCGCCCATGGCGCAAGTTCCGGCCAGTGTTGATGGGCCAGACGAAGGTCATGCGCGGTGAGCGGAAATTTTTCAAAACTGATGAAATGTAATCTTTGCAGTGTAGCGTCAGGGTGAGCAGCGTGAAACTGATCGAACATCTGCCAGAGGGTGAGAAAATTCAGACCGGTACCAAACCCGCTCTCGGCGACCACGAACAGACTGCGCTGATGCGTGGGGAAACGGGCGTTTAACTGGTTTCCGTCGAGGAAAACATAGCGGGTTTCTTCCAGTCCGTTATCATTAGAAAAGTAGACGTCATCAAAATCTCGGGAAACAGGTGTACCCTCAGCGTTGAATTCGAGGTTGGCGGGTTGTATAGCGTTTTGTTTCACGTAAGTTACTCGTCTGACAGGCAGTGACACGATCTTAACGATGTGCGTCCATCGGTGCAAATTTCCGCAGAAAATGTCTGATCGGACTTGTTCGGCGTACAAGTGTACGCTATTGTGCGACTCGAAACTTAATATAGTGCGACTTACAGAGGTATTGAATGAAACGTGCAGTGATTACTGGCCTGGGCATCGTTTCCAGCATCGGTAATAACCAGCAGGAAGTCCTGGCATCTCTGCGTGAAGGACGCTCCGGGATCACTTTCTCTGAAGAGTTTAAAGATTCAGGTATGCGTAGCCACGTATGGGGTAACGTCAAACTGGACACCACCGGTTTGATTGACCGTAAAGTGGTTCGTTTCATGAACGATGCCTCTATTTATGCTTATCTCTCCATGCAGGAAGCGATTGCGGATGCGGGTCTGAGCGCGGAAGTTTACCAGAACAACCCACGCGTAGGTCTGATCGCCGGTTCCGGTGGCTCATCTAAAGCGCAGGTTTTTGGTGCCGACGCAATGCGTAGCCCACGTGGTCTGAAAGCGGTAGGTCCTTATGTTGTGACTAAAGCTATGGGTTCAGCGGTTTCCGCTTGCCTGGCGACCCCGTTCAAAATCCACGGCGTTAACTACTCCATCAGCTCTGCCTGTGCGACCTCCGCACACTGCATCGGTAATGCGGTTGAGCAGATCCAGCTGGGTAAACAGGACATCGTGTTTGCTGGCGGCGGCGAAGAACTGGGCTGGGAAATGGCCTGTGAATTCGACGCAATGGGGGCACTGTCCACCAAATATAACGAAACTCCGGATAAAGCATCCCGTACCTATGATGCGCACCGTGACGGTTTCGTTATCGCAGGCGGCGGCGGTATGGTTGTGGTTGAAGAGCTGGAGCACGCGCTGGCGCGTGGTGCGCACATCTACGCTGAGATCGTGGGCTACGGTGCAACGTCTGACGGCGCTGACATGGTGGCTCCATCCGGTGAAGGCGCAGTGCGCTGCATGAAGATGGCGATGCACGGCGTTGACACACCAATCGACTACCTGAACTCCCACGGTACCTCTACTCCGGTAGGCGACGTGAAAGAGTTGGGTGCGATCCGTGAAGTGTTCGGTGACAACAGCCCGGCTATCTCTGCGACCAAAGCCATGACCGGTCACTCTCTGGGTGCTGCTGGCGTTCAGGAAGCGATCTACTCTCTGCTGATGCTGGAAAATGGCTTTATCGCCCCAAGCATCAACATTGACGAGATGGACGAGCAGGCCGCAGGTCTGAACATCGTGACCCAGCCAAAAGAAGCGACACTGACTACCGTCATGTCCAACAGCTTCGGTTTCGGCGGTACTAACGCCACGCTGGTGATGCGTAAGTACAACGCATAAGTTCTGACTGATTCAAAAGGGGAGCCTGACGGCTCCTTTTTTTATGCATTGACAAGCGGCTGATCTCGCAGGCAAACTTCCTACCTCAACATTATCCTCACGATAATGCGTAAGCGTTCAACGTCAACCAACGCACCTAAATCCTGGTTATCAGGAAGAGGGGGCGTGGTTTTTCCCCGCCTTACTCTTCATTTCGGAGTAAAGCATGACTGCAGTCACTCAAACAGAAACAACCTCTTCAGCGAACGTCTCGCTGTTTCGCATCGCGTTTGCGGTGTTCCTGACCTATATGACCGTCGGCCTGCCGCTGCCGGTGATCCCGCTGTTTGTTCATCAGGAGCTGGGCTATGGCAACACCATGGTCGGCGTCGCTGTGGGTATTCAGTTCCTGGCTACGGTATTAACCCGCGGTTATGCCGGACGTCTGGCGGATCAGCACGGGGCAAAACGCTCGGCGTTACAGGGCATGTTTGCCTGTGGTCTGGCGGGAGGTGCATGGCTGCTGGCCGCTCTCCTGCCGGTTGACGCTGCGTATAAATTTGCGCTGCTGATCGTGGGGCGTTTAATCCTGGGCTTTGGTGAAAGCCAGCTCCTGACCGGTACGCTGACATGGGGTATGGGACTGGTGGGGCCTGCACGCTCCGGCAAAGTCATGTCCTGGAATGGCATGGCCATTTATGGCGCGCTTGCCGCAGGCGCCCCGCTCGGGTTGCTTATCCACAGCCACTTTGGCTTTGCCGCGCTGGCAGCGACCACCCTGATGCTGCCGCTGCTGGCATGGGCATTCAACGGTCCGGTGCGTAAAGTCCCTGCCCATAAAGGGGAGCGCCCGTCTTTGTGGAGCGTGGTGGGTCAAATCTGGCAGCCGGGCCTTGGCCTGGCCCTGCAGGGCGTCGGTTTTGCGGTAATCGGTACGTTCGTCTCGCTCTACTTTGTGAGCCGCGGCTGGGCGATGGCAGGTTTTACGCTGACCGCCTTTGGTGGCGCATTTGTCTTAATGCGCGTGCTGTTCGGCTGGATGCCGGATCGTTTTGGCGGCGTGAAGGTTGCAGTGGCGTCACTGGTGATTGAAACCCTGGGTTTGCTGTTACTGTGGAATGCACCCGTTGCCTCCGTCGCGTTGTTAGGCGCGGCGTTGACCGGCTGCGGATGTTCGCTTATTTTCCCGGCGCTGGGTGTGGAGGTGGTAAAACGTGTCGCCCCGCAGGTGCGTGGCACGGCGCTTGGCGGCTATGCGGCGTTTCAGGATATCTCATACGGGGTAACCGGGCCGCTGGCAGGTCTTTTAGCAACGTCGTTCGGGTATCCGTCTGTTTTCCTGGCGGGCGCGGTTGCAGCGGTTGTGGGCATTGTGGTGACGCTGGTGGCGTTTCGTCAGTCTTAGCGGTTAAGTGCCGGGGCGGCAAGCCTTCCCCGGTGTGCTGTCGGCCCGGCAGGCGTAGCGCCACCGGGCGAAACCGTTATGCGACCAGCCAGAAAATCGCCAGTGCAATCATTAACGCAATAAACATCAACCCTGGACGGGCAGAGAGGGTTCTGAACGTTTCCACCACCGGCGCAAACAGCGGATTGTAGATTGGCTGTATGTTTCGTGCTTCCGGCACGCCCCCTTCGCGTTCGGCGCGGCGAACGAAAATCTGGTTGAGCACATCCTGCACCTGCGCGGTGGTCAGTACCGTTTGCGGTGTGGCCTGCCAGGTCTGCTGGGCGTAATCACGAATGGCGTCAAATTCGTTCGGCTCCAGCGGCTGCTTAAGTGCCGCCTGAACCGTGTGCAGGGTTGGAGCGGTCTGGGTGCTGAGCGTCTGACGCGCCTGTAGCCAGGTCACCAGATGCGTAAACTGTTTCGCCGGGATCAGCTCGCCCGCTTTTACGCCGGAGAGTTCCAGCATTGATTGCCAGATAAGCTTCGTTGGTTCGCCGGTGGCGGCGGCCAGCTTGGTCACCATCTGCTTGAGCGTGTTGTGCTCGGCAGGCAGCAGCGGACGCTCGGTCGCAGGGCGTTGCTGAGGCTGTGGAATTGACAGCTGATTGGTTTGCAGCAGCGTCAGTACGGTTTTGAGCTGTTCCGGGGTCAGCTGGCTCAGGGCGGTCTGACCAAACTGCTGGCGAATAAAATCACTCACCGCCTGGCGGTTATTTCCCTGGCCCAACAGCTCGGTCAGCTGCGAGACAATCTGGCGTGTGCTGTGATTCTGCTGTGCAGTATCAATCCGCTGGTGCAGGTTTTGCTCGGCAGCAGGGAAATGGCGCGACTGCAAAGGTGCGTCGTTCCTGACACCTAAATCGTGCTTTACCCCAGCCCAGACTTCCGCGTTTTGCTGCGACGTCAGCGCGATCAGACGCGTGATCAGTCGCTCCAGCACGGTGCGCTGTTGTGTCGATAGCGGTTGTTCGCCTGCAACGTTTGGCGTGACAGGGCCTTCACCCGGAGGGCGCGGCGGCGTACCTGAAATGGGCTGCATCGTCAAAAATCCTTAAAGTCAAAACTCAGCGTAAACCTGGCAGACGTATATGCCTGGCGGCCAGATTATGGCACACTTGATGGGTTTTCTTCCTCTCAAACAGGTACTCAGACGTGAAAATCCTCGTTGATGAAAATATGCCTTATGCCCGCGAGCTCTTTAGCCGCCTCGGCAACGTTAAGGCTGTCCCGGGTCGGCCGATCCCGGTAAACGAGCTGGATGATGCAGACGCGCTGATGGTGCGCTCGGTAACCAAAGTAAATGAGGCGTTGCTCTCCGGCAAAGCAGTGAAATTTGTCGGGACCGCAACGGCAGGGACGGATCATGTGGATGATAAATGGCTTAAGCAGGCGGGGATCGGTTTTTCAGCCGCGCCGGGCTGCAACGCCATTGCGGTCGTGGAATATGTCTTCTCCTCCCTGCTGATGCTGGCAGAGCGCGACGGTTTTGCGTTGCAGGACCGTACCGTCGGGATTGTTGGTGTGGGCAACGTGGGTGGGCGCCTGCATAAACGTCTTGAGGCGTTAGGCATTCGCACCCTGCTGTGCGATCCGCCGCGTAAAGACAACGGTGATGAAGGCGACTTCCGTTCGCTGGATGAACTGGTTGCACAGTGCGATGTGATCACTTTCCATACGCCGCTGTTTAAAGAGGGGCCTTATAAGTCGCTGCACCTTGCTGACGAAGCCCTGATCCGTCGTCTGAAGCCTGGCACTATTCTGATAAATGCCTGCCGGGGTCCGGTGGTCGATAACCTTGCGCTGCTGAAATGTCTGGAAGAGGGGCAAGCGCTTAGCGTGGTGCTGGACGTCTGGGAGCCGGAGCCTGAGCTTAACGTTGCGCTGCTTAACAAGGTGGACGTCGCAACGGCGCATATAGCCGGTTATACCCTTGAAGGAAAAGCCCGCGGCACGACGCAGGTCTTTGAGGCCTATAGCGCCTTTATCGGCCATCCACAGCAGGTGGCGCTGGATACCTTACTGCCTGCGCCTGAATTTGGCCGCATTACCCTGCACGGACCACTCGATCAGGCAACGCTGAAACGACTGGTCCATTTGGTGTATGATGTGCGCCGCGATGACGCGCTGCTGCGTAAAGTGGCGGGTATTCCGGGTGAGTTTGATAAGCTGCGCAAGAACTATGTTGAGCGCCGCGAGTGGTCTTCCCTGTATGTGATTTGCGACGACGCAACGGCTGCGACGCAGCTGCATAAACTGGGTTTTAACGCCGTTCATCATCCGGCACATTAATGTCTTCTTAATGCTCCCTGTTGGATACTCCGACAGGGACGCTTTTTTATTTCTGGAGTAAACCACCATGTCTGAAGGCTGGAACATTGCCATTTTAGGTGCCACGGGTGCCGTGGGTGAAGCCCTGCTCGAAACCCTTGCTGAGCGTCAGTTCCCGGTGGGTGATATCTATGCGCTGGCGCGTACAGATAGCGCGGGTGAACATCTGCGTTTTGGCGGTAAATCTGTCATGGTTCAGGATGCGGCCGGGTTCGACTGGACTCAGGCGCAGCTGGCGTTTTTTGCAGCCGGTGCTGAGGCTACGGCGTCTTACATTGAAGAGGCCACCAACTCGGGTTGTCTGGTGATTGATTTAAGCGGCCTGTTCGCGCTTGAGCCGGATGTGCCGCTGGTGGTGCCGGATGTGAATCCGTTTGTGCTGGCAGACTACCGAAACCGCAACGTTATCGCCGTACCGAACAGCCTGACCAGTCAGCTGCTTACCGCGCTGAAACCGCTGATCGACGAAGGCGGCCTGTCGCGTATCTTCGTCACCAGCCTGCTGTCTGCGTCTGCCAACGGCAAGCAAGCGGTTAACGCGCTGGCCGGGCAGAGCGCGAAATTGCTGAGCGGCGTTCCGATTGATGAAGACGACTATTTTGGTCGCCAGCTGGCGTTTAACATGCTGCCACTGCTGCCGGATCGCGAAGGCAGCGTGCGCGAAGAGCGCCGTATTGTCGATGAAGTCCGCAAAATCCTGCAGGATGATGGCCTGATGATCTCTGCCAGCTGCGTGCAGTCTCCTGTCTTCTACGGCCACGCACAGATGGTCGGTTTTGAAGCGCTGCGCCCGCTCGCCGCAGAAGAAGCGCGTGACGCGTTTGGTCGCGGTGAGGATATCGCCCTCTCCGAAGAGAGTGAGTTCCCGACACAGGTTGGTGATGCGACCGGTAGTGCACATCTGTCTGTTGGCTGCGTGCGTAACGATTACGGAATGCCTGAGCAGATCCAGTTCTGGTCAGTTGCCGATAACGTTCGCTTTGGCGGCGCGCTGATGGCGGTGAAAATTGCGGAGAAACTCGTGCAGGAGTACCTGTACTGATGTCAGAAGTGGATCACAAGCCTGTTCATAAAATTGCCCTCGGTATTGAGTACGATGGCAGTAAGTATTATGGCTGGCAGCGTCAAAATGAGGTGCGCAGCGTCCAGGAAAAACTGGAAAAAGCGCTCTCTCAGGTGGCGAACGAACCGATAAGCGTTTTCTGTGCCGGGCGTACGGATGCCGGCGTTCACGGCACGGGGCAGGTGGTTCATTTTGAAACCACCGCTGTGCGAAAGGACGCCGCATGGACGCTGGGGGTGAATGCGAATTTACCTGGAGACATTGCAGTTCGTTGGGTTAAAGATGTTCCCGATGATTTTCATGCGCGTTTCAGCGCCACCGCGCGCCGTTACCGCTATGTCATCTACAATCAGCGTCTACGTCCGGCGGTGTTAAGCCAGGGCGTGACGCATTTTTATGAACCGCTTGATGCTGAACGTATGCATCGTGCGGCGCAGTGTCTGATTGGTGAAAATGACTTTACCTCGTTCCGTGCGGTGCAGTGCCAGTCCCGTACGCCGTGGCGTAATGTCATGCACATAAACGTCAGCCGTTATGGCGCGTATGTGGTGGTGGATATCAAAGCCAATGCCTTTGTACATCATATGGTGCGGAATATTGTGGGCAGCCTGATGGAAGTGGGTGCCGGACACCAGCCGGAGAGCTGGATTGCAGAACTGCTGGCAGCGAAGGACAGAACGCTTGCGGCAGCCACGGCGAAAGCGGAAGGGCTGTATCTGGTCTCGGTAGACTATCCGGATCGGTTTGACCTGCCGAAACCGCCAATGGGCCCGCTGTTTTTAGCGGACTAATCAAAGGTGCAATTAAGGCTTAGACAAAATGGACGTAATACGTTTTTTGATTGATTTCATCCTGCATATTGATGTTCACCTGGCGGAGCTGGTCGCGCAGTACGGCGTCTGGGTTTACGCTATTCTGTTCCTCATTCTGTTCTGTGAAACCGGTCTGGTTGTCACCCCGTTCCTGCCGGGGGATTCACTGCTGTTCGTGGCCGGCGCGTTATCCGCGTTACCGACTAACGATTTGAATGTGCATCTGATGGTTGTGTTGATGGTTATCGCCGCGATCATTGGTGATGCGGTGAACTACACGATTGGACGGGTGTTTGGTGAGCGGCTTTTCAGCAATCCGGACTCGAAAATTTTCCGTCGCAGCTATCTCGACAAAACCCATGCGTTCTATGAACGTCATGGCGGCAAAACCATTATCCTTGCCCGTTTTGTGCCTATTGTGCGTACATTTGCACCGTTTGTGGCGGGAATGGGGCATATGTCCTATCGTCACTTTGCGGCATATAACGTTGTTGGCGCGCTGCTGTGGGTGCTCCTGTTTACCTATGCCGGCTACCTGTTTGGCGATCTCCCGGTGGTCCAGGAAAACCTTAAGTTACTGATTGTAGCGATTATTGTGCTTTCGGTACTGCCTGGGGTTATTGAGATTATCCGTCACCGACGTGCGGCAGCAAAGCAAGCGAAGTAAATGCATACTGGCGGTTCGACCACTTTTTTATCCAAAGTTTCGGGCTGTTATGTTTTAATGTGCAACATTCATGGTCTGTTGGAGGCAAAAATGGCATTATTCGCCTCTTATAGCAAAACTGGCATACGACCAGGTTCAGGCAGAAAGGTTATCAATGAGCTGGATTGAACGAATTAAAAGCAACATAACCCCGACTCGTAAAGCGAGCATTCCTGAAGGGGTATGGACGAAGTGTGATAGCTGCGGCCAGGTTCTGTACCGCGCAGAGCTGGAACGCAATCTTGAGGTGTGTCCGAAGTGTGACCACCACATGCGTATGACGGCGCGTAATCGCCTGCATAGCCTGCTGGACGAAGGTTCTCTGGTAGAACTGGGTAGCGAGCTTGAGCCAAAAGACGTGCTGAAGTTCCGTGATTCCAAAAAATACAAAGACCGTCTGGCCTCTGCACAGAAAGAGACCGGCGAGAAAGACGCGCTGATCGTCATGAAAGGCACCCTGCACACGATGCCGGTGGTGGCTGCCGCGTTTGAGTTCTCCTTTATGGGTGGCTCAATGGGCTCTGTCGTGGGTGCGCGCTTCGTGCGTGCCGTTGAGCAGGCGCTGGAAGACAACTGCCCGCTGATCTGCTTCTCCGCTTCCGGTGGTGCACGTATGCAGGAAGCGCTGATGTCGCTGATGCAGATGGCGAAAACCTCTGCTGCGCTGGCGAAAATGCAGGAGCGCGGTTTGCCGTACATCTCCGTGCTGACCGACCCGACGATGGGTGGCGTTTCCGCAAGCTTTGCCATGCTGGGCGATCTGAACATCGCTGAGCCGAAAGCGCTGATCGGTTTTGCGGGTCCACGCGTCATCGAACAGACCGTACGTGAAAAACTGCCGCCGGGCTTCCAGCGCAGTGAGTTCCTCATCGAGAAAGGCGCTATCGACATGATCGTCCGCCGTCCGGAGATGCGCCTGAAACTGGCAAGCATCCTGGCGAAGCTGATGAATCTGCCAGCGCCGAACCCGGACGAGCCGCGCGAAGGCGTGGTGGTACCGGATCAGGAACCCGAGGCCTGATAACTGAAAAGGGCAGGGCCGGATGGCGCTGCCCTTTTGCTTTCTCAACTGTTAATGACCGGGCATCATGGAAAATAAAAGCATTCCCCAAGCCACGTCGCCCCTGGCCGCGTGGCTTTCTTATCTGGAAAACCTGCACAGTAAAACCATCGATATGGGGCTTGAGCGCGTAAGCCAGGTTGCCGCGCGTCTCGACGTACTGAAACCAGCGCCGTTTGTGTTCACCGTTGCCGGAACGAACGGTAAAGGCACGACGTGCCGCACGCTGGAATCTGTCCTGATGGCAGCAGGCTATAAGGTTGGCGTTTACAGCTCTCCACACCTCGTGCGGTATACCGAGCGGGTGCGTGTGCAAAACCGCGAGCTGCCGGAATCAGCGCATACTGCCTCTTTCGCGGAAATTGAAGCCGCGCGCGGTGAAATTTCATTAACCTATTTTGAATACGGTACCCTGTCGGCACTGTGGTTGTTTAAGCAGGCGCAGCTGGACGTGGTGATTCTGGAAGTCGGCCTCGGCGGGCGTCTTGATGCCACCAACATGGTGGATGCGGATGTGGCCGTCGTGACCAGCATTGCGCTGGATCATACCGACTGGCTGGGGCCGGATCGCGAAAGCATTGGTCGCGAGAAAGCCGGGATTTTCCGGGCGAATAAACCTGGCGTGGTCGGCGAGCCGGATATGCCGCACACCATTGCAGAGGTGGCGAATGAGACGGGTGCGCGTCTGCTGCGCCGTGGCGTAGACTGGCAGTATGAGGTTCAGGCAGACGGCTGGCGCTTTAGCGATGCGCAGGGCGCACTGGACAACCTGCCATTGCCGCAGGTGCCGCAGCCTAACGCGGCAACCGCGCTGGCGGCACTGCGCGCAAGCGGTCTGGCGGTGAGCGAGCAGGCGATTCGCGAGGGCATTGAGCGGGCGATCCTGCCCGGGCGTTTCCAGATTGTCAGCGAGTCACCGCGCCTGATCCTCGATGTGGCGCATAACCCGCATGCCGCGGCGTATCTCGCGGGACGTCTCAAATCGTTACCAAAAACCGGGCGCGTGCTGGCGGTTATCGGTATGCTTCATGATAAAGATATTGGCGGTACGCTGGCCTGCATGGAGAGTGTGGTCGATAGCTGGTATTGTGCTCCTCTGGAGGGGCCACGCGGGGCGACCGCTGAGCAGTTGATGGAACATCTCGGCAAAGGCGCAATCTATAATAGCGTGGCTCAGGCCTGGCATGCCGCGATGGCGGATGCTAAACCAGAAGATACCGTGCTGGTGTGTGGTTCGTTCCACACGGTGGCACATGTCATGGAAGTGATGGACGCGGGGAGAACCGGTGGCGAGTAAGTTTCAGAACCGTTTAGCAGGAACAATAGTGCT
Organism: Enterobacter sp. V89_11; assembly: GCF_029967775.1. Taxonomy (NCBI): domain Bacteria; kingdom Pseudomonadati; phylum Pseudomonadota; class Gammaproteobacteria; order Enterobacterales; family Enterobacteriaceae; genus Enterobacter; species Enterobacter sp. V89_11. The sequence goes on along the minus strand of NZ_JASCAN010000001.1, from coordinate 304,788 downwards.
GGTGGCGCTGGGAGTCATTATTCTCCCGGGCCTGCTCGACGGGCAGAAAAAGCACTATCAGGATGAGTTTGCAGCCATTCCACTGGTACCGAAACCGGGCGATCGCGACGAGCCGGATATGCTGCCTGCGGCGACACAGGCCCTTCCTGCTCAGCCGCCGGAAGGCGCAGCGGAAGAGGTTCGCGCGGGTGATGCGGCTGCGCCGTCTCTTGATCCGTCTCGTCTGGCGGCGAGCAACACCAACGATATCGATCCTGTAACGGTTCCGGTCGTGCAGCCTAAACCGGCTGAGAAACCGAAGCCGGTCGAAAAAACGCAGCCGAAACCGCAGCGTGATAAAACGAGCGAACAGCTTACCGCAGCGACAGAGACACCGCCTCCGGCGAAATCGGCTCAGCAGGAAGCCGCTCCGACGGGCAAAGCCTACGTCGTGCAGCTGGGTGCGCTGAAAAATGCCGATAAGGTCAATGAGGTGGTGGGTAAACTGCGCAGTGCGGGATATCGTGTTTACACTTCACCTTCCACGCCGGTACAGGGTAAAATTACCCGTATTCTCGTGGGGCCAGAAGCGTCCAAAGATAAGCTTAAAGGATCGCTGGGTGAGCTGAAGCAGATCTCCGGCCTGAGCGGTGTGGTGATGAGCTACAGCGCGAACTAACCCCTCCCTCACCCTTATCCTTTCTGTGAGGAGAGGGTGGGGGGAAGAGTGACGGCAGACGTCCACAGAGACGTAAAAAGCCACGGCGTTGAACATTTTTTCAGCGCCTTTTTTATTTACGCGCGGGAAGGAAATCCCTACGCAAACGTTTTCTTTTTCTGTTAGAATTCGCCCCGAACTGGATGACAGGGCGTTAAATCGTGGGACACATATGGTCTGGATTGATTACGCCATCATTGCGGTGATTGGTTTTTCCTGTCTGGTTAGCCTGATCCGTGGCTTTGTTCGTGAAGCGTTATCGCTGGTAACCTGGGGTTGTGCTTTCTTTGTTGCCAGTCATTACTACACTTACCTGTCTGTCTGGTTCACGGGCTTTGAAGATGAACTGGTCCGAAATGGAATCGCTATCGCGGTGCTGTTTATCGCGACGCTGATTGTCGGCGCTATCGTAAATTACGTGATAGGTCAGCTGGTCGAGAAAACCGGTCTGTCAGGAACAGACAGGGTACTCGGGATCTGTTTCGGCGCACTACGAGGCGTGCTGATTGTGGCCGCGATCCTGTTCTTCCTGGATACCTTTACCGGGTTCTCCAAAAGTGAAGACTGGCAAAAATCGCAGCTCATTCCAGAGTTCAGTTTCATCATCAGATGGTTCTTTGACTATCTGCAAAGCTCGTCGAGTTTCTTGCCCAGAGCGTAATGCGCTCTGAGATGTGGCTTAACGAGGAAAAGACGAATGTGCGGTATTGTCGGTATCGCCGGTTTCATGCCGGTAAACCAGTCGATTTATGACGCGTTAACGGTGCTCCAGCACCGTGGGCAGGATGCTGCGGGTATCATCACCATTGATGCAAACAACTGCTTCCGTTTACGTAAGGCGAATGGTCTGGTAAATGATGTGTTTGAAGCCCGCCATATGCAGCGTCTGCAAGGTAATATGGGGATCGGTCACGTTCGTTATCCTACTGCTGGCAGTTCCAGCGCCTCTGAGGCTCAGCCTTTCTACGTCAACTCACCGTATGGCATCACGCTTGCCCACAATGGCAACCTGACCAACGCGCACGAGCTGCGTAAGAAGTTGTTCGAAGAGAAACGTCGCCACATTAACACCACCTCTGATTCTGAAATTCTGCTCAATATCTTTGCCAGCGAGCTGGATAACTTCCGTCACTACCCGCTGGAAGCAGACAACATTTTTGCCGCCGTTGCCGCGACTAACCGCCAGATCCGTGGTGCGTATGCCTGCGTGGCGATGATTATCGGCCACGGGATGGTTGCCTTCCGCGATCCAAACGGCATCCGCCCGCTGGTACTCGGTAAGCGCGATCTCGGTGATGGTCGTACCGAATACATGGTTGCCTCTGAAAGCGTGGCGCTGGATACCCTGGGCTTCGAGTTCCTGCGTGATGTTGCGCCTGGCGAAGCGGTCTATATCACTGAGAAGGGCCAGCTGTTCACCCGCCAGTGTGCTGACAACCCGGTGAGCAATCCGTGCCTGTTTGAATATGTTTACTTCGCCCGTCCGGACTCGTTTATCGACAAGATTTCCGTTTACAGCGCGCGCGTGAACATGGGGACAAAACTTGGCGAGAAGATTGCCCGCGAATGGGACGATCTGGATATCGACGTCGTTATTCCTATTCCGGAAACGTCCTGCGATATCGCTCTGGAAATCGCCCGCATTCTGGACAAGCCATACCGTCAGGGGTTTGTGAAAAACCGCTACGTTGGTCGTACCTTTATCATGCCGGGTCAGCAGCTGCGCCGTAAGTCCGTGCGTCGTAAACTGAACGCAAACCGCGCTGAGTTCCGCGATAAAAACGTCCTGCTGGTGGATGACTCCATCGTTCGCGGCACCACCTCAGAACAGATTATTGAGATGGCGCGCGAAGCGGGTGCGAAGAAAGTGTATCTGGCCTCAGCCGCACCGGAAATTCGTTTCCCGAACGTGTACGGCATCGATATGCCAACCGCCAACGAGCTGATCGCTCACGGTCGTGAAGTGGACGAAATTCGTCAGATCATCGGTGCCGACGGCCTGATTTTCCAGGATCTGAACGATCTTATCGACGCAGTACGCGCTGAGAACCCGGATATTCAGCAGTTCGAATGCTCCGTGTTTAATGGCGTCTACGTGACGAAAGACGTTGACCAGCAGTACCTCGACTACCTTGATTCGCTGCGCAACGACGATGCGAAAGCCGTCCAGCTGCAAAACGATCTCGAAAGTTTAGAGATGCACAACGAAGGTTGATGTCTGTGCAAGTGAGGGCATTTGCCCTCACTTGCAACTCCCCGCAAAATGCTGCACAGTCTGCCCTGAAATCAGTTAGGGCGAAAATCATGAAACGACTCATTGTTGGGCTCAGTGGTGCCAGTGGCGCGATTTACGGCGTACGTCTGTTACAGGTGCTGCGCGACGTGGCAGAAGTGGAAACGCATCTGGTCATGAGCCAGGCGGCACGTCAGACCCTCTCTCTTGAAACCGACCTCTCACTGCGTGATGTCCAGGCGCTGGCGGATGTGGTTCACGATGCCCGCGATATCGCCGCCAGCATCTCCTCTGGCTCGTTTAAAACGGCCGGCATGGTTATCCTGCCATGTTCCATTAAAACGCTCTCCGGCATTGTAAACAGCTATACCGACACGCTGGTGACCCGCGCCGCGGACGTGGTGCTGAAGGAGCGTCGTCCTCTGGTTCTCTGCGTGCGGGAAACGCCGCTGCACCTGGGCCATCTGCGTTTAATGACTCAGGCTGCTGAACTCGGCGCGGTGATCATGCCACCGGTACCGGCGTTCTATCACCGGCCCGTTTCACTGGATGATGTGATTAATCAGACGGTTAACCGCGTTCTCGATCAGTTTGATATCGACCTGCCCGAAGACCTCTTCACCCGCTGGCAGGGTGCCTGAATCTGTGCACCCACAGCGTGCATGAAAAGATAACGTGCCCTGTTTCAGGGCAATTATGCAACGGCGATCATATCCTCGACATTTAATTCGCTTTTTCCCTTTTTCTCTTTCCGGTTCGTTCGGCAGACCTGCTATCTTTCACCATTAAGGCAATATCGCAACGTTTTATTAACATATTTAACGTCGAACTTTTCACCAGACGGCAATGTGGCATAAGACCTGCAAGAGAAGCCTGCAACACAACACACAACACACAACACAATACATAATAAAATCACGGTACTTGAGGGTAAATGTATGAAGAAGACGGTTCTGGCTCTGTCTTTGCTGGTGGGGTTAAGTGCGGCAGCAGGTAGCTACGCAGCGCTTCCACAGACAGTTCGTATCGGTACAGACGCAACCTACGCGCCATTCTCTTCCAAGGATGCGAAAGGCGATTTCGTTGGGTTTGATATCGATCTGGGAAATGAAATGTGCAAACGCATTGCGGTGAAATGCACATGGGTGGGCAGCGACTTTGATGCGTTAATCCCGTCGCTGAAAGCCAAGAAAATCGACGCCATTATCTCTTCTCTCTCTATCACCGAAAAACGTCAGCAGGAGATTGCCTTCTCTGACAAGCTTTACGCTGCAGATTCACGTCTGATTGCCGCTAAAGGCTCCCCGATTCAACCCACCATCGACTCGCTGAAAGGCAAGCATGTCGGCGTGCTTCAGGGCTCAACGCAGGAAGGGTTTGCCAATGCGAACTGGCGTGAGAAGGGCGTCGACGTGGTGGCGTACCAGAACCAGGATCTGATCTACTCTGACCTGGCGGCAGGCCGTCTGGATGCGGCATTCCAGGATGAAGTCGCCGCGAGCGAAGGCTTCCTGAAACAGCCAGCGGGCAAAGAGTACGCTTTTGCTGGCCCGTCCGTGAAAGACAAAAAGTACTTTGGTGACGGTACGGGTATCGGCCTGCGTAAGGATGATACCGAGCTGAAAGCCGCCTTCGACAAAGCGTTTGCTGAGCTGCGTAAAGACGGTACCTACGACAAACTGGCGAAGAAATACTTCGACTTCAACGTCTACGGTGACTAATACCTGACGACAATGCACTGCTGAGGTGCATTGTCGGGCGGGATGATCCAATATGGTGCAATTAATGCACTGTATTGGATCGCTGTGTGCATACTTACGCATTTATAATGCAAAAAATCCCGGCCCAAAGGCATTATTCTTTGCCTGACGGAGGGGATTGATGGCACATTAGCACCACCCCGTCGTCGTAAAAATCCCGTATGTAGACAGTTTGTTGAGGACAGATATGAAAAAACTAGTATTGTCACTTTCTCTGGTGCTGGCCTTTTCCAGCGCCACCGCGGCATTCGCAGCAATTCCGCAGAAAATTCGAATCGGTACCGATCCTACCTATGCACCGTTCGAATCGAAGAATTCTAAAGGTGAATTGGTTGGTTTTGACATCGATCTGGCCAACGAACTGTGCAAACGCATCAAAGCGCAGTGTACCTACGTTGAGAACCCACTGGACGCGCTGATCCCGTCGCTGAAAGCGAAAAAAATCGACGTGATTATGTCCTCGCTCTCCATCACTGAAAAACGCCAGCAGGAGATTGCTTTCACGGACAAACTCTACGCGGCAGATTCACGTCTGGTCGTCGCCAAATCTTCCGACATTCAGCCCACTCTCGAGTCGCTGAAAGGCAAACGCGTGGGCGTGCTGCAGGGGACTACTCAGGAAACCTACGGTAACGAACACTGGGCGCCGAAAGGGATTGAAATCGTCTCTTATCAGGGCCAGGAAAATATCTACGCTGACCTGACGGCAGGCCGCATTGACGCAGCGTTCCAGGATGAAGTCGCGGCGAGCGAAGGCTTCCTGAAGCAGCCGGTCGGCAAAGACTATAAGTTTGGCGGTCCATCCATCAAGGATGTGAAGTTGTTTGGTGTAGGCACCGGTATGGGCCTGCGCAAGGAAGACAACGAACTGCGAGAAGCGCTGAACAAAGCGTTTGCCGAAATGCGCGCTGACGGCACGTACGAGAAAATTGCGAAAAAATACTTCGATTTCAATGTTTACGGCGGCTAATCGCCCCGTCAAATAACGTGCAGCCCCTCCCACTGTGGGAGGGGAAAAGACACGGTTCCACCACTCACGATACGACAGGGCTCGCGGTATGCTGTACGGATTTTCTGGCGTTATTTTACAGGGCGCGCTTGTCACCCTTGAGCTGGCTCTCAGCTCCGTGGTGCTGGCGGTGCTGATAGGTCTGGCGGGCGCAGGGGCGAAGCTTTCAGCTAACAAGCCGCTGGCGCTGATTTTTGAAGGCTATACGACGCTGATTCGCGGTGTTCCCGATCTGGTGCTGATGCTTCTGATCTTTTACGGTCTGCAGATTGCGCTTAACAGCGTGACGGACGCAATGGGTATGGGACAAATCGATATCGACCCGATGGTGGCCGGTATCATTACGCTCGGTTTTATCTACGGGGCCTACTTCACCGAAACCTTCCGCGGCGCGTATATGGCTGTGCCGAAAGGCCACATTGAAGCGGCAACCGCATTCGGTTTCACCTCCTCACAGACGTTTCGTCGAATCATGTTCCCGGCCATGATGCGCTATGCGCTTCCAGGTATCGGTAACAACTGGCAGGTTATTCTTAAGGCAACCGCGCTGGTCTCTCTGCTTGGCCTGGAAGATGTGGTGAAAGCGACCCAGCTTGCCGGCAAAAGCACCTGGGAGCCGTTCTACTTTGCGGTGGTATGTGGCGTAATCTATCTGGTCTTTACGACCGCCTCCAATGGTGTGCTGCTTCTGCTCGAACGTCGCTACTCCGTGGGTGTGAAGAGGGCTGATCTGTGATTGAGATTATTCAGGAATACTGGAAATCGCTGCTGTGGACAGATGGCTATCGCTTCACCGGCGTTGCCATTACGCTCTGGCTTCTGATCTCCTCCGTGGTGATGGGCGGCATTCTGGCGGTATTTCTTGCCATTGGTCGTGTGTCGAACAATAAATTTATCCAGTTCCCAATCTGGCTGTTTACCTATGTGTTTCGCGGTACGCCGCTGTACGTGCAACTGCTGGTGTTCTATTCGGGGATGTACACGCTTGAGATCGTAAAAGGCACTGAAATGCTCAATGCGTTCTTCCGCAGCGGTCTGAACTGTACGGTGCTGGCATTGACGCTCAATACCTGCGCCTATACCACCGAGATTTTCGCAGGGGCGATTCGCTCTGTCCCGTACGGTGAGATTGAAGCGGCGCGTGCGTACGGCTTCTCCTCCGTGAAGCTTTACCGTTGCATCATTCTGCCATCGGCGCTGCGTATTGCGTTACCGGCGTACAGTAACGAAGTGATTCTGATGCTGCACTCCACGGCGCTGGCCTTTACCGCCACGGTGCCGGACTTACTGAAGATTGCCCGGGATATTAACTCGGCAACCTATCAGCCGTTTACCGCATTCGGTATTGCGGCAGTGCTTTATTTGATAATTTCATACGTCCTGATTAGCCTGTTCCGTAAGGCAGAAAAACGCTGGTTGCAGCATATAAAACCTTCTTCGACGCACTGAGAATGATGATGGCTGAGAACAAATTAAACGTTATTGATCTGCACAAACGCTACGGCGAACATGAAGTGCTGAAAGGGGTGTCGCTGCAGGCAAACGCGGGCGATGTCATCAGTATTATCGGCTCATCCGGCTCCGGTAAAAGTACTTTCCTGCGCTGCATTAACTTCCTCGAAAAACCGAGCGAAGGCTCAATTGTGGTGAGCGGGCAGAACATCAATCTGGTGCGTGACAAAGACGGCCAGCTGAAGGTGGCGGATAAAAATCAGCTGCGTCTGTTGCGTACGCGCCTGACGATGGTTTTCCAGCACTTTAATCTCTGGAGCCATATGACGGTGCTGGAGAACGTAATGGAAGCGCCAATCCAGGTGCTGGGTCTCAGCAAACAGGACGCCCGCGACCGTGCGGTGAAATACCTGGCGAAAGTGGGTATTGATGAGCGCCAGCAGATGAAGTATCCGGTACATCTGTCCGGCGGGCAGCAGCAACGTGTATCCATTGCCCGCGCGCTGGCGATGGAGCCGGAAGTCTTGCTGTTCGACGAACCGACCTCCGCGCTGGACCCGGAACTCGTTGGCGAAGTGCTGCGCATCATGCAGAAGCTGGCCGAAGAGGGCAAAACGATGGTGGTGGTGACGCACGAGATGGGCTTTGCCCGGAACGTCTCTAACCACGTCATCTTCCTGCATCAGGGTAAAATCGAGGAGCAGGGGCATCCCGATGAGGTGTTAGCGAACCCGCAAAGCCCACGTTTACAGCAGTTCCTGAAGGGGTCTTTGAAGTAGGTTTTGCCTTTTCCCTCTCCCGGTGGGAGAGGGCCGGAGTGTGGGCATCAGACCGCACCACACTCCAGTCGATACACCCAGTCGTCATACCGCACACCGTTAATCTCATACGCTTTTTCCAGCACCTGCGTGCGCACAAAACCCGCTTTCTCCAGTACCCGGACTGACCCGCCGTTGTCTGCCAGCACATATGCGTTAATCGCCTTTACGCCCGTCTGGTTAAATGCGTAGTCACACACCGCGCGCAGTGCCTCACTGGCGATGCCCTGGCCCTGCGCGGCAGGCACGACCGTATAGCCGATATCCGCCTCTTCACGATTTTCAGCGCTGATTTGCAGGCCGATATCGCCCAGCGGGGTCTCTTCATCGCGTAAGCGGATAACGAACACATGCGCTGCCGTCAGACGTGCGGCAAACAGGCGTCGGGTCTCTTTTTCCGGGGCGATAGCGGCCATATACTGCATGATGGCGCGATCCTCGCGCAGGGCACGGAAAAAAGGCCAGTCAGTGGGTTCGAAGGGGGTGAGATGGAGCCGGGGAGTGGTAATGGTTGCCATAGATATGCCATTTCGTCGGAACATGGCATATCACTGTAACATTATCTCACCACATCCCCCAGCGCCTCTTCTAAGTCATACCAGCGGAACGCAAACCCGGCCGCTTCCAGCCGTTTTGGCAGGGCCCGTTGCCCGCCTAATACCAGCACGGACGCTTCACCCATCATCAGGCGGATCACCGTAGCAGGCACGCGCAAAATCGCCGGGCGATGCAGGGCATGTCCGAGAGCATGGGCAAACTGTTCGTTACGCACCGGGTAGGGCGCAACCATATTAAACGGCCCGCGCAGATCGTTATCCAGCAGCCAGAGAATACCGTTGACCATATCGTCGATATGGATCCATGCCAGATACTGACGGCCATTGCCGATTGGCCCGCCAAGACCGAGCCTGAAAGGGGGGAGCATCTTCGCCAGAATGCCGCCTTTCGGGGCAAGGACCACACCGGTGCGTAGCAGGCAGACGCGGGTATGATCGCTTTGCGCAGCACAGGCGATACGCTCCCACTGGGCGCAAAGTTTATGGGTGAACTCGTTGTGGGGCGGCTCTTCTTCCGTTACCACCACCTCGCCGAGATCGCCGTAATACCCTACGGCAGAACCCGAAATGAGAACCGACGGCGGGGTATGACTGTTGCGGATAAGCTCAACCAGCTTCTCGGTAAGGGTCCACCGGCTGCTGCACAGGAGCTGTTTTTGTTCTTCCGTCCAGCGCTTATCGGCGATCGGTTCGCCTGCCAGGTTGATGACGGCGTCAAACCCGTCCAGATTCTGCTGCTCGGCCAGATTTCTCCAGATGTCGATACCTGCGCCCAGTACCTGGCGCGCTTTCTCTGGACTGCGCGTCACCACGGTGATGTCGTGATGCAACGCCTGCAGACGCGCAATGAGATGGCGACCAATCAGGCCGGTACCGCCGGTCAGCAAAATCTTCATACAACCTCCAGGGTTACGCCTGGCGTTGCCAGCTTAACGTCATCGAGACGGAATCGGCGTAACGCAGGGCGTGAAGTTTATCGATCTCTACTTCAGCATAAGTGACCCAGTGATGATCGCGTGCGATGTCGAGCACATCCTGAGTTAATTTTTCCAGTAAAGAGAAGCGGTTGTTTTCCACGTACTGGATGATTTTTTTGGTTATCGTGCGGTAGTTCAGCGCATCATTAATATCTTCGCTGGCCCGCGCTTTATCAGCCGGGTAGTGGATAACCACATTAATCACGATATCCTGACGGTTGGCGATCTCTTCCTCTTTGATACCGATGAAGGTGCGTAGGCGTAAATTTTTTATACGAATAATAGCGTCATGCTGTGACATTGCAGGTCTTCTCCGTGTCAGAATTACCTTCACATAATACATGAGAGCCTCTCCGGCACACACCAGCCACCGGCTTAAATTTGCTGGATTTTTTGCATGGCGCGTTCGGTGGCCGGACGCGTGCGGATTCGTTCAAACCAGTTGTTCACCGCCGGGTAAGACGCCAGGTCAATGCGGTGCTTTTCATGGGTATTCACCCAGGGCCAGCAGGCAATGTCGGCGATGCTGTAATGATCCCCGCCGAGCCACGGTGCTTTCTCCAGCCGACGGTTCAGAACGCCGTATAACCGCTGGGTTTCCACCTGATAGCGTTCGATAGCATAAGGAATCGGCTGCGGTGCGTAGGCGGTAAAATGGTGGTTTTGTCCGAGCATTGGCCCCAGACCGCTCGTCTGCCAGAAAAGCCACTGCAGCGTGTGGTGACGCTCGCGCAACTCTCCGCTCAGCAATTTGCCTGTCTTCTCTGCCAGATAGAGCAATATTTCTCCGGATTCAAACAGGCTCAACGGCTTGCCCCCATCGGCAGGATGGTTATCAATAATGGCCGGGATTTTATTGTTTGGCGATATAGCCAGAAAGAGAGGACTGAACTGATCGCCTTTGCTGATATCCACGCGAATGATCCTGTAATCCAGTTCGGCTTCCTCAAGAAAGAGGGTGATCTTATGGCCGTTCGGGGTGGGGGCATAATAAAGGTCGATCATTCTCAACTCCTGTCAGTGAAAATAGTGACGCCATGAAAAATGAGTATAGGTGGTTGTTGTAAATCGTGAGTTTTCATCAAGTGACAGCGAGGCAAAGAGATTATATGTTGAATGAAAACCGATCAGCCGATGAGGATGTTATGAACCAGCCCGTAATCACGTTATGGTCCGATGCAGATTTCTTTTCTCCCTATGTTCTGAGCGCGTATGTGGCGCTGGCCGAAAAAGGACTGTCATTTACGCTAAAGACGGTGGATCTGGACGGCGGTGAACATCTGAAACCACAGTGGCAGGGCTACGCCCTGACCCGTCGCGTGCCGGTGCTGGACATTGATGGCTTCGCGCTGAGTGAATCGTCGGCGATCGATGAGTATCTGGAAGATCGGTTCGCACCTCCTGAGTGGGAGCGCATCTACCCTCACGATCTGCAAAAACGTGCCCGCGCACGTCAGATCCAGGCGTGGCTGCGCAGCGATCTGGTGCCGATTCGCGTGGAACGCTCCACGGATGTGGTGTTTGCCGGGGTGAAAAAACCGGCGCTGAGTAAAGACGGTGCGGCCAGTGCCCAAAAACTGATCGATACCGCGTCTTCTCTGCTGGCTCATGGTAATCCGAATTTATTCGGCGAGTGGTGTATTGCCGATACCGATCTGGCGCTGATGCTGAACCGTCTGATCCTCAATGGAGATGAGGTGCCTCAGCTGCTGGTGGATTATGCCGCGTTTCAGTGGCAACGCGCCTCAGTGCAGCGCTATGTGGCACTCTCCGCTAAGCGGGCGGGCTGATATAGCCTGACGCTTCAGGTATGATAGGGCAGTCTGATTTCCAGGGAGTGACTGATGAAACTGATGTTTGCGTCTGATATCCATGGTTCGCTGCCCGCGACCGAGCGTGTTCTTTCTCTGTTTGCTCAAAGCGGGGCGCAATGGCTGGTGATTCTGGGGGATGTGTTAAATCATGGTCCGCGCAATGCGCTGCCGGAAGGCTATGCACCGGCGCAGGTAGCGGAAAAACTCAACCAGTATGCTTCGCGCATTATCGCCGTTCGCGGTAACTGCGACAGTGAAGTGGACCAGATGTTGCTGGATTTTCCCATCACTGCCCCCTGGCAACAGGTGCTGATGGAAAATAGCCGTCTGTTCCTGACCCATGGTCATCTTTTTAGCCCGGAAAATCTCCCGGCACTGGCGGCTGGCGATGTCCTGGTTTACGGTCATACTCATATTCCGGTGGCAGAAAAACGCGGCGAGATGTATCACTTTAACCCCGGTTCGGTCAGCATACCGAAAGGTGGAAATCCAGCAAGCTATGGCATGCTCGATGAGAATACGTTAAGCGTAATCGCACTTAATGATCAGCAAGTTATTGCGCAAATAGCGATTAATCCGTAAGTTACACCTCAACTGCAAACGCGCCGAAAGAGCGCTTAGACGAGAAGGTTTCCCGATGGTGGAGCAGAGTCATTTGGCAAGTACAGAGTGGGTTGACATTGTCAACGAAGAGAATGAAGTGATCGCGCAGGCCAGCCGCGAACAAATGCGCGCGGAGCGTCTGCGTCACCGTGCGACATACATCGTTGTGCATGACGGGATGGGCAAAATTCTGGTTCAGCGCCGCACGGACACCAAAGATTTTCTCCCTGGTATGCTGGATGCAACTGCAGGCGGCGTTGTTCAGGCGGATGAAGTTCTGCTGGACTCCGCGCGTCGTGAAGCGGAAGAAGAGTTAGGGATTGCCGGCGTGCCGTTTGCCGAGCATGGTCAGTTCTATTTCGAGGACGAGCATTGCCGCGTTTGGGGCGGGCTGTTTAGCTGCGTTTCCCATGGCCCGTTCGCCCTGCAGGAAGAAGAAGTGAGCGAAGTGAACTGGATGACGCCGGAAGAAATTACCGCGCGTTGCGACGAGTTCACCCCGGATTCGTTAAAAGCGCTGGCGCTGTGGATGACCCGCAACGCTAAAAACGAATCCACGAAAGCGGAAAAAGAGGAAGAGGCGGAGTAAGCCTCAACAGCTCTCCCGCAGACACAGGCTGGACGCGATAGGTTTATGATCGCGCCAGTCTCCATCATTCAGACGTTCCAGTAACGCGCGTCCCGCTTCAATCCCAATCTTACGATGTGGCACAGCCATGGTCGTCAGCGGTGGCTGACAGACCCGGCTGACGTCGCTATCGCCAAAACCCACCACGGCCAGATCGTCCGGTACTTTTATACGCCGACGCTGGCATTCATAAAGTGCCCCGCAGGCCAGTTCATCCGACACGCACACCAGTGCATCCAGCTCTGGCCACGCCAGCAGGAACTCCGGCAGTTGCGCCGCACCCGTGGAAAAACTCGGTGGCATGGCGGCGTTAATCACCCGGTTTGGTGACATATGGTGGCGAAGCATCGCTTTGTACCAGCCCTGTAAATGCTGCTGGAAAATCCACTGCTCCTGGTTAGCGCACAGCAGGCCAATATTCTGGTAGCCGCGCTTAATAACCATCTCCGTCAGTTCGTACATCGCCGCGACGTTATCAATCCCGATATTCATATCGATAGGATCGGCGCGCATGGCCCCCATCTCCATGACCGGAATGGAGGCGTTTTTCAGCCAGTGGCGGACAGTATCGGAGTGTTCAACGCTGAGCAAAATCGCAGCGGCAATGTTCGACGCCAGCAGCGTCTCCAGCAATTTTTCTTCCTGCTCGAGTCGATGCTGTGATTCGGCCAGCATGATCTGGTATCCGGCAGGCTGCAGCACCTGCTGAAGCCCGGCGAACATCTCCGAGCAACCGGATTCGGAGAGATTAGGAACGACCATCGCAATCGTCCATGACGATGCCGAGGCCAGCGCGCTGGCAGCAAGATTAGGCATGTAACCCAATTCCTGTACAGCGGCTTCTATTTTTTCTCGCAGTTTATTGGAAACCTGTTCAGGCGTGCGGAGTGCACGGGACACGGTCATCGTGCCCACCCCGGCAAGCTGTGCGACATCGGCGAGTGTCACTTTACCGGTACTGCGCCGTTTTCGGGTTAGAGACATACACCTTCCTGCTGACCAGACGCGTTTTTATTATCATCCTTCGTTTCACGTGAAACGCAGTATACGCCTTAAATCCCTTTTTTTGCTGTGAATTCACACCATGATTACAATTTGATAGCGCTATCACACTTCTGAATGTTAGCGATTGGTAGCGCTATCTTTGTGATCCCGATCGCAGTCAATATGGGATGTGTTGAATAAAGTTTGCTCATCTTTTGCATTGTGGCGGGACGGAGAAATGCTGAAAAAGTGGATATATGATACAACCATCACGCTGCAGGAGAGCGTGGAAAGCTGGCCGCAGGCGCTGGAAATATGTGCGAAACCGTTGCTGGATCTGCAGGTGATTGGCCCGGAATACGTGACGGCCATCATTGAGCAGCATCATGCATTAGGACCTTATTATGTGCTGGCACCAGGGCTGGCCATGCCGCATGCGCGGCCGGAAGAGGGGGCCAAAGGATTAGGCCTCTCATTATTAAAACTGAAAAAGGGAGTCTCTTTTGGTGCCGGCGAGTTCGATCCCGTGGATGTTATTATTATGCTCGCGGCGCCGGATAAACACAGTCACATCGACATGATCTCTGCCCTCGCTGAATTATTTTCCAGCGACGACGATATGGCTGAATTGCATCAGGCGAATACTCTGGAGGATATTAAAACGATTATTGACCGCTTCTGATTTAATTCTCTCATCCGATTTATCACAACATTACGTTTAGCGTGATGGGGCGTGCTCTACTCAAAAAAAGGGGACAACAATGAAAATTATGGCTATTTGCGGTTCAGGCCTGGGCAGTAGTTTTATGGTCGAAATGAATATTAAAAAGGTGCTCAAGAAGCTGGCCATTGACGCCGACGTTGAACACTCCGATCTCTCCTCGGCAACGCCGGGTGCCGCCGATCTTTTCGTGATGGCGAAGGACATTGCCGCCAGTGCCAGCGTGCCGGAAAGCCAGCTGGTGGTGATCAACAACATCATTGATATCAACGAACTCGAAGCGCAGCTCCGCGCCTGGTTCGACAGACAATAATCCTGATAAGGCGAGGTGGATATGTTTATCCTTGAAACGCTGAATTTCGTTGTTGATATATTAAAAGTCCCGTCGGTTCTGGTGGGCTTAATAGCCTTAATTGGCCTGGTCGCTCAAAAGAAATCTTTTTCTGATGTGGTGAAAGGGACCATTAAAACCATACTCGGTTTTATTGTGCTTGGCGGCGGGGCCACGGTGCTGGTTGGGTCATTAAACCCGTTAGGCGGAATGTTTGAACACGCCTTTAATATTCAGGGCATTATTCCCAATAACGAGGCAATTGTTTCTATTGCGCTAGAGAAATACGGTGCCTCTACCGCGCTGATTATGGCATTCGGTATGGTGGCAAATATCATTGTCGCCCGCTTTACGCGTCTGAAGTATATCTTCCTGACCGGGCATCACACCTTCTACATGGCATGCATGATTGGGGTCATCCTCACCGTGGCGGGCTTTGAGGGCGTTGGTCTGGTCTTTACCGGGTCGCTGATCCTCGGTCTGGTGATGGCCTTCTTCCCGGCGCTGGCACAGCGTTACATGAAGCGCATTACCGGCAACGATGACATCGCTTTTGGTCACTTCGGTACCCTGGGCTATGTTCTCTCCGGCTGGATTGGCAGCAAGTTCGGCAAAGGCTCTCGCTCGACTGAAGAGATGAACCTGCCGAAGAACCTGAGCTTCCTGCGCGACAGCTCTATCTCCATCTCGCTGACCATGATGATCATCTACCTGATCATGGCGGTGAGCGCCGGGCGTGACTACGTTGAGGCGACCTTCAGCGGCGGTCAGAACTACCTGGTCTATGCCATCATCATGGCCATCACGTTCGCCGCGGGGGTGTTCATCATCCTGCAGGGTGTGCGCCTGATTCTGGCGGAAATCGTCCCGGCCTTTACCGGCTTTTCTGAAAAACTGGTGCCGAATGCACGTCCGGCTCTGGACTGCCCGGTTGTCTATCCGTATGCGCCAAATGCGGTGCTGATTGGCTTCCTGTTCAGCTTCCTTGGCGGGCTGGTGGGTCTGTTTATCTGTGGGCAGTTCAGCTGGGTGCTGATTCTGCCTGGTGTGGTGCCGCACTTCTTCACCGGCGCTACCGCGGGCGTGTTTGGTAACGCCACCGGGGGACGTCGTGGAGCGATGATTGGTGCGTTTGCCAACGGCCTGCTGATCACCTTCCTGCCGGTTCTGCTGCTGCCGGTGCTGGGGGCAATTGGATTTGCCAATACCACGTTCTCGGACGCTGACTTTGGCGCTGTCGGGATCGTGCTGGGTAACCTGGCGCGCTTCCTGTCGCCGCTTGCCATCACCGGCCTTGTTGTGGCGTTGTTCGCACTGCTGGTGGCGTACAACGTGTTCGCTAAAAACAAATCTGCGGGCGATAACGCGCAGGAAAACACCGGAGCCAAATCATGAATGAGAATGAGATAACCCATCTGGCGCGTCAGATCCGCCTTGAAACGCTGAAAATGCTGACCCTGCTGGGCTTTGGTCACTACGGCGGCAGTATGTCGGTTGTTGAAACCCTGGCCGTGTTGTACGGCGCAGTGATGAAAATTGACCCGGCCGACCCGGACTGGCCAGAGCGTGACTACTTTGTCTTGTCAAAAGGACACGCTGGCCCGGCGCTGTACAGCACCCTGGCGATCAAAGGCTATTTCCCGATGGAAGAGCTGAGCACGCTGAACCAGAACGGTACGCGTCTGCCGAGCCATCCGGACCGGCTAAAAACGCGCGGCGTGGATGCCACCACCGGCTCGCTGGGGCAGGGGATTTCCATCGCCGGTGGAATGGCGCTATCGCATAAGCTGGCGGGACGCCCCAACCGGGTTTTCTGTATCGTCGGCGACGGCGAGCTGAACGAAGGGCAGTGCTGGGAAGCGTTCCAGTTTATTGCACACCATCGCCTGAATAACCTGACGGTATTCGTTGACTGGAACAAACAACAGCTTGATGGCGAACTCGACGACATTATCTGTGCGTTCGATCTGGAAGGAAAATTCCGTGCCTTCGGGTTTGACGTGGTGACGGTGAAAGGAGATGACATTCCGGCACTGCTGGAGGTGACATCGCTGGTTCCGGCGGCGGATGCTCGCCCGCTGGTGGTGATCCTCGACAGTATCAAAGGGCAGGGCGTGCCGTATCTGGAGCAACTGAGTAACTCGCACCATCTGCGATTAACCGCCGAGAGCAAGGCGGCCCTCAACGAGACGATTCGCCAACTGGAGGCTTCACATGATTAAGGTTGCACCTGCAGGTCAGAAAGACGCCGTCGAGATGCGTAAAGTCTACGCGGGGTTTGTGGCACAGCAGATTGAAGCCGGGAGCGACATTATCGCCCTCGAAGCGGATCTGATGAGCTCAATGGCGATGGATGGCGTGGCGCGTGATTATCCGCAGCATGTGATTAACTGCGGCATCATGGAAGCTAACGTTATAGGGACGGCGGCGGGGCTGTCGCTGACCGGACGCAAGCCGTTTGTGCATACCTTTACCGCCTTCGCCAGCCGTCGCTGTTTCGATCAGCTGTTTATGTCCCTGGACTACCAGCGTAACAATGTGAAGGTCATTGCCTCAGATGCCGGCGTGACGGCCTGTCATAACGGCGGCACGCATATGTCGTTTGAAGATATGGGCATCGTGCGGGGGCTTGCCCATTCGGTGGTGCTGGAGGTAACGGATGCGGTGATGTTTGAAGATGTACTGCGCCAGCTTATTGACCTCGAAGGTTTCTACTGGGTGCGTACCATCCGTAAGCAGGCCCCGAGCGTGTATGCGCCGGGTTCGACATTTACGCTTGGCAAGGGCAACGTACTGCGCGAAGGCAGTGACATCACCCTGATTGCCAACGGCATTATGGTGGCGGAAGCGCTTGAAGCGGCGCGTCAGCTCGAACAGGAGGGCGTCAGCGCCGCGGTGATCGACATGTTTACCCTTAAGCCGATTGACCGGATGCTGGTGAAAAACTACGCCGAGAAAACCGGACGTATCGTGACCTGCGAAAACCACAGCATTCATAACGGGCTGGGATCGGCAGTGGCGGAAGTGCTGGTGGAAACCTGTCCGGTGCCGATGCGCCGGGTGGGCGTGAAGGAGCGTTACGGTCAGGTGGGGACACAGGACTTCCTGCAGAAGGAGTATGGCCTGACGGCACACGACATTGTGTCGGCGGCGAGGGAGTTGTTGTAAATAAAAAAGGCGACCCGAGGGTCGCCTTTTTAGTCAGTAACGTATTACTGCTGTTGTGAAGACTGGATCGCGGTCAGAGCGATGGTGTAGACGATATCGTCAACCAGCGCGCCACGGGACAGGTCGTTCACAGGTTTGCGCATACCCTGCAGCATTGGCCCGATGGAGATCAGGTCTGCAGAACGCTGTACCGCTTTGTAGGTGGTGTTACCGGTGTTCAGATCCGGGAAGATGAACACGGTAGCGCGACCCGCAACCGGTGAGTTCGGTGCTTTGGATTTCGCAACGTCAGCCATAACCGCGGCATCATACTGCAGTGGACCGTCGATCATCAGGTCAGGACGTTTTTCCTGCGCCAGACGCGTCGCTTCACGGACTTTCTCTACATCGCTACCTGCACCAGAAGTACCGGTGGAGTAGGAGAGCATTGCCACGCGAGGTTCAATACCGAAGGCAATCGCGGAATCGGCAGACTGAATAGCAATCTCAGCCAGCTGCTCTGCAGTTGGATCCGGGTTGATCGCACAGTCACCGTAAACGTAAACCTGTTCAGGCAGCAGCATGAAGAACACGGAAGACACCAGAGAACTGCCTGGCGCCGTTTTGATCAGCTGCAGCGGTGGACGGATGGTGTTCGCCGTGGTGTGAACCGCACCGGAAACCAGACCGTCAACTTCGTCCTGCTCCAGCATCAGCGTGCCCAGCACAACGTTGTCTTCAAGCTGCTCACGCGCAACGGCTTCGGTCATGCCCTTGCTCTTACGCAGCTCAACCAGGCGCGCAACGTAGCTTTCGCGAACCACTTCCGGGTCGACGATTTCAATACCTGCACCCAGCTCAACGCCCTGAGAGGCAGCAACGCGGTTAATTTCATCCGGGTTACCCAGCAGCACACAGGTCGCGATGCCGCGCTCTGCACAGATGGCAGCCGCTTTAACGGTACGTGGTTCGTCGCCTTCTGGCAGAACAACACGTTTGCCCGCTTTACGCGCCAGCTCGGTCAACTGGTAACGGAAGGCCGGAGGAGACAGACGACGGCTGCGCTCGGAGGTTGCCGTCAGGGATTCAATCCAGTCTGCGTTGATGTAGCCCGCAACGTATTCCTGCACTTTCTCGATACGCTCATGGTCATCAACCGGCACTTCCAGGTTGAAGCTCTGCAGGCTCAGAGAGGTCTGCCAGGTGTTGGTGTTCACCATAAAGACTGGCAGGCCAGTGGCGAACGCACGCTCGCACAGCTTGCTTACGCGTGGATCCATCTCGTAAGCACCGGTCAGCAGAATGGCACCGATTTCCACACCGTTCATCGCGGCCAGACACGCAGCAACCAGCACGTCAGGACGGTCAGCGGAGGTCACGAGCAGGGAGCCTGCGCGGAAGTGTTCCAGCATGTGCGGAATGCTACGCGCACAGAAGGTCACAGACTTCACGCGGCGGGTGTTGATGTCGCCTTCGTTAATCACGGTAGCGTTCAGGTGACGCGCCATGTCGATTGCACGGGTAGCAATCAGGTCGAAGCTCCATGGCACCACGCCCAGTACTGGCAGCGGGCTGGAATCCTGCAGAGTCGCCGGATCAACTTTAACCACTTTCGCTTTAGAAGAGTCATCGAAGATTTCGGACAGGTCAGGACGGGTACGACCTTGTTCATCAACCGGTGCGTTCAGTTTGTTAACGATAACGCCGGTGATGTTGGTATTTTTCGCGCCGCCGAAGCTGCTGCGGGTCAGTTCGATACGCTCTTTCAGCTGTTCCTGATTATCGGTACCCTGGGACATGACGAACACGATTTCCGCATTCAGCGTTTTCGCGATTTCGAAGTTGAGAGACTGAGCGAACTGGTGTTTGCGGGTCGGGACCAGGCCTTCAACCAGCACCACTTCCGCGTCTTGCGTGTTAGCGTGATAGTTGGCGATGATCTCTTCCATCAGCACGTCTTTCTGATTGCTGGAGAGCAGAGATTCAACGTGGCTCATCTTCAGCGGTTCAGCCGCTGGAAGATTGGAGTTCTTACGCACGATGGTGGTGGTCTGGTCTGGCGCATCGCCACCGGCACGAGGCTGGGCGATAGGCTTAAAGACGCTCAGACGAACGCCTTTGCGTTCCATAGCACGGATAACGCCAAGGCTGACGCTGGTCAGACCGACGCTGGTTCCGGTAGGGATCAGCATAATAGTACGGGACACGGTTTATCCTCTTTCGTTACCGCCGACAGGGGGCGGGCTACAAAACAGCACCGCCAGCATTGCTGGCGGTGTGGAATCAGGCAGTCAGGCGGTGCGCGTCTTGCGCGATGACCAGCTCTTCGTTAGTTGGGATAACGATAGCCGGACGGGTGCCTTCTTTGTTGATGAAGCCAGACTTGCCGAAGCGGGCAGCCAGGTTACGCTCGTGGTCAACTTCGAAGCCCAGAACGCCCAGTTTACCCAGGGACAGTTCACGAACCATTGCCGCGTTCTCACCGATACCACCGGTGAAGATAACCGCGTCCAGACGACCGTCCATCAGCGCAGTGTAAGAGCCGATGTACTTCGCCAGACGGTGGCAGTAAACGTCCATTGCACGTTTAGCGTCTGCTTTTTCTGCGTAGTTGTCTTCAACATAACGGCAGTCGCTGGTGACTTCGGTCAGACCCAGCAGGCCGGACTCTTTGGTCAGCATTTTGTTGATCTGATCAACGCTCATGCCCAGGGTGTCGTGCAGGTGGAAGATGATAGCCGGGTCGATGTCACCGGAACGGGTACCCATCACCAGACCTTCCAGCGGGGTCAGACCCATGGATGTATCAACACATTTACCGTTGCGGATAGCAGAAACAGAACCACCGTTGCCCAGGTGGCAGGTGATGATGTTAACTTCTTCAACCGGCTTGTTCAGCAGTTTAGCGGCTTCCTGAGTCACATAGAAGTGGCTGGTGCCGTGCGCGCCGTAGCGACGGACGCCGTGCTCTTTGTAGAGGCTGTACGGCAGGGCATAGAGGTAAGATTCTTCCGGCATGGTCTGGTGGAACGCAGTGTCGAACACAGCCACGTTTTTGTCTTTCAGCTGCGGGAAGGATTTCAGCGCTTCAGCGATACCGATCAGGTGAGCTGGGTTGTGCAGCGGTGCGAAAGAGGCAGAGTCTTTAATGCCCTGAATAACCGTTTCGTCGATAACGACGGAACTGGTGTATTTTTCGCCGCCGTGGACGATACGGTGACCAATCGCAGTCAGCTGAGCAGACAGTTCTGGTTTTTGTGCCAGAATAGTGTTAACGATAAAGTTCAGCGCTTCACTGTGAGCGGCGCCTGCACCTAAAGCCGCTTCCTGTTTGCTGCCGTCCATCTTCCACTTGATACGTGCTTCAGGCAGATGGAAACATTCGGCCAAACCAGAGAGGTATTCGTCACCGTTGAGCGCATCGATGATGGCGAATTTCAGTGAGGAGCTACCGCAGTTCAGAACCAGTACTAACTTACTCGACATGGAAGTACCTATTATTGATACGTGGCTAAAAAAACGTCAGGGAGTCTAAAAGCGTAACGCATAATGACTCAGACATTTATGATTAACATCATGCCAAACGAACATTGTGGCATGATGGAAGAAATACATATGATTTTATGCCATTTTGAACATTTTTCAGCCAATGGCATAATATGCGATAATTTGACGAGTTAATGGTTCTCGTCTAAGGGCCTATCAGGCTGGCACAGAATACCCGATACGGGGTGCTGATGACAAAATATTTTGAACGTTGTCATAGCCTGTTGTGGTTTTGCACGAAAATTTTAATTTTTATATGTGAAGTTGAGGTACAGCCATGTCGACACCAGAGAACCCGTCCGTGAATTTTTTCAGTCTGTTTCGTCGGGGACAGCATTACGCAAAGACGTGGCCAATGGAAAAGCGCCTTGCGCCCATGTTTATTGAGAATCGCACGATCCGCGCCACGCGCTATGCGATTCGCTTTATGCCACCTGTCGCCATCTTTACGCTCTGCTGGCAAATCGCGCTGGGCGGGCAGCTTGGCCCGGCCGTTGCGACGGCACTTTTCGCGTTAAGTCTGCCGATGCAGGGTCTGTGGTGGTTAGGTAAACGTTCTATCACGCCACTCCCGCCTTCTATTTTACACTGGTTTTATGAAGTTCGCGGGAAACTGGAGGAAGCCGGGCAGGCGCTTGCCCCGGTCGAAGGCAAGCCCGATTACCAGGCGCTGGCTGACACGCTCAAGCGCGCTTTTAAGCAACTCGACAAAACATTCCTCGATGACTTGTGATTGATCATCGAAACGACGAATAAAAGAAGGCACAGTAACTCACCGTTACCGTGTCTTTTTTTTACAGTGCAATGCGCTACAGGAGTCGAAAGATGGAAATGACCCATGCTCAACGTCTGATTTTGTCCAACCAGTACAAAATGATGACTATGCTTGATCCCGATAACGCTGAGCGCTACAGCCGCCTGCAGACAATCGTCGAACGTGGCTTCGGTTTACAGATGCGTGAACTGGACCGCGAGTTTGGTGAGATGAAAGAAGAAACCTGCCGCACCGTGATCGACATTATGGAGATGTATCACGCCCTGCATGTTTCCTGGACCAATCTCAAAGATCAGCAGTCCATTGACGAACGTCGCGTCACCTTCCTGGGCTTTGATGCCGCAACGGAAGCGCGTTATCTGAGCTATGTGCGTTTTATGGTGAACACGGAAGGGCGCTATACCCATTTTGACGCGGGCACACACGGCTTCAATGCGCAGACCCCAATGTGGGAAAAATATCAGCGCATGCTGAGCGTCTGGCACGCCTGCCCGCGCCAGTACCATTTAAGTAACAATGAGATTCAACAAATAATTAATGCCTGACGGAGGTGCTTGTGCAGTGTAGAGGTTTTCTGTTTGATTTGGACGGTACGCTGGTGGATTCGCTGCCGGTTGTGGAGCGTTCATGGTGCCATTGGGCGGACAGACATGGCATTGACCATCAGGAAGTACTGAATTTTATCCATGGCAAACAGGCCATAACCTCATTGCGGCACTTCTTAGCAGGACGTTCTGAGGAAGAGATTCAGGCGGAGTTCAGCTATCTTGAGCACATTGAAGCCACCGACACGGATGGCATCACAGCGCTGCCGGGGGCGCATGAACTGCTTGAACATCTGAACGAAGCCCAAATCCCGTGGGCGATCGTCACCTCTGGCTCGGTGCCCGTTGCCCATGCCCGCCACAAGGCCGCAGGCTTACCGACGCCCGAAGTGTTTATCACGGCAGAGCGCGTGAAGCGCGGCAAGCCTGAACCGGATGCCTTTTTACTCGGTGCCGAACTGCTTGGCCTGGCACCAGCCGATTGCGTGGTGGTGGAGGATGCGGCAGCAGGCGTCCTGGCGGGGTTGAACGCCGGAAGCCACGTCATCGCCGTTAACGTTCCGGCGGGTTCACCCCGCCTGAACGAGGCGGATCTGGTGCTTAACACGCTGACGGCCATCAACGTTGCGAAGGCACCGGACGGAGTTGTAACCGTCTCGCTTAAAATGTAATCCCATGATATAGCCCCACATTGTTGGGGCTTTTTTATGGCAAAATTTTGTCTCCTCCACTGACAAGGATATGTTGTGAACGGTGAACTGATTTGGGTCCTGAGCCTGCTTTTAATCGCCATCCTTCTCTTTGCCTCAGGCAAGGTGCGCATGGATGCCATCGCCTTGTTTGTCATCGTTGCCTTTGTGCTGAGCGGTACGCTCACGCTGCCGGAGGCTTTCTCCGGATTTAGTGATCCCAACGTTATCCTGATTGCCGCCCTGTTTATTATTGGCGACGGGCTGGTACGCACCGGCGTGGCGACCATTATGGGGTCGTGGCTGGTCAAGGTGGCCGGCAACAGCGAAACCAAAATGTTGATCTACCTGATGCTGACGGTTGCCGGGCTGGGGGCGTTTATGAGCTCCACGGGCGTCGTCGCCATCTTTATCCCGGTGGTGCTGAGCGTCTCCATGCGGATGCAAACCTCGCCGTCGCGCCTGATGATGCCTCTGAGCTTTGCCGGTCTTATCAGCGGGATGATGACGCTGGTGGCGACCCCACCGAACCTGGTCGTCAACAGTGAGCTAATCCGCGAAGGGTTTGAAGGCTTTAGCTTTTTCAGCGTGACCCCACTTGGACTGGTGATTCTGGTGCTGGGCGTGGTCTACATGCTGTTAACCCGTTTTTCCCTGAAGGGGGAAAAACAGGATAAAAGCAAAGACGGCTGGAAACGACGGACCTTCCGCGATCTGATCAAAGAGTACCGTCTGACCGGGCGGGCGCGCCGTCTGGCTATCCGCCCCGGCTCGCCCCTCATTGGCCAGCGTCTTGACGACCTGAAGCTGCGCGAGCGCTATGGCGCGAACGTGATCGGCGTAGAGCGCTGGCGTCGTTTTCGGCGGGTGATTGTTAACGTCAACGGGGTGTCGGAATTCCGTGCACGCGACGTTTTGCTGATTGATATGTCCACCGCCGATGTCGATTTGCGCGAGTTTTGCAGTGAACAGTTGCTGGAACCCATGGTGCTACGTGGGGAGTATTTTTCAGACCAGGCGCTGGATGTCGGCATGGCCGAAGTGTCGCTGATCCCGGAATCAGAATTACTGGGTAAAACCGTGCGCGAAATGGGCTTCAGGACCCGCTATGGGCTGAATGTGGTGGGCTTAAAGCGTGATGGCGTGGCGATGGAAGGAGCGGTAGTGGATGAGCCTATCCTGCTCGGTGATATCTTCCTAGTCGTCGGCAACTGGAAACTGATCGGTCAGCTCGGGCAGAAAGGCCGCGACTTTGTGGTACTTAATATGCCGGTTGAAGAGAGCGATGCTTCTCCGGCGCACAGCCAGGCACCGCATGCGATTTTTTGCCTGGTGTTGATGGTCGCACTGATGCTGACTGATGAAATTCCAAACCCTATTGCGGCCATTATTGCCTGTCTTCTGATGGGGAAATTCCGCTGTATTGATGCCGAAAGCGCCTACAAAGCCATTCACTGGCCGAGCATCATTCTGATTGTCGGGATGATGCCCTTTGCCCTGGCGTTACAAAAAACCGGTGGGGTGGATTTGATCGTCAAGGGACTCATGGACGCAGGCGGTGGATACGGGCCTTACATGATGCTGGTCTGCCTGTTTATCATGTGCGCCACGATAGGCCTGTTTATCTCCAATACGGCCACGGCCGTCCTGATGGCACCCATTGCACTGGCGATGGCGAAATCAATGGGGGTTTCGCCGTACCCGTTTGCCATGATCGTCGCTATGGCGGCATCTGCAGCGTTTATGACTCCGGTCTCGTCACCGGTCAATACGCTGGTGCTTGGCCCGGGAAATTACAAATTCAGTGATTTTGTGAAGATAGGCGTGCCCTTCACCGTGCTGGTGATGGTGGTGTGCGTGATACTGATTCCCGTACTGTTCCCGTTTTAAACCCTGATGCCGGGTAGCGATGTCGCGACCCGGCATACCGTCAGAGAGGGGAGTCCTGACTGATCTCGTCCAGCGACAAATGGAAGCTCGGCACAAACACCTGCATGAAATAATCCATCTCTTCGCTGCGGCGTGATTCCAGCGTTTTTTCCAGACGCGTTTTCGCCAGCAGAAATTCGTTATTCCCCGCGGACAGCTCTTCCAGACATTTCAGGTAAGCGCATAGCGCATCCGCCTGCTTAACCAGTAATTTTTCCTCTTCCGTGTACTGATGCTCATCAATCAGCGGCTCAAAAATATCGCGCAGCTCGTCCGGCACCATGTCGATCAGTTTCTGCTGAGCAATCTTCTCAATGGCCTTATATTCCTGGGCTATCTGCGAGTTGAAATATTTCACGGGTGTCGGTAAATCCCCGGTCAGCACTTCCGAGGCATCGTGATACATCGCCAGCAGGGCAATACGCTCAGCGTTAACCTGCCCATTAAATTTCCGGTTTTTAATGGCAGCCAGAGCGTGAGCGACCATCGCAACCTGCAGACTGTGCTCCGACACATTCTCAGTGCGGACATTGCGCATCAGCGGCCAGCGGTTGATCAGTTTAAGGCGGGAGAGGTGGGCAAAGAAATGACTCTGACTCATAGGTTACCTTTTGTCTTCACTGCGACAGACTTCATTGTGCGGGGAGGGGAGGCAAGATGCAAATCAGGCTACCGAAGTAGCCTGATTTTAAGATTACTGGTGGTAACCTGAGAGGAAACGTCCAAAGCGGCTGATGGCCATCTCGAGGTCATCTTCACGCGGCAGGGTAACGATACGCACGTGATCCGGCCACGGCCAGTTAAAGGCGGTACCCTGCACCAGCAGCACTTTTTCCTGCAGCAGGAAATCGAGCACCATCTTCTGGTCGTCATGAATATTAAAGCGTTTCGCGTCGATTTTCGGGAACATGTAGAGCGCGCCGTTCGGCTTCACGCAGGAGACGCCTGGAATATCGTTGATAAGCTCCCACGCGCGGTTACGCTGCTCATATAAACGCCCGCCCGGCACGATAAACTCGCTGATGCTCTGATAGCCGCCGAGTGCGGTCTGGATAGCATGCTGCGCCGGCACGTTGGCACATAAACGCATAGAGGCGAGCATTTCCAGCCCTTCAATATAGCCTTTCGCATGTTTTTTCGGGCCGTTTAAGACCATCCAGCCCTGACGGAAACCGGCCACACGGTAGGTTTTAGACAGGCCGTTAAAAGTCACGGTCAGCAGGTCCGGAGCCAGTGCGGCGATAGAGTGGTGCTGCGCCGCGTCATACAGGATCTTGTCGTAAATTTCGTCGGCAAAGATGATCAGGTTGTGCTGGCGGGCGATCTCCACGATCTCCATCAGCAGCTCTTTTGAGTAGACCGCGCCCGTTGGGTTGTTCGGGTTAATAATGACGATGCCGCGCGTGCGTGGGGTAATTTTCGCACGAATATCATCGAGATCCGGGAACCAGTCAGAGGACTCATCGCAAAGATAGTGCACGGCTTTACCGCTGGACAGGGATACGGCCGCCGTCCACAGCGGATAATCCGGCGCGGGAACCAGCATTTCGTCGCCGCTGTTCAGCAGCGCCTGCATGGCCTGCACGATCAGCTCAGAGACGCCGTTGCCGATATAGATATCTTCAACGGTAACATCACGCATATCGCGCGCCTGGTAGTGCTGCATGATGGCTTTTCGTGCGGAGTAAAGTCCTTTTGAATCGCAATAGCCTTGCGCAGTGGGCAGGTTGCGGATCACATCAACCAGAATCTCATCCGGCGCTTCAAAACCAAATGGCGCAGGGTTACCAATGTTGAGTTTCAGAACCTTATTGCCTTCTTCTTCAAGGCGTTTAGCCTCTTTCAGAACCGGGCCACGGATGTCGTAACAGACGTTATCTAGCTTGCTGGATTTTTCGATAGGGGACATGAACCTTTAACCTTTTCGCGATTGTTGCCACTCCCTGCCGTGGAAGTCAGCACGGAATAATGTACTCCCCCCTCGCTTCGTTTTGAAGGGCGGGCAGGAGAAGATTTTGTGGAGTGAATGAAAATAGAGTGAATCTTTTTCGCTATCAGCGAACAATTTAACTGACGTAAAGTAAGGTTAATGGTGTGAAAGTAGGTTTATTGTGCTGTTAAATAATATAAATGCTGTATATTGTGCTGATAAAAATAAATAATATCCGCAACCTGCGTGGCAGTTACGCTGAGTGACCTTTCGTAAAACCTGAATGCTTCGTTACGTGGCGTTGTAATAGTGTGCATTGGCTAAAAGTTACTCATGTGAAATTAATGTTAAGTGTTATTAATGAATGGCCTTAATCTAAATTAAAATTTATTTATTATTAACCGACAAAATGCAACTTTAGTTAATTTTAATAAAATTAGTTGAGAAGCTTAACAACCCTCATAAATCCGCAATATTGCAATAAGACTTATAAATAAAGTGGATTTGGGTTAAGATGTCTTTCAGGAAAGCTGGGCACAGATACATATGTTTTGTATTTGTGGAACAGGTTTTCTGAATTAATTGATTGTTATTGTTAGAGTTATCTCTGGCCGGAATGGGTTAAACATCTCCTGCTACGTTGACAGCACTGCGAGAAAGATGGCAGAAAGGGTGTATCACCCTTAATGGAATTTACATAAACCTGCAAACATCTAAATATCCTGAACGTTTAAGAGAATAAAAATAACGTCATGAAACGTGCTTTCTGACTGTTGATATTAAAACAGTACAATAACTATCTGTCAGGCAGTCTGCCGGGCCGGGATGCGAGGGAAAACCTTCAGAGGGAATTGCTTAACTGTTACACACACAGCTTCAACCCGGGCAGCTCCGCACGAGCAACCTGAAAGTGAAAAGATATGATAAATGCAAATCGTCCGATAATGAATCTCGACCTCGATCTGCTGAGAACGTTTGTTGCGGTCGCCGATCTCAACACTTTTGCAGCTGCTGCTGCCGCCGTTTGCCGAACCCAGTCCGCCGTTAGCCAGCAAATGCAACGGCTGGAACAACTGGTTGGTAAAGAGCTCTTTGCCCGTCACGGGCGTAATAAGCTCTTAACGGAACACGGTATTCAGCTTCTGGGTTATGCCAGGAAAATACTTCGCTTTAATGACGAAGCATGTATGTCATTAATGTATAGCAACCTGCAAGGGGTGCTAACGTTAGGTGCGTCTGATGAGTCAGCAGACACAATATTGCCATTTCTTCTCAATCGAATTAGTTCGGTTTATCCGAAGCTTGCGCTGGACGTTAGCGTAAAACGAAATGCTTTTATGATTGAGATGTTAAATGAGAATAAGGTCGATCTGGTGGTGACCACGCACCGTCCAGGGCAATTTAATTGCCTGACGTTGCGCACGTCTCCGACGCATTGGTATTGCGCTGCTGAATATGTGCTGCAAAAAGGTGAGCCAATTCCATTGGTATTACTGGATGATCCGAGTCCGTTCCGCGATATGGTGTTGTCGGCGCTCAATGAGGCCAATATTCCATGGCGTCTGGCTTATGTGGCTTCCACATTGCCAGCGGTACGTGCTGCCGTGAAAGCGGGGCTTGGGGTAACGGCCCGTCCGGTAGAAATGATGAGCCCGGATCTGCGCGTACTGGGTAAATCAGATGGTCTTCCTGCTTTGCCTGATACGGAGTATCTGCTCTGCCACAATACGTCCAGCAATAACGAACTGGCGAAAGTCGTGTTCGAGGCGATGGAAAACTACCATAATCCATGGCAGTTCGAACATGTTACCTCCGAAGGGGGGGATGATTCCCTGATCGTTGAAGGGGACTTTGAGTGATCGACAGCTCAAAATTCTGGTAACAATTTGTAAATGTAA
The DNA here is from genome assembly GCF_029967775.1 of Enterobacter sp. V89_11. NCBI lineage: Bacteria > Pseudomonadati > Pseudomonadota > Gammaproteobacteria > Enterobacterales > Enterobacteriaceae > Enterobacter > Enterobacter sp. V89_11. The sequence goes on along the minus strand of NZ_JASCAN010000001.1, from coordinate 275,745 downwards.
AAAAAAGCCACTCACGCGATTTTCGCCTGCAGTGGCTTTTTTTTGGCAGTAATACCCGCGATCACCGCGTGGATTTTTAGGATAGTGTCTATTTATCAGTGAGATAAATGCTTTTGTTCAAATGTTGTGCGTTTCCCGTTCAGTCTCCCTCCAGCTCGCCCCGATGTTAATAAAACAGGAAATATGTTGCTGGTTTTTTGGGTGAATTAACAAAAGCGTGTCTCAGATCAAGAAAATACTCCTCTTTGGGGGGAGGAATCGTTGGCAAATCCTGTCAAAATAGGAGGGTTATTTTTTTTACTTCCAAAACGGACACGATTCAACAACATGCATTTGACGTAAACTCAGGTACCCACCAGGGTTAAAGGGCACCAAATGTTAATGAGAATCGCTCGATGTAATTTAATGTGAAGAAACCTTTGTTAAAGTTGACAAAAGGTTATAGAAAGGAGTAAAAAACCCCATCATTTTGCTGTCTACGTCTCATTTCTGACAGTTAGTGTAAGGTTTTTCGTTCCTCCCCATGAATCGATGTGATGCCCATCTGCCAGCAAGAGCAGTGTCGTAGGTATCACTTTTGATGAGTAAGCAATGAGTATGTCAACATCCACAGAAGTCATCGCTCATCACTGGGCATTCGCAATCTTTCTTATTGTAGCCATTGGCCTGTGCTGCCTGATGTTAGTCGGCGGCTGGTTCCTGGGCGGTCGCGCCCGTGCAAGGCACAAGAACACACCTTTCGAATCAGGTATTGATTCAGTAGGTTCCGCTCGCTTACGCCTGTCTGCCAAGTTCTATCTGGTAGCCATGTTCTTCGTCATCTTTGACGTGGAAGCGCTTTACCTTTTCGCATGGTCAACTTCCATCCGCGAAAGTGGTTGGGTGGGCTTTGTCGAGGCCGCAATTTTCATTTTAGTGTTACTGGCCGGTCTGGTTTATCTGGTGCGTATTGGCGCGCTTGACTGGACGCCTGCGCGTTCACGTCGTGAACACATCAACCCGGAAAACAGTATCTCTAATCGTCAGCAGTAACAGCGAGGCAATAAGATGGATTATACGCTCACCCGCATAGATCCTAACGGTGAGAATGACCGTTACCCCCTGCAAAAACAGGAGATCGTAACCGACCCCCTGGAGCAAGAAGTCAATAAAAGCGTGTACATGGGCAAACTCGAGCATGCCATGCACGATATGGTCAACTGGGGTCGTAAGAACTCCATCTGGCCTTACAACTTTGGCCTTTCTTGCTGCTACGTTGAAATGGTGACGTCATTCACTGCGGTGCATGACGTTGCGCGTTTTGGGGCAGAGGTACTGCGTGCTTCCCCACGTCAGGCTGACCTGATGGTGGTGGCAGGTACATGCTTTACCAAGATGGCACCTGTTATTCAGCGTCTGTATGACCAGATGCTGGAGCCAAAATGGGTTATTTCCATGGGCGCATGTGCAAACTCTGGCGGTATGTACGACATTTATTCCGTCGTACAGGGCGTAGATAAGTTTATTCCAGTGGATGTTTACATCCCGGGTTGTCCGCCGCGTCCGGAAGCTTACATGCAGGCGCTGATGCTGCTGCAGGAGTCTATCGGTAAAGAACGTCGTCCGCTCTCCTGGGTGGTTGGCGATCAGGGTGTTTACCGCGCCAACATGCAGTCTGAGCGCGAGCGTAAACGCGGCGAACGTATTGCAGTAACCAATCTGCGTACGCCTGACGAAATTTAATTTGCGCCTGTGGGCATGGAGTAAACCTTCGCATATCACTACTCAAATAGCGCGAAGCCACGCCCTACAGTCACCACGGACCATTTGCAATGGTGAACAATATGACCGACTTAACCGCGCAAGAAGCCGCCTGGCAAACACGGGATCATCTGGATGACCCTGTCATTGGCGAACTGCGCAACCGTTTTGGGCCGGATGCCTTTACTGTTCAGGCGACCCGCACCGGGGTACCCGTTGTTTGGGTGAAGCGTGAGCAATTACTGGAAGTGGTCGATTTCCTCAAGAAATTGCCAAAACCTTACGTCATGCTGTTTGACTTACACGGCATGGATGAACGTCTGCGTACGCACCGCCAGGGTCTCCCTGCTGCGGATTTTTCCGTTTTCTACCACCTGATCTCAATAGACCGTAATACGGATATCATGCTCAAGGTGGCATTGTCTGAAAACGACATGCATCTGCCGACGATCACTAAACTTTTCCCGAACGCTAACTGGTATGAGCGTGAAACCTGGGAAATGTTCGGGATGACCTTCGACGGCCACCCGCATCTGACGCGCATCATGATGCCGCAGACGTGGACCGGCCACCCGCTGCGTAAAGACTATCCGGCACGTGCGACTGAATTCGACCCGTTTGAGCTGACGAAAGCCAAGCAGGATCTGGAGATGGAAGCGCTGACCTTCAAGCCGGAAGACTGGGGCATGAAACGCGGGACGGAAAACGAGGACTTCATGTTCCTCAACCTCGGTCCAAACCACCCCTCTGCGCACGGTGCTTTCCGTATTATTCTTCAGCTTGATGGCGAAGAGATTGTCGACTGCGTACCGGACATCGGTTACCACCACCGTGGTGCTGAGAAGATGGGCGAGCGTCAGTCCTGGCACAGCTACATTCCGTATACCGACCGTATCGAGTACCTCGGCGGTTGCGTAAACGAAATGCCTTACGTGCTGGCCGTTGAGAAACTGGCAGGTATCACCGTACCGGATCGCGTTAACGTCATCCGCGTGATGCTCTCCGAACTGTTCCGTATCAACAGCCACCTGCTGTATATCTCCACGTTCATTCAGGACGTTGGCGCGATGACCCCGGTCTTCTTTGCCTTTACCGATCGTCAGAAAATCTACGATCTGGTAGAAGCCATCACCGGTTTCCGTATGCACCCGGCCTGGTTCCGTATCGGCGGTGTGGCACACGATCTGCCGCGCGGCTGGGAGCGTCTGCTGCGTGAATTCCTCGACTGGATGCCAAAACGTCTGGCTTCTTACGAGAAAGCCGCACTGCGTAACACCATCCTGAAAGGCCGTTCCCAGGGCGTTGCAGCCTACGGTGCGAAAGAAGCGCTGGAGTGGGGTACGACAGGTGCGGGTCTGCGCGCAACCGGTATTGATTTCGACGTGCGTAAAGCCCGTCCTTACTCTGGCTATGAAAACTTCGACTTCGAAGTCCCGGTTGGCGGCGGTGTTTCCGACTGCTACACCCGCGTGATGCTGAAAGTTGAAGAGTTGCGCCAGAGTCTGCGCATCCTTGAGCAGTGCCTCAACAACATGCCGGAAGGCCCGTTCAAGGCGGATCACCCGCTGACGACGCCGCCGCCGAAAGAGCGCACGCTGCAACATATCGAAACCCTGATCACCCACTTCCTGCAGGTTTCCTGGGGTCCGGTCATGCCGGCGCAAGAATCCTTCCAGATGATTGAAGCGACCAAGGGTATTAACAGTTACTACCTGACCAGTGACGGCAGCACCATGAGCTACCGTACCCGCGTGCGTACACCAAGCTTTGCGCACCTGCAGCAGATCCCGTCCGCCATCCGCGGCAGTCTGGTCTCCGACCTGATTGTGTATCTGGGTAGTATCGATTTTGTTATGTCAGATGTGGACCGCTAATTATGCACGAGAATCAACAACCACAAACCGAGGCTTTTGAGCTGAGTGAAGCAGAACGTGCCGCTATTGAGCACGAGATGCACCACTACGAAGACCCGCGTGCGGCGTCCATTGAAGCGCTGAAAATCGTTCAGAAACAGCGTGGTTGGGTGCCGGATGGGGCGATCTATGAGATCGCAAAAGTGCTGGGCATTCCGGCAAGTGACGTAGAAGGCGTAGCCACGTTCTACAGCCAGATCTTCCGTCAGCCGGTGGGTCGCCATGTGATCCGCTACTGTGACAGCGTGGTTTGTCACATTACCGGTTATCAGGGCATTCAGGCAGCGATTGAGAAAAAGCTCAATATCAAGCCAGGCCAGACCACGTTCGATGGCCGCTTTACGCTGCTGCCAACCTGCTGCCTGGGGAACTGCGACAAGGGGCCGACCATGATGATTGATGAGGATACTCACAGTTATCTGACGCCGGAAGCCATTCCTGACCTGCTGGAGCAGTACAAATGAAAACTGTAATTCGTACTGCTGAAACTCATCCACTGACCTGGCGTCTGCGTGATGACAGACAGCCGGTATGGCTCGACGAATACCAGAGCAAAAACGGCTATGCCGGTGCGCGTAAAGCCCTGGGCGGCATGGCGCCGGACGACATCGTCAGTGCGGTCAAAGACGCTGGCCTGAAAGGGCGCGGCGGCGCAGGCTTTTCCACCGGTCTGAAGTGGAGCCTGATGCCAAAAGACGAATCCATGAACATCCGTTACCTGCTGTGTAACGCTGATGAAATGGAACCGGGCACCTATAAAGACCGCCTGCTGATGGAACAGCTGCCGCACCTGCTGGTGGAAGGCATGCTGATCTCTGCGTTCGCGCTGAAAGCGTACCGGGGTTACATCTTCCTGCGCGGTGAATACATCGAAGCGGCTGAAAACCTGCGTCGTGCGATTGCCGAAGCCACTGAAGCGGGCCTGCTGGGTAAAAACATCCTTGGCACTGGTTTTGACTTCGAGCTGTTCGTGCACACCGGGGCAGGGCGTTATATCTGTGGTGAAGAGACCGCACTGATTAACTCCCTGGAAGGCCGCCGTGCGAACCCACGTTCCAAGCCACCGTTCCCGGCAAGCTCTGGCGTCTGGGGTAAACCGACCTGTGTAAACAACGTCGAAACCCTGTGTAACGTCCCGGCAATCCTCGCCAATGGCGTGGAGTGGTATCAGGGCATCTCGAACAGTAAAGATGCCGGTACCAAGCTGATGGGCTTCTCCGGTCGCGTGAAAAACCCTGGCGTCTGGGAACTGCCGTTTGGCACCACTGCACGTGAAATTCTTGAAGACTACGCTGGCGGCATGCGTGATGGCCTGAAATTCAAAGCCTGGCAGCCAGGCGGTGCAGGGACCGACTTCCTGACCGAGGCCCATCTTGATCTGCCGATGGAATTCGAAAGCATTGGTAAAGCAGGCAGCCGTCTGGGTACGGCGCTGGCGATGGCCGTCGACCACGAGATCGGCATGGTATCGCTGGTGCGTAACCTCGAAGAGTTCTTTGCCCGCGAGTCCTGCGGCTGGTGTACACCGTGCCGTGATGGTCTGCCGTGGAGCGTGAAGATCCTGCGTGCTATCGAACGTGGCGAAGGCCAGCCTGGCGATATCGAGACACTTGAGCAACTGTGTCGATTCCTGGGTCCAGGGAAAACCTTCTGTGCCCACGCACCAGGCGCCGTTGAGCCACTGCAGAGCGCGATTAAATATTTCCGCGACGAATTCGAAGCAGGCATCAAGCAGCCGTTCAGCAATACCCATGCCATCAATGGGATTCAGCCGAACCTGCTGAAAGCGCGCTGGTAAAACAGAATTTTGATTAACGCTCAGTTACGACTGAGCCAACTGGAAGCATGCTAATGGCTACGATTCATGTAGACGGCAAAGAGTATGAGGTCAACGGGGCGGACAACCTGCTGGAAGCTTGTCTGTCGCTCGGCCTTGATATTCCGTATTTTTGCTGGCATCCGGCGCTGGGCAGCGTCGGTGCTTGCCGCCAGTGTGCGGTGAAGCAATATCAAAACGCGGAAGACACGCGTGGTCGCCTGGTGATGTCCTGTATGACGCCAGCCACCGAAGGCACTTTTATTTCGATTGATGACGAAGAAGCCAAACAGTTCCGTGAAAGCGTTGTGGAATGGTTGATGACCAACCACCCGCACGATTGCCCGGTCTGTGAAGAGGGCGGTAACTGCCACCTTCAGGATATGACCGTAATGACCGGTCACAGCTTCCGTCGCTATCGCTTTACCAAACGTACCCACCGCAACCAGGATCTGGGGCCGTTCATCTCTCACGAAATGAACCGCTGCATCGCCTGCTACCGCTGCGTGCGTTACTACAAAGATTACGCAGACGGACAAGATCTGGGCGTGTATGGCGCGCATGACAACGTCTACTTCGGTCGTCCGGAAGACGGTACGCTGGAAAGCGAATTCTCCGGTAACCTGGTCGAGATTTGTCCAACCGGCGTCTTCACCGATAAAACTCACTCCGAGCGTTACAACCGTAAGTGGGACATGCAGTTTGCACCAAGCATCTGCCAGCAGTGTTCGCTGGGCTGTAACACCAGCCCGGGTGAACGCTATGGCGAACTGCGTCGTATTGAAAACCGTTATAACGGTACCGTTAACCATTACTTCCTGTGCGACCGCGGTCGTTTCGGCTACGGCTACGTGAACCTGAAAGACCGTCCACGTCAGCCCGTTCAACGCCGTGGTGATGACTTCATCACCCTGAACGCTGAACAGGCGATGCAGGGCGCGGCAGATATTCTGCGCCAGTCGAAGAAAGTGATCGGTATCGGCTCCCCGCGAGCCAGCATCGAAAGTAACTTCGCGCTGCGTGAGCTGGTTGGGGCGGAAAACTTCTACACCGGTATCGCTCAGGGCGAGCAGGAACGTCTGCAGCTGGTACTGAAAGTGCTGCGTGAAGGCGGTATTCATACCCCAGCGCTGCGTGAAATTGAATCTTATGATGCGGTTCTGGTGCTGGGTGAAGATTTGACGCAGACCGGCGCTCGCGCTGCCCTGGCGGTTCGTCAGGCGGTCAAAGGTAAAGCTCGTGAAATGGCGGCGGCTCAGAAAGTGGCTGACTGGCAGATTGCGGCAATCCTCAACATCGGTCAGCGTGCGAAGCATCCTCTGTTTGTGACCAACGTCGACAGCACGCGTCTGGACGATATCGCGGCGTGGACCTACTGCGCGCCGGTTGAAGATCAGGCCCGTCTTGGCTTTGCGATTGCTCATGCGCTGGACAGCAATTCTCCGGCCGTTGAAGGTCTCGATCGCGACCTGCAGAACAAGGTTGATGTGATTGTTCAGGCCCTGGCGGGTGCGAAGAAACCCCTGATTGTTTCCGGGACTAACGCCGGTAGCGCGGAGATCATTCAGGCTGCCGCGAACGTGGCTAAAGCGCTGAAAGGCCGTGGTGCAGACGTTGGCGTGACCATGATTGCTCGTGCGGTGAACAGCATCGGTCTGGGAATGATTGGCGGTGGCTCTCTGGAAGCTGCGTTAAGCGAACTGGAATCCGGTGCTGCTGACGCCGTTGTGGTGCTGGAAAACGACCTGCATCGTCATGCTTCTGCCGCACGCGTTGACGCAGCGCTCTCCAAAGCGCCGCTTGTGATGGTTATTGACCATCAGCGCACCGCGATCATGGACAAAGCGCACCTGGTGCTCTCTGCGGCAAGCTTCGCGGAAAGCGACGGTACGGTTATCAACAACGAAGGCCGCGCACAGCGTTTCTTCCAGGTGTATGACCCGGCGTACTACGACAGCAACACCATAATGCTGGAAAGCTGGCGCTGGCTGCACTCTCTGCACAGCACCGTTCAGAGCCGTGAAGTGGACTGGACGCAGCTCGACCATGTTATCGACGCGGTCGTGGAAAAACTGCCTCAGCTGGCTGGCATCAAAGATGCGGCTCCTGACGCAAGCTTCCGTATTCGTGGCCAGAAACTGGCGCGTGAACCGCACCGTTACAGCGGTCGTACCGCGATGCGTGCCAACATCAGCGTTCACGAACCTCGTCAGCCGCAGGATAAAGACACGATGTTTGCCTTCTCAATGGAAGGGAACAACCAGCCGTCTGCACCGCGCTCTCAGGTTCCGTTCGCATGGGCACCAGGCTGGAACTCCCCGCAGGCATGGAACAAATTCCAGGCTGAAGTGGGCGGCTCTCTGCGCCACGGTGACCCGGGCGTGCGTCTGATTGAAGCTTCCGACACCGGTCTGGACTTCTTCACCACCGTGCCGGCGAGCTTCCAGGCGCAGGAAGGGAACTGGCGTATTGCGCCGTACTACCATCTGTTCGGCAGTGACGAATTGTCCCAGCGTTCTCCGGTATTCCAGAGCCGCATGCCGCAACCGTACATCAAGCTTAACCCGGCAGATGCCGCGAAGCTTGGCGTTAACGCGGGTGCGAACATCGCCTTTAGCTATGATGGCCAGACAATCAGCTTGCCGCTGATTATCTCTGAAAGTCTGACAGCAGGGCAGGTGGGTCTGCCGATGGGTATGCCTGGCATCGCGCCGGTACTGGCGGGTGCGCGTCTTGATAATCTGCAGGAGGCAAAAGCATGAGTTGGTTAACGCCGGATCTTATCGACATCCTGCTGAGCATTCTGAAAGCGATAGTTATCCTGCTGGTGGTCGTCACCTGTGGCGCGTTCATGAGCTTTGGTGAACGTCGTCTGCTCGGTCTGTTCCAGAACCGTTACGGACCGAACCGCGTGGGCTGGGGTGGTTCACTCCAGCTGGTAGCGGACATGATCAAGATGTTCTTTAAAGAGGACTGGATCCCGCGCTTCTCGGACCGCGTGATCTTTACTCTGGCACCGATGATCGCCTTTACCTCGCTGCTGCTGGCGTTCGCGATTGTTCCTGTCAGCCCGACCTGGGTGGTGGCTGACCTGAACATCGGCATTCTGTTCTTCCTGATGATGGCAGGCCTCGCCGTGTATGCGGTGCTGTTCGCGGGCTGGTCCAGTAACAACAAATACTCCCTGCTGGGTGCGATGCGTGCTTCTGCGCAGACGCTGAGCTACGAAGTATTCCTGGGGCTTTCCCTGATGGGTGTGGTGGCGCAAGCCGGTTCATTCAACATGACCGACATCGTCAACAACCAGGCTGACATCTGGAACGTTATCCCGCAGTTCTTTGGTTTTATTACCTTTGCTATCGCGGGCGTGGCGGTGTGTCACCGTCACCCGTTTGACCAGCCAGAAGCCGAACAGGAACTGGCCGACGGTTACCACATCGAATATTCCGGTATGAAATTCGGTCTGTTCTTCGTGGGCGAGTACATCGGTATTGTCACCATTTCCGCGTTGATGGTAACGCTGTTCTTTGGTGGCTGGCATGGCCCGTTCTTACCGCCGTTCATCTGGTTCGCGCTGAAAACCGCGTTCTTCATGATGATGTTCATTTTGATTCGCGCAGCGTTACCGCGTCCGCGTTATGACCAGGTAATGTCCTTCGGCTGGAAAGTGTGCCTGCCGCTGACGCTCATCAACTTGCTGGTAACGGCGGCTGTCATTCTCTGGCAGCAGCCATAAGGGGCTATAGACCATGACCTTAAAAGAATTATTGGTAGGTTTCGGCACTCAGGTACGCAGTATCTGGATGATCGGCCTGCACGCGTTTGCCAAACGCGAAACCCGGATGTACCCGGAAGAGCCGGTATATCTGCCGCCGCGCTACCGTGGCCGTATCGTGCTGACGCGCGATCCGGACGGTTCAGAGCGCTGCGTAGCCTGTAACCTGTGTGCGGTAGCGTGTCCGGTGGGCTGTATCTCTCTGCAGAAAGCAGAGACGGTAGATGGCCGCTGGTATCCTGAGTTCTTCCGCATCAACTTCTCACGCTGCATTTTCTGCGGTCTGTGTGAAGAAGCGTGCCCAACCACGGCGATTCAGCTGACCCCGGACTTCGAACTGGGTGAGTATAAGCGTCAGGACCTGGTGTACGAGAAAGAGGATCTGCTGATTTCCGGTCCGGGCAAATACCCGGAATATAACTTCTACCGGATGGCGGGTATGGCAATCGACGGCAAAGATAAGGGCGAAGCAGAGAACGAAGCTAAGCCTATCGACGTCAAGAGCCTGTTACCGTAAGGAGAGGGCAATGGAATTCGCTTTTTATATCTGTGGCCTTATCGCCATCCTGGCTACGCTGCGAGTGATTACGCACACCAATCCGGTGCATGCGCTGCTGTACTTAATTATCTCGCTGCTGGCTATTTCCGGGGTGTTCTTTGCGCTGGGCGCGCATTTTGCTGGTGCGCTGGAGATCATCGTCTACGCCGGGGCCATCATGGTGCTGTTCGTCTTCGTGGTGATGATGCTGAACCTGGGCGGCTCTGAAATTGAGCAGGAACGTCAGTGGTTAAAACCGCAGGTCTGGATTGGCCCGGCGATCCTGTCGGCCATCATGCTGGTGGTCATTGTTTACGCCATTCTGGGTGTGAATGATCAGGGCATCGACGGCACGCCAATCGGCGCTAAAGAGGTGGGTATTACGCTGTTTGGCCCATACGTCCTGGCGGTTGAACTGGCCTCTATGCTGCTGCTGGCGGGCCTGGTTGTTGCCTTCCACGTTGGCCGCGAAGAGCGTGCTGGTGAGTTGCTGAGCAACCGCACTGACGACCGCGCGAAAAGAAAAACGGAGGAACGCGCATGATCCCCTTAACACATGGACTGATCCTCGCTGCGATTTTATTCGTTCTGGGCTTAACCGGTCTGGTTATCCGCCGCAATCTGCTGTTTATGCTGATCGGTCTGGAAATCATGATTAACGCCTCCGCGCTGGCCTTCGTGGTCGCCGGAAGCTACTGGGGCCAGACCGATGGTCAGGTGATGTACATTCTCGCCATCAGCCTCGCGGCTGCCGAAGCGAGTATTGGCCTGGCGCTGTTACTGCAGCTCCATCGTCGCCGCCAGAACCTGAACATCGATTCAGTAAGTGAGTTGCGTGGATGAACATGCTTGCCTTAACCATTATTTTTCCGCTGATTGGCTTCGTGCTGCTGGCGTTTTCTCGTGGCCGCTGGTCTGAGAATCTGTCCGCCACTGTCGGCATGGGCTCTGTGGGTCTGGCTGCGCTGGTGACAGCGTATGCGGGTATCGACTTCTTTAATAACGGGCGTCAGGCCTTCAGCGTACCGCTGTGGACCTGGATGTCGGTCGGTGATTTCAACATCGGTTTCAACCTGGTGCTGGATGGTCTCTCTCTGACCATGCTCTCCGTGGTGACCGGCGTGGGCTTCCTGATCCACATGTTTGCCTCCTGGTATATGCGTGGTGAAGAGGGTTACTCCCGCTTCTTCGCCTACACCAACCTGTTTATCGCGAGCATGGTTGTTCTGGTGCTGGCCGATAACCTGCTGTTGATGTATCTCGGCTGGGAAGGCGTGGGTCTCTGCTCTTATCTGCTGATCGGCTTCTACTATACCGATCCGAAGAATGGCGCAGCGGCCATGAAAGCGTTTGTCGTGACCCGTGTGGGTGACGTCTTCCTCGCCTTCGCGCTGTTCATTCTCTACAACGAACTGGGCACGCTGAATTTCCGCGAAATGGTGGAACTGGCGCCAGCGCACTTCGCTGCCGGCAATGACATGCTGTGGTGGGCAACGCTGATGCTGCTGGGTGGTGCCGTGGGTAAATCCGCGCAGCTGCCGTTGCAGACATGGCTGGCCGACGCGATGGCAGGTCCAACGCCTGTCTCCGCGCTGATCCACGCCGCAACCATGGTTACCGCTGGGGTCTACCTGATTGCGCGTACGCATGGTCTGTTCCTGATGACGCCGGAAATTCTGCATCTGGTGGGTATCGTTGGTGCGGTAACGCTGGTGCTGGCAGGCTTTGCCGCGCTGGTGCAAACCGACATCAAACGCATTCTCGCATACTCCACCATGAGCCAGATTGGTTATATGTTCCTGGCACTGGGTGTTCAGGCATGGGACGCAGCCATTTTCCACCTGATGACGCACGCGTTCTTTAAAGCGCTGCTGTTCCTCTCATCCGGTTCCGTGATTCTGGCCTGCCACCACGAGCAGAACATCTTCAAGATGGGCGGACTGCGTAAGTCCATTCCGCTGGTTTATGTCTGCTTCCTGGTGGGCGGCGCGGCGCTGGCGGCACTGCCGCTGATTACCGCGGGCTTCTTCAGTAAGGACGAAATCCTTGCCGGTGCCATGGCGAATGGTCATATCAATCTGATGGTTGCGGGTCTGGTCGGTGCGTTCATGACCTCCCTGTATACCTTCCGTATGATTTTCATCGTATTCCACGGTAAAGAACAAATTCACGCTCACGCAGGGAAGGGGATTACTCATCACCTGCCGCTGATTGTGCTGCTGGTACTCTCCACCTTCGTTGGCGCACTGATTGTGCCACCGCTGCAGGGCGTACTGCCGGACACCACCGAGCTTGAGCACGGTCGCGTTCTGACGCTTGAAATCACCTCGGGTGTGGTCGCTATCGCGGGCATCCTGATCGCAGCATGGCTGTGGCTGGGCAAACGCACGCTGGTGACTGCCGTTGCCAACAGTGCGCCAGGCCGCCTGCTGGGGACCTGGTGGTACAACGCGTGGGGCTTCGACTGGCTGTACGACATGATCTTCGTCAAGCCGTTCCTGGGCATTGCGTGGCTGCTGAAACGCGATCCGCTGAACTCCCTGATGAATATCCCGGCGATCCTTTCCCGCTTTGCAGGTAAAGGCCTGCTGTTCAGCGAGAACGGTTACCTGCGCTGGTATGTGGCGTCCATGAGCATCGGTGCGGTTGTCGTGCTGGCGCTGCTGATGGTGTTGCGTTGATCGTTAAGTGAATTTTATTCGAATTCGTTGAAAATCAGGCCCCTGCTGGGGGCCTTAAAAAGGAATGTAAATCGCCATGTTACTACCCTGGCTAATATTAATTCCCTTCATCGGCGGCTTCCTGTGCTGGCAGACTGAACGCTTTGGCGTGAAGATGCCGCGCTGGATCGCGCTGATCACCATGGGATTGACGCTCGCGCTTGGTCTGCAACTGTGGTTGCAGGGTGGCTACTCTCTGACGCAGTCTGCGGGGATTCCGCAGTGGCAGTCTGAATTTATTCTGCCGTGGATCCCGCGTTTTGGGATAACCATTCACCTGGCTATCGACGGTCTGTCGCTGCTGATGGTGGTGCTGACGGGTCTGCTCGGCGTTCTGGCGGTACTGTGCTCCTGGCGAGAAATTGAAAAATACCAGGGCTTCTTCCACCTGAACCTGATGTGGATCCTGGGCGGCGTGATCGGCGTGTTCCTTGCCATCGACATGTTCCTGTTCTTCTTCTTCTGGGAGATGATGCTGGTGCCGATGTACTTCCTGATCGCGCTGTGGGGCCATAAGGCGTCCGACGGTAAAACGCGTATCACGGCGGCAACCAAGTTCTTCATCTATACCCAGGCGAGCGGTCTGGTGATGTTGATTGCGATTCTGGCGCTGGTGTTTGTTCACCACACGGCGACCGGTATCTGGACCTTCAACTATGAAGACCTGCTGAAGACCCCGATGTCTCACGGTGTGGAATACCTGCTGATGCTGGGCTTCTTCATTGCCTTCGCGGTGAAAATGCCGGTGGTTCCCCTGCACGGCTGGCTGCCAGACGCGCACTCACAGGCGCCAACGGCGGGTTCCGTTGACCTGGCGGGGATCTTGCTGAAAACCGCGGCCTACGGTCTGCTGCGTTTCGCTCTGCCGCTGTTCCCGAATGCGTCCGCTGAGTTCGCGCCAATTGCGATGTGGCTTGGTGTGATCGGTATCTTCTACGGTGCCTGGATGGCCTTCACGCAGTACGACATTAAACGTCTGATTGCGTACACCTCCGTTTCCCACATGGGCTTTGTACTGATTGCCATCTACACCGGCAGCCAGCTGGCTTACCAGGGTGCGGTTATCCAGATGATTGCGCACGGTCTGTCCGCAGCCGGTCTCTTCATCCTGTGTGGTCAGCTGTACGAACGTCTTCACACCCGTGACATGCGTATGATGGGCGGTCTGTGGAGCAAAATTAAATGGCTGCCAGCGCTCTCTATGTTCTTCGCGGTGGCCACGCTGGGTATGCCAGGCACCGGTAACTTCGTCGGCGAATTTATGATTCTGTTCGGCAGCTTCAAAGTGGTGCCGGTCATTACCGTGATCTCCACCTTTGGTCTGGTGTTCGCTTCCGTTTACTCGCTGGCGATGCTGCATCGCGCTTACTTCGGTAAAGCGAAGAGCGAAATTGCTGCAAAAGAACTGCCGGGGATGTCGCTGCGTGAGCTGTTCATCATCCTGCTGCTGGTCGTACTGCTGGTGCTGTTGGGCTTCTTCCCGCAGCCAATTCTGGATACCTCGCACTCCGCGATGGGGAATATCCAGCAGTGGTTTGTTAATTCTGCTTCTACTACAAGGCCGTAATTCGCCATGACAATAACTCCACAACAACTGATCGCGCTGCTACCGCTGCTGATCGTCGGATTGACGGTGGTGGTTGTGATGCTCTCCATTGCGTGGCGACGCAATCACTTCCTGAATGCCACGCTGTCGGTCATCGGTCTGAACGCCGCATTAGTCTCTCTCTGGTTTGTTGGCCAGGGCGGGGCGATGGACGTCACTCCACTGATGCGCGTTGACGGCTATGCCATGCTGTACTCGGGTCTGGTTCTGCTGGCGAGCCTGGCAACCTGTACGTTTGCGTACCCATGGCTGGAAGGCTACAACGACAACAAAGAAGAGTTTTACCTGCTGGTACTGATTGCCGCGCTGGGCGGTATTCTGCTGGCGAATGCGAACCATCTGGCTGCGCTGTTCCTCGGTATTGAGCTTATCTCTCTGCCGCTGTTCGGTCTGATTGGTTACGCTTTCCGTCAGAAACGTTCTCTGGAAGCGAGCATCAAGTACACCATTCTGTCTGCTGCCGCGTCGTCTTTCCTGCTGTTTGGTATCGCGCTGCTGTACGCACAGTCCGGAAACCTCTCTTTCATGGCGCTCGGCAAGAGCCTCGGCGACGGTATGCTGCACGAACCGCTGCTGCTGGCGGGTCTGGGCATGATGATTGTTGGCCTTGGCTTTAAGCTCTCTCTGGTTCCGTTCCACCTGTGGACGCCAGACGTCTACCAGGGCGCGCCTGCTCCTGTCTCAACCTTCCTGGCGACGGCGAGCAAAATCGCTATCTTCGGGGTGGTGATGCGTCTGTTCCTGTATGCGCCGGTGGGTGACAGTGAAGCGGTTCGTGTGGTGCTGGGTATCATCGCGTTTGCTTCCATCATCTTCGGTAACCTGATGGCGCTGAGCCAGACCAATATTAAACGTCTGCTGGGCTACTCATCTATCTCCCATCTGGGCTACCTGATGGTGGCACTGATTGCGCTGCAGAGCGGTGAGATGTCGATGGAGACCGTCGGTGTTTACCTGGCCGGTTACCTGTTCAGCAGCCTCGGCGCGTTCGGCGTGGTGAGCCTGATGTCCAGCCCGTACCGTGGTCCGGATGCAGATTCTCTGTTCTCCTACCGTGGTCTGTTCTGGCACCGTCCGATTCTGTCCGCCGTTATGACAGTAATGATGCTCTCTCTGGCGGG
This sequence comes from Enterobacter sp. V89_11, assembly GCF_029967775.1. Lineage (NCBI taxonomy): Bacteria > Pseudomonadati > Pseudomonadota > Gammaproteobacteria > Enterobacterales > Enterobacteriaceae > Enterobacter > Enterobacter sp. V89_11. Next base: position 260,516 of record NZ_JASCAN010000001.1, on the reverse strand, counting down.
TATTCCGATGACGCTGGGCTTTATCGGTAAGTTCTACGTGCTGGCAGTGGGTGTGCAGGCACACCTGTGGTGGCTGACGGCGGGCGTGGTGATCGGCTCTGCAATCGGTCTCTACTACTACCTGCGTGTGGCCGTGAGTCTGTATCTGAGTGCACCTCAGCAGCTGAACCGCGATGCGCCGCGTAACTGGCAGTACAGCGCCGGTGGTATCGTGGTACTGATCTCCGCGCTGCTGGTACTGATCTTCGGTATCTATCCACAGCCGCTGATCACCATCGTGCAGCACGCGATGCCGCTGATGTAATCACGTTGCTGTTTGACCGCAGTGAATAAAAAAACCCGCCTCGGCGGGTTTTTTGTTGGCTTGCGGCCTTGCCCTGTCGGGAAGGCGTGAGCCTGCTGAAAGTTAAGCCAGCTGTTTACGGCTAATCAGCGGACCGTCAATCTTCTTCATTGACCGATCCAGAACTTCTTCAATGACTGACGAGAGTTCATTGAGTTCAAACTTTGCCACGTAACCGTCGGCTTTCACCTTACGAATATGATCTTCGTTAGCATTGCCGGAGAGGGAAGAGTGGATCACCACCGGAATATCTTTCAACAGCGGGTCGGTTTTGATTTTACGCGTCAGGGTAAAGCCGTCCATCTCCGGCATTTCCAGGTCGGTCAGCACCAGTGCAATCTTATCGGTAATCGGCACACCTTCAGCCTGAGCCTGTGCCGCCAGCACGCTAATTTTCTCCCACGCGTCTTTGCCGGTGATATGCAGCTGCGCCGGGATCTCCATCGCCTGCAGACCTTTTTCCAGCATCGAGCGTGCCACTTTAGAGTCTTCGGCGACAATCGCGACGGCACCGGGCTTGATGTGGAATTTCGTGGTCTTCAGATCCGTGGCATGCAGGTCGTGGTTGGCCGGGGTAATGTCATACAGGATTTGCTCAACGTCGAGCACCATCGCCAGCTCATTGGTATCGGTCTTCTCATCCAGACAGGCGATACTAGTGATATACCGCCCGCTGACGGCAGTTTCCGCCGCGTGCACCTGCTTCCAGTCAAGACGCATGATGTTCTCAACGGATTCCACCGCAAAAGCCTGCACGCTGCGGGCATATTCCGTGATCAGCAGGATGTTCAGCCCGGTGGTTGGCTTACAGCCCGCCACGGCAGCCAGGTCGATTACCGGGATAACCTGATCGCGAATATTCACCATGCCCATCAGCGGTGATTTCATCCCGGCGGGTTTCGTGAACTCTGGCATCGGCACAATTTCACGCAGCTTAAAGACGTTAATGCCAAACAGCTCGGATTTATTTGCGTTCAGAGAGGTGCCAAGACGGAACAGCAACAGTTCAAAACGGTTCGACAGGGTGAGATTCGCCCTGTCATCAATATCTTTCTGGAAATTATCCATTCTACCCTCGAGAGAAATGCTGACCTTTTAATCGTTATCGGCACTCTGAGAGAAAAATGAAGGACTAAACGCTGACCTTAGCGAAATCTTCGGCCAGCTCACATTCCTGGAACCGTTCACGGCACTCTGCCAGCAGGCGTTCACAGCCCCGGGCATCGTAGCGCGAGCTGACATGGGTGACGATCAGTTTCCCGACGCCCGCGTCATGCGCAAGCTGCGCCGCCTGGTGCGTAGAGCTATGGCCCCGGCTGTTGGCTTTCTCTTCCATCGCCGCCTCGAGAGTGGCTTCATGCACTATGAGATCCACACCCTGTGCCAGCAGCAACGCCGCCGGGCACGGGGCCGTGTCGCCAAAAATCGCCAGTTTTTTCCCGGGCTGCGGGGCGGCGAGGTAATCCTGCCCGTTGATGACGCGCCCGTCTTCCAGCGTCACGGTTTCGCCCTGCTTCAGGCGCTGGAACAGCGGCCCGGGTTTTATTCCGTCGGCCAGTAACGCCGACGCATTGAGCGCGCCGGGTTTATCCTGCTCCTCAATGCGATAACCATAGCACTCTACCGGATGGCTCAGGGGTTGGGCTGTCACCCGATACACACCGTCATCCAGCACCAGACCAGCGGTTATCTCCACCACCTCCAGGGGATAATCTGTCCATGAGCCGCTCAGGCGCAGCGTGGTGTCGACAAATTCCCGAATACCCGCAGGCCCGTAAATCGTCAGCGGGTTGGCATTGCCCGCCATTGAGCGGCTGCACAGCAGGCCAGGCAGGCCAAACAGATGGTCGCCATGCAGATGGGTAATGAAAATTTTATCCAGTTTGCCGGGATGATACGGGGTATGTAACAGCTGATGCTGCGTCCCTTCACCGCAGTCAAAAAGCCATAATCCACCCCGCGTCGGGTGCTGCAAATCCAGCAGAATCGCGGTCACATTTCGTGATCGGGTTGGCACTCCAGCGGACGTACCGAGAAAAATCAGTTCCATAACGTAATCAGCCCTTTGCCGAACGGGGAGGGGTTTAGTATAACGTGATGAACCCAGGAAGGAGACTGACATGATCCAGTGGCAAGATTTACACCATAGTGAGCTCACGGTAACGTCACTTTACGCGCTGCTCAAACTGCGCTGCGAAGTGTTTGTTGTTGAACAAACCTGCCCGTATCAGGATATCGATGGCGATGATCTTATTGGCGAGAATCGCCATATTCTTGGCTGGCGGGACAACGCGCTGGTGGCGTATGCGAGGATTCTGAAAAGCGAAGACGATTTTGAGCCTGTCGTGATTGGTCGCGTGATTATCAGCGGCAACGCGCGTGGTGAAAAACTGGGCTATCAGCTGATGGAAAAAACGCTGGAAGCGTGCCAAAAACAGTGGCCGGACAAGGCGTTATATCTGGGCGCGCAGGCGCACCTGCAACCGTTTTACGGGCATTTTGGGTTTACGCCCGTGACGGACGTGTACGATGAGGACGGTATTCCACACATCGGCATGGCGCGGGAAGCGAAACAGGCGTAATGGCGAGTCGTTGGCTATAGTTAGCGGACTGGTGTACTAACATGGAGAAAAATATGTCATTTCAATCCTGGGATACCCGTATCGATGACGACCTGGCCTTGCTGAGCGAAACGCTGGAAGAGGTGTTACGTTCGTCGGGCGACCCTGCCGATCAGAAATATATTGAGCTGAAAGCCCGTGCCGAAAAAGCACTGGATGATGTTAAAAATCGCGTCAGCCATGCTTCGGACAATTACTACTACCGCGCGAAAAAGGCGGTATACCGTGCCGATGATTACGTCCATGAAAAACCATGGCAAGGCATCGGGGTAGGGGCAGCTGTCGGACTGGTGCTGGGGCTGCTTTTAGCCCGCCGTTAACGTTCCTTATACGGTTAACCACTCCCTATACGTGGGTACTGCTATTTATGGTCAGTACCCCGTATAATATGCGGTTTTAACAGGGAGAGGTTCGCGTGAATTCGATTTCCACCGCGCTGGAGCATCTGCGTAGCCAGCTTACGCAAGCGTTACCCACTGCACCCGGTTTACATCACTTCGACGTCTCTTTCCCGTTAAACGACGCCTTCGATCCCCTGGCCTGGCTGGGTGTTCAGCATTGCTATCCTCAGTTTTACTGGCAACAGCGTAACGGTGATGAAGAACTTGCTGCGCTTGGTGCCGTCGCGCATTTCTCCTCTCTGGCATTTGCCTCACAGTTTTTGCAGGCGCATGATGCGGCCCGCGACACGCGTATCTGCGGCCTGAATGCGTTTAATCCCGAGCAGGGCAGTCTGTTTTTACCGCGTCTGCTGTGGCGACGTACCGCCGGACAGGCCACGTTACGCCTGCAGCTGTGGAGCGACAGTTCGCTTCACGATGATGCCCGCGCCGCGCTGGATTTTCTCCAGCAGCTCGGTGAGGCGAGACCCATTCGTCCGTTGTCCGTTGAGGTTGTGCAGGAAAAGCATCATCCGGAACAACCCGAATGGCTGCGCCTTATCCGCAAGGCAACCCAGACCATCGCACGCGGTGATTTTGAAAAGGTGGTGCTCGCCCGGGCAACCGACCTGCAGTTTAAGCACTCTGTTAACCCCGTCGCACTGATGGCTGCCAGCCGCGCCCTGAACCTGAACTGCTACCATTTCTGCATGGTGTTCGATGCCAGCAACGCGTTTCTCGGCTCGACCCCCGAGCGCCTGTGGCGCAGACGCGGCAAGCTGCTGCGCACGGAAGCGCTGGCAGGCACCGTCGCCAGCCATACCGATGATAAACAGGCTGAACGGCTGGGCGACTGGCTGATGAACGACGACAAAAATCAGCGAGAAAATATGCTGGTGGTGGAAGATATTTGCCAGCGGCTCCAGCACCATACCCAGACGCTGGAGGTGCTGCCCGCCCAGGTTGTACGGCTGCGTAAAGTACAGCATCTGCGTCGCTGTATCTGGACCGAGCTCAAACACGCTGACGATGCACAATGCCTGCATGTTCTGCAGCCCACGGCGGCCGTCGCCGGCCTGCCGCGTCAGGCGGCGCGCGACTTTATCTACCACAACGAGCCGTTCGACCGCGAGTGGTACGCCGGTTCTGCCGGGTATTTATCCCCTGAACAAAGCGAGTTCTGCGTGGCGTTGCGTTCTGCCCGTGTTTACGAAGACGCCCTGCGGCTGTACGCCGGGGCAGGAATTGTCAGCGGCTCTGACCCGGAGCAGGAGTGGCAGGAGATAGAAAACAAAGCGGCCGGACTGCGCTCTCTGCTCCTAAGGGATTAAGACTGATTCGCGCAATCCCGATTCATATCAAAATTCCAATTTTTTCTATTATTTATACTGTGTCGCATTCTTGATACCGGACAATCTCATGTCAGTAAGTTCTTTTAACCGACGCTGGGCGGCGGTGATCCTTGAAGCCCTGACTCGCCATGGCGTCAGGCACGTGTGTATTGCACCGGGTTCTCGTTCAACGCCGCTGACGCTGGCGGCCGCTGAAAACCGGGCATTTATTCACCACACTCATTTTGATGAACGCGGGCTTGGCCATCTGGCGCTGGGGCTGGCGAAAGTCAGCAACGAGCCTGTGGCGGTGATTGTGACCTCCGGTACCGCGGTGGCAAACCTCTATCCGGCGCTGATCGAAGCCGGATTAACCGGGGAGAAACTGATCCTGCTGACCGCGGATCGTCCCCCCGAGCTTATCGACTGTGGCGCCAACCAGGCCATTCGTCAGCCGGGCATCTTTGCCTCGCATCCTTCACAGGCAATCGCGCTACCGCGTCCTACTCAGGATATTCCGGCAAGCTGGCTGGTCTCGACAATCGATCATGTCATCGGGACACTGCGCAGCGGGGCGCTGCATATTAACTGTCCGTTTGCCGAACCGCTGTATGGTGAAATGGATGACACCGGTCTTGAATGGCAGCGCACCCTGGGTGAGTGGTGGCAAAGTGAAAAGCCGTGGCTGCGTGCACAACCGCATCCTGAAAGCGCCAGACAACGTGACTGGTTCTTCTGGCGGCAGAAGCGTGGCGTGGTGGTTGCCGGGCGCATGAGCGCCGCGCAAGGCAAGCTGGTTGCGGAATGGGCGCAAACCCTTGGCTGGCCGCTGATTGGCGACGTGCTTTCCCAGACCGGTCAGCCGCTGCCGTGTGCCGACCTCTGGCTGGGGAATGCGAAGGCGGTCACCGAGCTTTCGCAGGCGCAGATTATTGTCCAGCTCGGCTCAAGCCTGACCGGTAAACGGTTACTGCAGTGGCAGGCAACCTGTGATCCAGAAGAGTACTGGCTGGTGGACTCGCTGGACGGGCGGCTCGACCCGGCACACCATCGTGGTCGTCGTCTGGTCAGTGAGATTGATACCTGGCTTGCGCTCCATCCGGCTGAAAAACGCAAGCCCTGGGCCGTTGCGATCCCGGCGCTTTCGGAACAGGCCTGGACGTTAACCCAGGCGAGCTGCGAAGCATTCAGTGAGGCCGGGCTGGCACACCGTATTCGTCAGTATCTGCCCGAGCAGGGGCAGCTCTTTGTCGGCAATAGCCTGGTGGTTCGCCTGATAGATGCCTTTTCAAAGCTGCCAGCCGGTTACCCGGTCTACAGTAACCGGGGGGCCAGCGGCATTGACGGGTTGATCTCCACGGCGGCGGGCGTACAGCGTGCCAGCGCGAAGTCTACGCTGGCAATCGTTGGCGATCTCTCCGCGCTGTACGACCTCAATGCCCTGGCGCTGCTGCGTCAGGTTTCGGCACCGTTTGTGCTGATTGTGGTTAACAACAACGGTGGACAGATTTTCTCCCTGCTGCCCACCCCGCAGAGCGAACGTGAGCGTTTCTATCTGATGCCCCAGAACGTGCAGTTTGAACACGCCGCGGCAATGTTCAGCCTGAAATACCATCGCCCGGAAAGCTGGGAAGCGCTTGATGCGGCCCTGAGCAGCGCCTGGCGACAGCCCGGTGCGACGCTGATCGAGCTGGTGGTGAACGATGCTGACGGCGCGCAGAAACTGCAAAGCCTGCTGGCCCAGGTAAGCCACCTGTGATCCTCGCGGGCGTGCAGCAGGCTGGAAAGCCAGGTTATCCCTGGCTGGTCTTTTTGCACGGTTTTTCCGGGGATTGCCGTGAGTGGCAGACGGTCGGGGCGGCGCTGAGCGATTACCCGCAGCTGTATCTCGACCTGCCGGGGCACGGTGATTCCGGCAATACTGGCGTGACCGGGTTCGAGGAGATGAGCGATTTGCTGACCCGAACCCTGCTTAGTTACAACATACTGAATTTCTGGCTGGTGGGGTATTCCCTCGGCGGCCGCATTGCGATGTTCCATGCCTGCCAGCAGCCAGAGGGGCTGAAGGGCATTATTGTGGAAGGCGGCCATCCCGGGCTACAGGACGCCGGTGAGCGGAGTGCGCGGCTGGCATCCGATCGCCGCTGGGCGCGGCGCTTTCGTACCGAGGCACTCGACGTGGTTTTCACTGACTGGTACCGACAACCCGTATTTGCTTCCCTGACGGACGTTCAGCGGCAGGCGCTTATTCGTCAGCGTAGCCAGAACAATGGCGCGACTCTGGCGATGATGCTCGAGGCCACCTCGCTGGCCGTGCAGCCTGATTTGCGTCCGGGACTGAGCGCCTGCAACGTCGCTTTTGATTATTTATATGGTGAACGTGATGAGAAGTTCAAAGCCCTTGCGGCTGAACTGCACGCCGTACGCCATGCGATCCCCCATGCCGGACACAACGCCCACCGGGAAAACCCCGCTGCGGTTGCTGCGAGTCTGGCTGAGATACTGCGTCTTCGAATAAAGGACTCTCTATGATCTATCCTGATGAACACATGCTCTATGCGCCGGTTGAATGGCAAGACTGCTCCGAAGGTTACTCCGACATTCGTTACCACAAATCCGCAGACGGCATTGCCAAAATCACCATCAACCGCCCGCAGGTGCGTAACGCGTTCCGTCCGCTGACCGTCAAAGAGATGATTCAGGCGCTGGCAGACGCGCGCTATGACGACAACATCGGTGTTATCGTCCTGACCGGCGAAGGTGAAAAAGCGTTCTGTGCCGGTGGCGATCAGAAAGTGCGCGGCGATTACGGCGGATACCAGGATGACTCTGGCGTTCACCACCTGAACGTGCTCGATTTCCAGCGCCAGATCCGCACCTGTCCAAAACCGGTGGTGGCGATGGTGGCAGGCTACTCCATCGGCGGCGGCCATGTGCTTCACATGATGTGTGACCTGACCATTGCCGCAGAGAACGCCATCTTTGGCCAGACGGGCCCGAAAGTGGGTTCGTTCGATGGTGGCTGGGGGGCTTCCTACATGGCTCGCATTGTCGGTCAGAAAAAAGCCCGCGAAATCTGGTTCCTGTGCCGTCAGTACACTGCTCAGGAAGCGCTGGATATGGGCCTGGTGAACACCGTGGTGCCAATTGCCGACCTCGAGAAAGAGACCGTGCGCTGGTGTCGTGAAATGCTGCAAAACAGCCCAATGGCGCTACGCTGCCTGAAAGCGGCCCTGAATGCCGACTGTGACGGTCAGGCAGGTCTGCAGGAGCTGGCAGGTAACGCCACCATGCTGTTCTACATGACCGAAGAAGGGCAGGAAGGTCGCAACGCCTTTAACGAAAAACGCCAGCCTGATTTCAGCAAATATAAACGGAATCCGTAATGCGTCGCGCGCAGGTTTACCGCTGGCAGATACCGATGGACGCGGGCGTGGTGCTGCGTGAACGGCGGTTAAAAACCCGTGATGGCATGCTGGTGCATCTGCAGCAGGGCGAGCAGGAAGGCTGGGGCGAGATTTCGCCGCTGCCGGGCTTTAGCCTTGAATCGCTGGATGACGCGCAGGCGGTATTACTGGCGTGGGCCAGTGAGTGGTGTGAGGGCGCGAACCCGGCGTTACCGGAGGTGCGTTCCACGGCTTTTGGTATTAGCTGCGCGCTGGCGGAGCTGGACGGTAGCTTGCCTGCAGAGGCTAATTACCGCGCGGCACCGCTCTGTACGGGCGATCCGGATGAGCTGTTTGCGCTGCTCGCCGCCATGCCGGGCGAGAAAGTGGCGAAAATCAAAGTCGGTCTCTATGAAGCGGTACGCGATGGGATGGTCGCTAACCTCTTACTGGAAGCATTGCCCGACCTGCATCTGCGTCTGGATGCTAACCGCGCCTGGACGCCGCTGAAGGCGCAGCAGTTCGCGAAGTACGTAAACCCGGCGTACCGCAGTCGTATCGCGTTTCTGGAAGAGCCGTGTAAAACTCGCGACGATTCCCGGGCGTTTGCCCGTGAAACCAGCATTGCCATCGCGTGGGATGAAAGCCTGCGTGAAGACGGCTTTGCGTTTGTCGCCGAACCGGGTGTCCGCGCGGTGGTTATTAAACCGACCTTGACCGGCAGCCTTGCTAAGGTACGCGAACAGGTCGCGGCGGCCCATGCCGCCGGGCTGACGGCGGTCATTAGCTCTTCGATTGAGTCCAGCCTGGGGCTAACCCAACTGGCGCGCATTGCCGCCTGGTTAACGCCAGACACTGTCCCCGGTCTCGATACGCTGAACCTGATGCAAAATCAGCTTATCCGTCCGTGGCCAGACAGCACGCTGCCGCTCCTTGACGTTGAGGGGCTGGAGCCGTTGCTATGAGTTTTACCGACTGGCCGTGGCGACACTGGTGCGCGCAGTATGCTGATAAACCGGCCCTGAGGCTGAACGATGAGACGCTCAGCTGGCAACAGCTGTGTGCGCGCATCGACAGACTGGCCGCGGGCTTTCAGCTGCAGGGTGTGCAGGAGGGCGACGGCGTACTGCTGCTGGCGCATAATCACCCGCAAACCCTGATGGCGTGGCTGGCATTGCTTCAGTGCGGGGCACGTATTCTTCCCGTTAACCCGCAGCTGCCGCACCCGCTGCTGGACGTGTTGCTCCCGCAGATGACGCTGCGCTTTGCCCTGGTGCTGGACGGCGTCTACGACGGGCTGGTCGCGCTCAGTATGCGCGAGGCGCCGGGCGGGTGTCGCGTGGCGTGGCAACCGTCGCGGCTGGCTTCCATGACGCTGACATCCGGTTCAACCGGTTTACCCAAGGCGGCGGTCCATACCTGTGCCGCCCATCTTGCCAGTGCGCGCGGCGTGCTTTCGCTGATGCCCTACGACGATGAAGACGACTGGCTGCTCTCCCTGCCGCTGTTTCATGTCTCCGGGCAGGGGATTTTGTGGCGCTGGTTGCAGGCTGGCGCGCGCTTAACCGTCCGCGAGAAGCAGCCGCTGGCGCAGGCCCTGCAGGGCTGTACGCATGCCTCACTGGTACCGACGCAGCTCTGGCGTCTGCTTAATGCACATCAGCCTGCCGCGCTGAAAGCCGTACTGCTTGGTGGGGCCGCGATCCCCGTTGACCTGACTCAGCAGGCGGGCCAGCGGGGGATCCGCACTTTCTGTGGCTACGGTCTGACGGAGTTTGCCTCAACGGTTTGTGCCAAAGAGGCGGACGGTGAACCGGACGTCGGCGCTGCGCTGCCGGGCAGAGAGGTGCGGGTGGTTGACGGTGAAGTGTGGATCAAAGCGCAAAGTATGGCCGCAGGTTACTGGCGGGACGGTGCATTGATTCCGCTGACCAATGCACAGGGCTGGTTTGCCACCCGCGATCGCGGGGAATGGCATGACGGGCGCCTGACGATCCTTGGCCGAATGGACAACCTCTTTTTCAGCGGGGGCGAAGGGATCCAGCCGGAAAGCCTTGAGCGGGTTATTGCCCGCCATCCGCAGATAAACCAGGCGTTTATCGTCCCACTCGATGACGCCGAGTTCGGTCAGCGTCCGGTGGCGGTGGTGGAGTGTGAACCGGGAACCGATATCACCGGTTTCCCGGCGTGGGTACAGGGTAAACTGGCGCGCTTTGAGCAGCCAGTGCACTGGCTGATGCTGCCGGCAGAGCTCAAAAATGGCGGGATTAAGATCTCCCGCCAGGCATTAAAAGAGTGGGTCACCCGTCTGTTGAAAGGATAATCAACCGATATCCGGTGCCGGTTTGCGCTGGCGGCGACGCAGCAGACGCAATACCGGCGGAACCACAATCACCAGAATGGCCATCGCTAACAGCACCTTCGTCACGCTGCTGTCCCACAGAATAGACATATTGCCGTTGCTGATGGACAAGGCGCGGCGCAGGTTCTGCTCCAGCATCTCTCCCAGCACAAAGCCTAAAATCAGCGGTGACATCGGGAAGTGCATCTTACGCAGGATGTAGCCCAGTACGCCAAGCAGCACCATCAGCACCAGATCGAAAGTGGTGCTGTGTACCGCATACACCCCCACCGCAGAGACGGCCGCGATAGCCGGCACCAGGAACCACAGGGGAATTGTCAGCATCCGGGTGAACAGACCAATCAGCGGAATGTTCATGACCAGCAGCATCACGTTGGCGATCAGCAGCGCTGCAATCAGCCCCCAGACAATATCCGGCTGCTCGGTAAACATGGCCGGTCCAGGCGTAATGTTATAGAGCGTCAGCGCGCCCATCATCACCGCCGTGGTGCCCGAGCCCGGCACGCCAAGGGTCAGCATCGGGATAAACGAACCGCAGGCCGAGGCGTTATTCGCAGCCTCTGGGGCCGCTACCCCGCGAATGTCGCCCTTGCCGAAGCTGTCACTGTTGCCGCTGAGCTTTTTCTCGGTCATGTAAGTGATGGCGCTGGCGATGGTGGCCCCGGCCCCCGGTAGAATACCGACGAAGAAGCCAATCACCGACGAACGCAGCGTCGCGCCGATACACTGTGCGCCCTCCTTGGCACTGAAAAGCATGCGGCCCGTTTTACGCACCAGCGTCTGTCCGCTGCTGGTATGTTCCAGCATCAATAAAATTTCAGAGACCGAGAACAGGCCAATCACGACCACGATAAACTGCACGCCGTCGGAAAGGTGCACGCTGTCAAAGGTAAAGCGATAAACCCCGGTGTTGGCATCCACGCCGACGGTGGCTAACCCTAAGCCAATCAGCGCGGACAAAAACGATTTCAGCGGATTCTGCGCCATCATGCTGCCGAGACAGGCGATGGCAAAGACCATCAGCGCAAAATACTCTGCCGGGCCAAACGCCAGCGACCACTGGGCCAGCGCAGGGGCAAACAGAATGATACCGCCGATGGCAATCAGTGAACCACAAAACGAACTGACCGCGGAGATGGACAGCGCCACGCCACCGCGACCCTGCCGTGCCATCGGATAGCCATCCAGCGCGGTCATAATGGCCGCCGCATCGCCGGGCACGTTCAGCAGGATGGAGGAAATACGCCCGCCATATTCACAGCCGATATACACCGTCGCCAGCAGGATCAGCGCCGATTCCGCAGGCAGATGCAGGGCAAACGCCAGCGGGAGTAAAATGGCAACGCCGTTAATCGGCCCAAGGCCGGGCAGCAGACCCACAATGGTCCCGACAAAGCAGCCGATCAGGGCTATCACCAGGTTTTCCGGGGTCATCGCCACGGCGAACCCCTGCGAGAGATAAATCCAGGTATCCATAGCGTGCTCCGTTAATTAAACCATGCGCCGAGCGGTAAGGTCACATCCAGCAGGCGGTCAAAGGCAAACCACAGCAAGATCCCCATTACCGCGCCGGAAATCCCCGCCGCCGGGAGGGTGGCGTTAAACAGTATGCCGATCACCATCGTCAGGATGGCGGTTGCCACCGGAAAGCCGAGCCACTCAAAACCCCAGGCGTACATCAGCAGAACGATGACCATCACCAGCAGACGCTGCAGAATACGGCGCGGTGGCCACTCTACGGTATCCGGATGACGGAGCAGCAGGGCCACCGAGCAGAGCAGCATCAGTCCAACAATGCCCATCGGGAAGGGGCGCGGCCCCACCGGTTCATAGCTGTACTCGCTGTGAATCTGCCAGGCGACGAACATCCCACCGACGCAGAGCAGCAGCCAAATCCCGGCAAAAATACGATCGCTCATACCGCCTCCGGTTATTTGGCAAGGCCAAAGGCTTTCGCCTGTTCGCGATAGTCATTGACCTGTTTTTTGACGTACTCATCCAGCGGCTTGCCGCTCAGGTTGAACTCAAACAGCCCGCGCAGATCGCGCTGCTTTTTAAACGCTTCGGTCTGCTGGAGTTTATTGAAGGTTTCGACCCACCACTGATATTCGGCATCGGTCACTTTTGGCCCGACGAAGAAACCGCGGATAATCGGCCAGACCAGGTCATAACCCTGTTCTTTTGCGGTAGGGACGTTCGCCAGCTGGCCCGGCAGGCGGTTCTCAGAGAAGACCGCCAGCACGCGGATTTTATCGCCGTTCAGATAGGGCACCATTTCACTGAGATCGCCGGATACCGCCTGAACGTGATTTCCCATCAGCGCCGTCACCGGTTCGCCGCCCCCTTCAAACGCCACGTAGCGCATCTTGTGAGGATCAACCTTCGCCTGCTGTGCCAGCAGGGCGGCTTTCATCCAGTCCTGGCTGCCTATGGAGGCACCGGCGCCAATCACCACGCTGTTCGGATCTTTTTCCATGGCGGTCAGCAGGTCTTTCAGGGATTTCCACGGTGAATCCGCGCGCACGGCAATCATGCCGTAGTCGGTACCGACGGTTGCCAGCCAGCGCACGTCATCCACGCCGTAGCGGCCAAACTTCCCCTGAGACAAGTTCAACAGCGAGCCACCGGAGAAAGCCACCACCGTGCCGGCTTCCGCAGGGCGTTGCGCGACAATCGCGTTGTACGCAACGGCACCCACGCCGCCGGGCATATAGGTCACACGCATGGGTTTTGCGATAGCGCCGGTCTCCAGCATGCTGACCTGAATGAGTTTGCAGGTGAGATCGAAACCGCCGCCGGGTTTCGCCGGCGCAATGCACTCGGTGCGGGACGGGGCATCCTGCGCCTGAACGACAGAGGCACTTATCATCAATACGCTTGCAGCAAGAGTCGAAAGTAGTTGTTTTTTCATCGTTTATCCTCACGCCGGAGTTCCGGGAGTACGGGTACGGGTCTTTTTTCTGATTATGTGAACCACCTTGTAGCGGTTCCGTTGCGTGATTGTTAAAACAATAACCTTTCATTTCCCTTTCAATGCGACACCAACTTTACAGGATGTGATATGCGTCTCTTACTCGCGGAAGATAATCGTGAGCTGGCTCACTGGCTGGAGAAAGCGCTGGTGCAGGAGGGCTTTGCCGTGGACTGCGTTTCTGACGGGCGCGCCGCCGACCATCTGCTGCAGGGAGAAAGCTATGCGGTTGCCATTCTGGACATCGGCATGCCCGGCTTTGACGGTCTGGAGGTCGTGCATCGTCTGCGTAAACGCGGTCAGACGCTGCCCGTCCTGTTTCTCACCGCGCGCAGCAACGTGGCGGACCGGGTGAAAGGGCTCAACGCCGGAGCGGATGATTATCTGCCGAAACCGTTTGAGCTGGAGGAGCTTGACGCGCGGCTGCGCGCCCTGTTGCGCAGAAGCGAAGGGCGAACGCAGGAGCGTCAGCGCCTTGGGGAGCTGGAATATGACGACGAAGGCTTTTTCCTGCTGCGCGACGAGCCTCTGTCGCTCACGCCGCGTGAACTGTCGCTACTGAAGGTGTTGATGCATCGCCGGACCCGCCCCGTTTCCCGGCAGCAGCTGTTCGATCAGGTGTTTAGCCTGAATGACGACGTCAGCCCGGAGAGTATCGATCTCTATATTCATCGTCTGCGCAAAAAGCTCAGCGGTAGCGGCGTGAGGGTCACCACCCTTCGCGGACTGGGTTATGTGCTGGAGTGCGGCGATGAGGTGGGTTAAGCCGCAGTCGCTTTACCTGCAGCTGCTGCTGTTTCTTGGGCTTCCGTTGCTGTTACTGTGGGGGTTGTCGGCATTTAACAGCTATGTCAGCGCATTGCAGGCGGCCACGCAGGCTTACGACCGCACGCTGTTATCCTCTGCCCGAACAATATCGGAGCGGCTGGAGGTTCACGACGGCAGGCTGGGCGTGAATGTACCCTGGGTGGTGCTCGACAGCTTTGAACTCAATATGAACGACCGGCTCTATTATAAAGTGGTTGATCCCGACGGGCGGGTAATCTCGGGTTATGACGATCTGCCCCGGATGCCCCCGGCAACATCCCGCACCACGCTCTATCCGGCGCTGGCCTGGTTTTATCACACCGAATACCGCGGGCAGGCGATCCGTGTCGCGCGTCTGCTGCAGCCCGTCAATGAAGGGAATATCGTCGGCATGGCGGAGATTTATGTTGCGGAGACGCTCCAGTCCCGCCGCTATCTCGCCAGTCAGTTGCTCTTTTCATCATGGGTCTCTCAGGGATTGCTGGTGCTGCTGACCCTGGTGCTGACCGCGTGGTTGTTGCGTCGCGTACTGCGCCCAATGCGCCAGCTCTCTTCGCTGATGGTGCGCCGTGATCCAGGCCTGCTCGCGCCGCTGCCGGAGTTGTTGCCCTGGTCTGAGACCCGGCTGCTGATTGTGGCGTTCAACCGCTATATCGACAGGCTGCGCGGCGTGCTGTCGCGTCAGGAACGTTTCAACGCGGATGCCTCGCATCAGCTCAAAACCCCGCTGGCGGTGCTGAAAACCCAGGTCTCCGTTGCCCTGATGCGTCAGGATCCCGCCCTGTGGCAGGAGAGCCTGCGGGCAATGAATGCGACCCTGGATGACACCATTGTACTGACCGAACGGCTGCTGCAGCTTTCCGCTGTGAAGCGTAAGGAGCAGGGGGAGGGCCAGTTTGCGCCGGTGGATTTGGTTCAGGTGGTGCAAAACTGCTGCTTCTCCCGGCTGGCGCAGGCGCGCAGTAAAGCGATTGACCTGGGCTATGACGGTCGGCAGCAGCCGGTCATGATCGAAGGCGAGGAAGTGCTGCTGGGGGAGTTGTGCGCCAACCTGCTGGAGAATGCGATCAAATATACCCCTGCAGAAGGGACAGTGACCGTGTTCCTGCGAACAGGCCAGGGCGCCGTTGAGCTGAGCGTGGAGGACAGTGGTCCGGGCATTGAAGAGGACCAGATCCAGCAGGCGATGCTGCCTTTCCACCGGCTGGATAACGTCGGAGATGCCGCCGGATCAGGGATCGGGCTGGCGCTGGCCGCTGATATTGCCCGTCTGCACCGAAGTCCTTTGCAGCTGACGCGCAGCGAAACGCTGGGTGGCCTGAGCGTTAAAATGCGTTTTCTGCTGCTCACGTAAAAAAAAACCGGGTATCAAATCGTTACAAACTACTTATCTGCCGCACGCAGAGTGCTTGATCCCCGGGCGACTCAGGTTAAAATCTCGCGGTTTTGGGACTTCTCTATAAAATTGTGCGGGATCACGACAATGAAAAAAGTGGCATTAGTGGGCTTAGGCCTGATGGTTGTTTCTTCGGCGGCGAGCGCTATCAGCTTCAACGGCTCGGCGGGTCAGGATTATACTCACCTCGGCTTTGGCCTTGGGACCGAGACCTCCGGTCTGGCGATGACCGGCGGCTGGACGCATAACGATGACGATGGCGATGCGGCAAGCCTCGGCCTGGGTCTGAACATTCCGCTTGGCCCGTTCCTGGCTACCGTGGGCGGTAAGGGGATTTACACTAACCCGAACGACGGTGATGAAGGTTACGCGGCGGCGGTAGGCGGCGGCCTGCAGTGGAAAATTGGCGATAGCTTCGGCCTGTTCGGCGAGTATTACTACTCACCGGATTCGCTCTCCAGCGGTATCGACAGCTATGAAGAAGCCAACGCGGGCGCGCGCTGGACCATCATGCGTCCGATTACGATTGAAGCAGGCTATCGCTATCTGAACCTGGCGGGTAAAGACGGCAACCGCGACAACGCACTGGCTGACGGCCCGTACGTGGGGGTCAGCGCAGGGTTCTAATCACGCCGGCGCGGCATTCTGTCGCGCCAGTTTCTCTCTTCTCCCGACATCCATTTGCGCTATAGTGTTTTGACCATATAAGCGGGAGAACACAATGATTAACGTGGAGATGTTATCCACCGGCGACGAAGTGCTGCATGGACAAATTATTGATACCAATGCTGCCTGGCTTGCCGATCTTTTCTTTGAGCAAGGATTACCGTTAACGCGCCGCAATACGGTGGGCGACAATCTTGAGTCACTGGTGAATGTGCTGCGTGAGCGTAGCGAACACGCCGACGTGTTGATTGTGAATGGCGGGCTCGGTCCCACCAGCGACGATCTCAGCGCCCTGGCCGCCGCGACCGCAAAAGGTGAAGGGCTGGTGTTGCATGAAGAGTGGCTGGCGCAGATGGAGCGTTTCTTCTCCGAACGTGGCCGTGTTATGGCACCCAGCAACCGCAAGCAGGCGGAAATTCCCGCCAGCGCCGAACTGGTCGATAACCCCGTGGGTACCGCGTGTGGGTTTGCCATTACGCTGAACCGCTGCCTGATGTTCTTCACGCCGGGCGTACCGTCAGAATTTAAAGTGATGGTCGAGCAGCAGATCCTGCCGCGCCTTCGCGAACGTTTTACCCTGCCTGAGCCTCCGCTCTGCCTGCGTCTGACCACGTTTGGCCGTTCCGAAAGCGATCTGGCCCAGAGTCTTGATCATCTCTCCCTGCCACCCGGTGTCTCAATGGGCTACCGCTCCTCCATGCCCATCATTGAACTCAAGCTGACAGGACCGGCCTCAGAGAAGGCGGCGATGCTGGCGCTCTGGCCGGAGGTGCAGCGCGTGGCAGGTGAAAGCCTGATCTTTGAAGGCACCGAGGGGCTGCCGGCGCAGATTGCGTCGCATCTGCAGTCTCGCCAGCTGAGCGTGACCTTAAGCGAACAGTTCACCGGCGGCCTGCTGGCGCTACAGCTGTCGCGCGCCAGTGCGCCGCTGTTGGCAAGTGAAGTGGTGCCGTTCCAGCAGGAAACACTGGCGCAGACCGCGCGCTGGGCTTCGGAAAGAAGGGTGAAACATTTTGCTGGCCTGGCGCTGTTTGTGGGGGGGCTGGATGAGGAACATCTCAACTTTGCGCTGGCGACGCCGGAAGGCACGTATGCTTTGCGGGTTAAAATGAGCATTACCCGCCACAGTCTGGCGGTACGTCAGGAGGTCTGCGCTATGATGGCGCTGAACATGCTGCGCCGCTGGCTGATGGGTAAAGAGGTGGCCAGCGAGCACGGCTGGATTAATGTTGTCGAATCGCTGTTTGTTGAGTGATGTCTTTGCCGGGGCGTTTTGCCCCGGCACGGTTTAGCCCAGCGCCTTCGCCAGCAGAGTGATCGGATGCTCGCAGCGCTTGCTGGTAGACATCTCTATCTGCCACTTGCAGGTTTCGCAGTCGGTGACCACGATATCTGCGCCGCTCTCTTCAATCTGGCGAAACAGCGGGGCGCCGATCGCCTGTGACGTTTCGTAGTTTTCTCGCTTAAAACCGTAAGTGCCCGCGATGCCGCAGCAGCGCGAGTCCAGCACCGTCAGCTCCAGCCCCGGAATGAGCCGCAACAGCTCAAGCGTATAGAGCGACCAGCCCATTTTCTCCATATGACACGGTGTGTGATACACCACTTTCAGCGGTAGTTCCCGCAGCGGCAGCGTCTGCCCGCTGTCCAGTTTGCGCCACAGGAAACGCGTCGCCAGCTCAATGTGCTCGCGCAGACCGGTGTTATCCACGTCCAGCAGGTGCGGATACTCATCACGCAGGGTGAAGGTACAGGTGGACGAGGTGGCCAGCACCGGAATTCCTTTATCAACGATGGCCTCGCGCAGGGACGTGACGTTGCTTTTGGCTTGTTTGCGCGCATTATCGGTAAAACCGTTGGCAATCAACGGCACACCGCAGCACTTCTCTTTATTCAGGAGCTGCACGCCGGTCCCCATCGCGTTGAGTACCTTCAGCAGATCTTTTCCCAGTTGCGGGTGGTTGTAGTTGACATAGCAGCCGTGGAAGAACGCGACCTGATCGGTGTACTGCGCCTGTTCCGCTGCCACGGATGTATACCAGCGCCGGAACGTACCGTGAGAGTATTTTGGCAGGCTGCGGTGGTGGTCTATCTTCAGCGTCGCATCCAGCAGTTTTCGCACCGGCTTGAGAGACGTTGCAGCATTCACCAGCGGGGCAAAAGGCGTGGAGACACTGCCCATCAGGTCGGTGTGACTCAGGATCGCATCGCGCAGGGACGGCTTTTGCGTGCTGTAACGCGCGCGGGCTCGCTGGATGATATCGCCGATCTTCACGTCCGACGGACAGGCCACTTCGCAACGTTTACAGTTGATGCAGTATTTCAGCGCCTCATCGTACAGCGCACCGTCTTTAAGACGCAGGCGCTCGCCGTCAGGTCCGGCCTGTTTCGGGCCCGGGTAGCGCGGATTCACACCGCTGACCGGGCAGACGGTGGTACAAACTGTGCATTTGATGCAGCTTTCAAACCGGGTATCGTTCATTGCTCAGCCTCCATGCGCTGGCCAATTTGCTCTGCCACATACAGCGCCGTGATGGCGCAGACCCCGCCGCCGCAACCCTGAGCGATGGGATCGTATCCCCCCAGAAGAGAGCCAATGGCATAGAGATTACTGACCGGCTGACCAGAAAGTTGCGGGTGTAGCTGCTTATCGACAATCACGCCGAACTGCTGCCAGGGTTGTGGGGTGAAGAAATCACTCTGATACCAGTCCGCGCGGGAGGGCGTTTGCCGGACATCCAGCCCCATAATGGCCTCCTGAATGCCGTCCCGACGGCTCAGCAGCCCGTTGCTGAAGAAACTGCCGCTTGCCAGCACCGCATAACGCGCGCGAAGCGGAATATCAGCGTGATTACGCGTCCAGACTTCGCTCACCGAGCCATCCGTCAGGGTGATTTTTTTCACCTCGTCACCCGCCATCCACACGCCACCCTGAGCGATAAACCGCCGCTGAAGCTGGGTATGCAGGCGAATGCCGGGAACAGAAGGGGGAAGCGTCGGCAGCAGGCCAAGCGAGCAGGGCAGGCGATCCGAGAGCCAGCGCCAGAGCCGATTGTCGCTTAAGCCAAAGCAGGCGGGCATAAACAGCGTGTCGCAACCTTCGGCCAGTGGCCGGAGCGCGGCATACAGCAGCGGCCATTTATCGTCGTTATCGAGAAAACGGGCAATATTCACCGCGCGAAACTCGCTCGGGTTGTCGCGCAGGACGTCAAGCTCAGGAAGCTCTATCTCAGCCGTTTGTGCGTTCACGCCCTGGCGACAGAGCGATGCCGCAGCGAGGTGGGGCTGAAAATCAAGAAAACCGCTAATACCCACGACCAGGACCCGTCCTGCGTTGAAGGGGGCAACAGGCACCTCTTCCGGGCTGAGCCAGGCAGAGCGCAGGGTGCCGAGCGGAGTAACCCGATGATGATTTTTCCGGGCGTTACCCTGCAGCCGTGCGCCGCACTCGGCCAGAAGGGTTTCGGCTTCATGGGCGAAGCGGTCGACGGTGTCTCTGCCCGTCAGGTTATAGGGATGCTCTGGCGGCAGGGCATCGCGATATGCCTCATCCAGCAGATCCAGAGAACCCGACGAGAAGTGCAATGCGCTCTGGCCCCGGGTGATGATGGCGCAGCGCAGCCCCTGCTTCGTTAGCCTGATACCACAGAGCAGACCCGCCAGCCCACCACCGACAATCACGGTATCAAATTTCATCCTGTTGCTCCTTCTCAAGACCGCACAGCCCCTGGTAGACCCAGCGGGTAAACTCGCTTTCACGCAGGGCATCACCCCAGGCGACAGGCTGAATGCCTTTCCAGCGTTCGTTCAGGAAATCACTGAGTTGTGCCAGCGACTGGGTGGCAGTGGTGGTATGAAAACGTTGTAACAACCCGGCGGCACGGCAGGCGCACAGCTCACCCTGGCAGGTGCCCATGCCCACGCGGGTGCGCCGACGTAAATCAAGCAGGCTGTTGACGGTCAGATTCTCCACGGCGTATTGCACTTCACCCGCCGTGACGGCTTCGCATTCACACACCAGGCTACGGCTCAGCCGTCCTTCCCCCAGCCAGACCGGCGTGCGGTCTCCGTGGCGATAGATGGCGGAACCGCGCAGGGGGGCGGAAAGGGAGATGATTTTTTGCAGCGTTTTCTCGGTGGACTGACGCGAGCCAGGCAGAGGTTGCTCTGCAGTCACACACCGTTCGCTATTACCCAGCTTGCGGCAGACGGCATCGGTTGCCCACTCGGCCATCAGGCGGTAGGTCATCAGCTTGCCGCCGGTGATGGTGATAAACCCGTCCAGGCCATCGCGTGCGGCGTGGTCGAGCAGCACGATGCCACGGCTGACGTTGCGCCCGCTCGGGTCGTTATCGCTCGCCACCAGAGGGCGCACGCCAGCATAGGCGCGAAGAATTCGGGTCTGCGCCATCACGGGAGCCAGCTTTTCCCCTTCGCGCAGCAGGATATCCACCTCGTCGGCGGTCACGCGGTTGTAATCAATCTCGCTATAGTCCACGTGGGTTGAGGTGGTGCCGATAAGCGAAATGGTATCGCCCGGCACCAGGATGTCGGCATCAGAAGGTTTGCGGCAACGGTTGATCACGTGGTTGTTAATGCGGTGGTCGAGGATC
Source organism: Enterobacter sp. V89_11 (assembly GCF_029967775.1). Classification (NCBI taxonomy): domain Bacteria; kingdom Pseudomonadati; phylum Pseudomonadota; class Gammaproteobacteria; order Enterobacterales; family Enterobacteriaceae; genus Enterobacter; species Enterobacter sp. V89_11. The sequence continues at coordinate 239,643 of NZ_JASCAN010000001.1, read as the reverse complement.
AGCAGCGAGCCTTTTGCCGGGAACATGCGCACAGACAGCTCGGCGTACTCCGCGATGCGTTGCCCCCAGATCCCCGCCGCGTTGACCACCACGGCGGCGTACAGTTCGCCATGCTCCTTATACTGCGTATCAAAAACACGCACGCCGCAGACGCGGTTCCCTTCCCGGATAAGCCCGATCACTTCCTGCCCGGTCAGAACCTGTGCGCCGTGTTCACGGGCGTCCAGCATGTTCGCGGCGGTCAGGCGGAAAGGGTCAACCGTGCCGTCCGGGACCTTCACCGCACCGATAAGGGCCGGGTTGACAGACGGTTCCAGGCGACGCGCGAGTTCGGGGTCGATGACGTCAGCCTCAATCCCTGCAGCGCGGCAGGCGGTCACAAAGGTTGGCTGAAATGAGAGATCGTCTTCGGGAAGCGTAATGAACAGACCGTTGGTCGGTTCAATGCAGTGGCGGGCAATGCGTCTGAGGATCTGGTTTTCAGCAATGCATTCCCGCGCGGATTCGGGGTCGGTCACCGCGTAACGGGCACCACTGTGCAGCAGGCCATGATTGCGCCCGGTTGCGCCCGTCGCAATGTCATGGCGCTCCAGAAGCGTGACGCTCAGCCCACGCAGGGCGCAGTCGCGTGCGATGCCGGCGCCGGTCGCGCCACCGCCAATGATAATCACATCGCTGTAGCGAGGATCGTGAATTGTCATTGTTATCCCTCTGTGTTCGTTTTTTACCATTTAGCCACATCAAAACTGTGGTTTGTTTGATTTCGAACATAAACGAACGAAATTCGAAAGTGAAACGTGATTCCATGCGCTTTTCTGCGCACATTGTCATATTTCTGTAACAATTTGTGCGTTGATTCACAGTAACAATCACCGTGATTTCTTAACATCGCCGCCTCTCTGGAGTGTGGGGCAGTTAAACCCCTGTAAATTCAATACCTGGCCACGGAGGCTGTCATGCTCAGTATCTTCAAACCTGCGCCGCATCGGGCGCGTCTGCCAGAGGCAGAAATTGATCCGCTATACCGTCGTCTGCGTTGGCAAATCTTCCTGGGGATCTTCTTCGGGTACGCGGCGTACTACCTGGTACGTAAAAACTTTGCGCTCGCCATGCCGTATCTGGTGGAACAGGGCTTTTCTCGTGGCGATCTGGGGTTCGCGCTGTCGGGGATCTCTATCGCCTACGGTTTTTCCAAATTCATCATGGGTTCAGTGTCCGATCGCTCGAATCCACGCGTATTCCTGCCTGCGGGTCTGATCCTGGCGGCAGCGGTGATGCTGTTCATGGGCTTTGTGCCATGGGCAACCTCCAGCATCGCCGTGATGTTCGTGCTGCTGTTCCTCTGTGGCTGGTTCCAGGGAATGGGGTGGCCGCCGTGCGGGCGCACCATGGTGCACTGGTGGTCGCAGAAAGAGCGTGGCGGCATCGTGTCGGTGTGGAACTGCGCGCATAACGTCGGTGGCGGTATTCCACCTCTGCTGTTCCTGCTGGGGATGGCGTGGTTTAACGACTGGAAAGCCGCGCTTTATATGCCTGCCTTTGGTGCCATTCTGGTGGCGGTTATCGCTTTCGCCCTGATGCGTGACACGCCGCAGTCCTGTGGCCTGCCGCCGATTGAAGAGTACAAAAACGACTATCCGGATGATTACAGCGAGCAGCATGAAGAAGAGCTGACGGCCAAACAGATCTTCATGAAGTACGTCCTGCCCAACAAACTGCTGTGGTATATCGCGGTGGCCAACGTCTTCGTGTACCTGCTGCGTTACGGCATCCTCGACTGGTCACCTACCTATCTGAAAGAGGTGAAGCATTTCGCGCTGGATAAATCCTCCTGGGCTTACTTCCTCTATGAGTACGCCGGGATCCCGGGGACGCTGATTTGCGGCTGGATGTCGGACAAAGTGTTCCGGGGTAACCGTGGTGCGACGGGCGTCTTCTTTATGACGCTGGTGACCATTGCCACCGTGGTTTACTGGCTCAACCCGCCGGGTAACCCGTCAGTCGATATGGCCTGTATGATCGTTATCGGCTTCCTGATTTACGGCCCGGTTATGCTGATTGGTCTGCATGCCCTGGAGCTGGCGCCGAAGAAAGCGGCAGGTACGGCAGCCGGCTTTACCGGTCTGTTCGGTTACCTGGGCGGTTCGGTCGCGGCGAGCGCCATTGTGGGCTACACCGTTGACTTCTTCGGCTGGGACGGCGGCTTTATGGTGATGATTGGCGGTAGCGTGCTGGCGGTGCTGCTGTTGATTGTGGTGATGATTGGTGAAAAACGTCATCACGCCGAAATGCAGGCGCGTCGTCAATAAGGAGAAGGCTGATGAAATTAACTTACGTAGCAACGGGCCTGCTGCTGGCGGGCCTGATGACAGGCTCAGCGCTGGCTAACGAGAAAATGGTTATCGCCCATCGCGGCGCAAGCGGCTATCTGCCAGAGCACACGCTCCCGGCAAAAGCGATGGCCTATGCGCAGGGGGCAGATTATCTCGAGCAGGATCTGGTGATGACCCGTGACGATCAGCTGGTCGTCCTTCATGACCACTATCTTGACCGCGTGACGGACGTGGCTGAGCGTTTTCCGGCCCGCGCCCGCAAAGATGGTCGCTACTACGCCATTGACTTTACGCTGGATGAGATTCGTTCGCTGAAGTTTACCGAGGGTTTCGAGGTTGAAAACGGCAAGAAGGTGCAGGTCTATCCGGGACGTTTCCCGATGGGTAAATCTGATTTTCGCATTCATACCTTCGAAGAAGAGATTGAGTTTGTTCAGGGACTGAACCACTCAACCGGGAAAAACATCGGCATCTACCCGGAGATAAAAGCGCCGTGGTTCCACCATCAGGAAGGGAAGGACATTGCCGCGAAGACGCTGGACGTGCTGAAAAAGTACGGCTACACCAGCAAGCGCGACAAAGTCTATCTGCAGTGTTTTGACGCCGCTGAGCTGAAGCGCATTAAAACCGAGCTGGCGCCAAAGAGAGGGATGGATCTCAATCTGGTACAGCTGATTGCCTACACCGACTGGAATGAAACTCAGGAGAAACAGCCCGACGGCACGTGGGTGAATTACAACTACGACTGGATGTTTAAGCCGGGCGCAATGAAACAGATCGCGCAGTACGCCGACGGTATCGGACCGGATTACCATATGCTGGTGGCGGAAGGCTCAACGCCGGGCCACGTCAAGCTGACGGCAATGGTGAAAGAGGCGCATGCCAGCCATATGCAGGTTCATCCGTATACGGTGCGTGCGGACCAGCTACCGGCTTATGCGACGGACGTAAACCAGCTGTACGACGTGCTGTATAACCAGGCCGGGGTGGACGGGCTGTTCACCGATTTCCCGGATAAAGCCGTGCAGTTTTTGAAGTAAAAGAAAAAGGGCCGTAAGGCCCTTTTTTATGTCGCCCGGAGGGGCGGTTTACATCTCAATCTCTATATCGCCTTTTGCCCGGCAGCAGCAGGGCAAAATTTCACCTTCGTTGATGAAGGCCAGCGGTTCGGTCAGCCAGTCCACTTGTCCGGCGACTAAACGGCAGCGACATGAGCCGCAATAGCCTGAGCGGCATTGATACTCCACTTCAACCTGATGCGCCTCAAGCGCAATCAACAGGGAAGGGTGTTCTTCCTGGCACAGCACTTCGGTACCGGAAAGGCTAAGCGTTACGCGGCTCATCAGAGCTGGAAGTCGCTCAGGTCGTCGGTGTTAACTTCAGAGTCAATCTGCCCGACCAGATAAGAACTGACTTCCACTTCCTGTGGCGCAACCTGCACGTTATCGGATACCAGCCAGGTGTTGATCCACGGAATTGGGTTAGAGCGGGTTTTGAACGGCAGCTCAAGCCCGACCGCCTGCATACGGATGTTGGTGATGTACTCAACATACTGGCACAGGATGTCTTTGTTCAGGCCAATCATGGAGCCGTCGCGGAACAGGTAGTCTGCCCACTCTTTCTCCTGCTGAGCAGCCAGCACGAACAGGTCATAGCACTCCTGTTTGCACTCTTCGGCAATCTCAGCCATCTCCGGATCGTCTGTACCGCTGCGCAGCAGGTTCAGCATATGCTGGGTGCCGGTCAGGTGCAGGGCTTCGTCACGGGCGATCAGACGGATGATTTTGGCATTACCTTCCATCAGCTTGCGTTCCGCAAAAGCGAAGGAGCAGGCGAAGCTCACGTAGAAGCGGATGGCTTCCAGTGCGTTAACGCTCATCAGGCACAGGTAAAGCTGTTTCTTCAGCGCGCGCAGGCTCACGGTGACGGTTTTGCCGTTCACGGTGTGGGTGCCTTCGCCCAGCAGATGCCAGTAGCTGGTCATCTCGATCAGTTCGTCGTAGTAGTGCGCAATACCTTCAGCACGTTTCTGGATCTGCTCGTTAGTGACGATATCGTCAAACACCACCGCCGGATCGTTAACGATGTTGCGGATAATGTGGGTGTAAGAGCGGGAGTGGATGGTCTCAGAAAACGCCCAGGTTTCCACCCAGGTTTCCAGCTCCGGAATGGAGATCAGCGGCAGCAGCGCCACGTTCGGGCTACGGCCCTGAATGGAGTCCAGCAGCGTCTGGTACTTCAGGTTGCTGATGAAGATATGCTTTTCGTGCTCCGGCAACGCCTGGAAATCGATACGATCGCGAGAGACGTCAACTTCTTCCGGGCGCCAGAAGAAGGAGAGTTGCTTTTCAATCAGCTTTTCGAAGATGTCATATTTTTGCTGATCGTAGCGTGCCACGTTGACCGGTTGCCCGAAGAACATCGGCTCTTTGAGCTGGTCGTTTTTCGTCTGTGAAAAGGTGGTGTATGCCATGAATTGGAGTCCTGTCTTACGAAATAAAGGCGGGGATATCCCCGCCCTTCATTAGATCTTACATGCGCCGCTTTCGCAGCCATCGTCCTGAATTGACGGTGCCATGTCATCCTGAGCGTCTTCCGCACCATCACGGGTGTTGTGATAGTACAGGGTTTTCACACCAAATTTGTAGGCGGTGAGCAGGTCTTTCAACAGTTGCTGCATTGGTACCTTGCCAGACGGGAAGCGCGTCGGGTCGTAGTTGGTGTTAGCAGAAATCGACTGGTCGATAAACTTCTGCATGATCCCCACCAGCTGCAGGTAACCGTCGTTGTTTGGCATTTCCCACAGCAGCTCATAGTTGTCTTTCAGCAGCTCGTAGTCAGGCACAACCTGACGCAGGATACCGTCTTTCGACGCTTTAATGCTGACGTGGCCGCGCGGTGGTTCAATACCGTTGGTGGCGTTAGAGATCTGCGAGGAGGTCTCAGACGGCATCAGGGCAGACAGCGTGGAGTTACGCAGGCCGTGAGTCTTGATGGATTCACGCAGCGCTTCCCAGTCCAGATGCAGCGGTTCGTTAGAAATCGCATCCAGGTCTTTCTTGTAGGTATCGATCGGCAGAATGCCTTTCGCATAGGTGGTTTCGTTGAACCACGGGCACGCGCCTTGCTCTTTCGCCAGCTCGTTGGAGGCTTTCAGCAGGTAGTACTGAATCGCTTCGAACGTTTCGTGGGTCAGGTTGTTCGCGCTGCCGTCGGAGTAACGCTTACCGTGTTTCGCCAGCCAGTAGGCAAAGTTGATAACGCCGATACCGAGGGTACGACGGCCCATTGCTCCACGTTTTGCCGCCGGGATTGGGTAGTCCTGGTAATCCAGCAGGGCATCCAGCGCACGCACGGCCAGCACCGCCAGCTCTTCCAGCTCTTCCAGGCTCTTGATAGCGCCCAGGTTGAAAGCAGAGAGGGTGCAGAGCGCGATTTCGCCGTTTTCGTCGTTAACATCTTCCAGCGGTTTGGTCGGCAGGGCGATTTCCAGGCACAGGTTAGACTGGCGCACTGGCGCAACCACCGGGTCAAACGGGCTATGGGTGTTGCAGTGGTCAACGTTCTGAATGTAGATACGGCCGGTAGAGGCACGTTCCTGCATCATCAGGGAGAACAGGTCAACCGCCTTAACGCGCTGCTTACGGATGCTGTCGTCTTTTTCGTATTTGGTGTACAGACGCTCAAACTCATCCTGATCGGCGAAGAACGCGTCATACAGGCCCGGGACGTCGGACGGGCTGAACAGGGTGATGTCTTCACCTTTCAGCAGACGGGTGTACATCAGCTTGTTGATCTGTACGCCGTAGTCCATGTGACGAACGCGGTTGCCTTCAACGCCACGGTTGTTTTTCAGTACCAGCAGGCTTTCCACTTCCAGGTGCCACATTGGGTAGAACAGGGTGGCAGCACCACCGCGTACGCCGCCCTGAGAGCAGGATTTTACCGCGGTCTGGAAGTGTTTGTAGAACGGGATACAGCCGGTGTGGAACGCTTCACCGCCGCGAATCGGGCTACCCAGTGCACGGATGCGACCGGCGTTGATGCCGATACCGGCACGCTGGGAGACATATTTCACGATGGCGCTGGAAGTCGCGTTGATGGAATCCAGGCTGTCACCACACTCGATCAGGACGCATGAGCTGAACTGACGGGTTGGGGTACGCACGCCAGACATGATTGGCGTAGGCAGAGAAATCTTGAACGTGGAAACCGCATCGTAGAAACGCTTCACGTATTCCAGACGGGTGTCACGCGGGTAGTTAGAGAACAGGCAGGCGGCCACCAGAATATAGAGGAACTGGGCGCTTTCGTAGATCTCACCGGTCACACGGTTCTGAACCAGGTATTTGCCTTCGAGCTGCTTCACCGCCGCGTAAGAGAAGTTCATGTCGCGCCAGTGATCGATAAACCCGTTCATCTGCTCGAACTCTTCTTCCGTATAGTCTTCCAGCAGATGCGTGTCGTATTTGCCCAGCTCAACCATTTTCACCACGTGATCGTAAAGCTTTGGCGGCTCAAACTGGCCGTACGCTTTTTTACGCAGGTGGAAAATCGCCAGACGTGCAGCGAGGTACTGATAATCCGGGGCTTCACGGGAGATGAGATCCGCCGCAGCCTTGATGATGGTTTCGTGGATATCAGACGTCTTGATGCCATCGTAGAACTGAATGTGAGAGCGCAGTTCAACCTGGGAGATAGATACGTTATTCAGTCCTTCTGCTGCCCAGTCGAGAACACGATGGATTTTGTCCAGATTGATACGCTCGGTGGTACCGTCGCGCTTAGTCACCAGCAGACTCTGATTCATGTGGGTTTTACCTGTCCGTGAAATAAAAAATATCCCCCGCTTATCCACAGATCCGTCTTGTGACTAACTCTGTGGATAAATACTACATATAGGGGGTTTGCGATAAGAAAAACGCTATATGGTGAGTATTCTAGTATCGAATCTTTTCAGCACAAGGGTTGATTTTGACGTTAAATTGAGGTTGTCAAAGGGTAAAAAAGGCTAAGTCCTCGTACCGTAAGGCCTGGAAGAGATGTCAATAATTAAGAAAAAAAATTCAAAATTTGATCGAGTGCTGATTTCTTCAACGGGAGGTCAGAATTGCGCAACATGATGTCGCGCAATCTTTATAAGAATAATGGATGACGTCAGTCGTTTTTGGCGGTTGTATGCAACATATAGTTAACATCTACACCCGGTGCGAGTTTGAATTTATCGGTCAATGGATTGTAATGCAGACCGGTGATGTGCTGCTCCTTGAGCCACGTTTGATCAACCCAGCTCAGTAATTCAGCAGGCTTGATGAATTTCTTCACGTCGTGCGTGCCTTTTGGCACCATACGCAGCACATACTCCGCCCCGACGACCGCCATCAGCCAGGCTTTTCCGTTTCGGTTGATCGTCGAGAAGAAGACCTGGCCGCCCGGTTTCACCAGTTTTGCACAGGCGTGAACCACGGACTGGGGGTCGGGAACGTGCTCCAGCATCTCCATACAGGTCACCACGTCGTACTGATGGGCATGCTTTGCCGCATGTTCTTCGACGGTTTCCTGCACATATTCCACCTGCACTCCAGATTCCAGCGCATGAAGACGGGCAACCTGCAGCGGTTCAAAGCCCATATCCAGACCGGTGACGGTGGCCCCTTCGCGCGCCATGCTTTCTGCCAGAATGCCGCCGCCGCAGCCGACGTCGAGCACTTTCTTACCGAACAGGCCGCCGGAACGCTCCGCGATATAGCCCAGACGCAGCGGGTTAATGCGGTGCAGAGGTTTAAACTCACCTTCGAGATCCCACCAGCGGGATGCCACCGCTTCGAATTTGGCAATCTCTTCATGGTCAACGTTGTGAGCCACCGGGGATTTTTCGGCATTCATGGGCGCTTTTACTCCTTATTTTGCAAGACTTCGGAGTATATCAGCCCGCGCGGTTGAATAAAGCTTATTGGTTTACCTCAATCACCGCGGCTGTGTTATAATTTGCGACCTTTGAATCCGGGATACAGTAGAGGGATAGCGGTTAGATGAGCGACCTTGCGAGAGAAATTACACCGGTTAACATCGAGGAAGAGCTGAAGAGCTCCTATCTGGACTATGCGATGTCGGTCATTGTTGGCCGTGCGCTGCCGGACGTCCGCGATGGCCTGAAGCCGGTACACCGTCGCGTACTATACGCCATGAACGTATTGGGCAATGACTGGAATAAAGCCTACAAAAAATCTGCCCGTGTCGTTGGTGACGTAATCGGTAAATACCATCCCCATGGTGATTCCGCGGTGTACGACACTATCGTCCGAATGGCGCAGCCATTCTCGCTGCGTTACATGCTGGTAGATGGTCAGGGTAACTTTGGTTCTATCGACGGCGACTCCGCCGCGGCAATGCGTTATACGGAAATCCGTCTGGCGAAAATTGCCCATGAGCTGATGGCTGACCTGGAAAAAGAGACGGTTGATTTCGTTGATAACTATGACGGCACGGAACGCATTCCGGACGTTATGCCAACGAAAATCCCTAACCTGCTGGTGAACGGTTCGTCCGGTATCGCCGTCGGTATGGCAACCAACATTCCACCGCATAACATCACGGAAGTGATCAACGGTTGCCTGGCCTATATTGAGGATGAAGACATCAGCATTGAAGGGCTGATGGAACACATCCCGGGTCCAGACTTCCCGACGGCGGCGATCATCAACGGTCGTCGTGGTATTGAAGAAGCGTACCGCACCGGACGTGGCAAGATTTATATCCGTGCCCGCGCCGAAGTGGAAGCGGACGCCAAAACCGGCCGTGAAACCATCATTGTTCACGAGATCCCGTATCAGGTGAACAAAGCGCGTCTGATTGAAAAAATCGCCGAGCTGGTAAAAGAAAAACGTGTTGAAGGCATCAGCGCGCTGCGTGACGAATCTGATAAAGACGGCATGCGCATCGTGATTGAAATCAAACGCGACGCGGTGGGCGAGGTTGTACTGAACAACCTGTATTCCCAGACTCAGCTCCAGGTCTCCTTCGGTATCAACATGGTTGCATTGCACCATGGTCAGCCGAAGATCATGAACCTGAAAGATATTCTGAGTGCGTTTGTGCGTCACCGCCGTGAAGTGGTGACTCGCCGTACTATTTTCGAACTGCGTAAAGCCCGCGACCGTGCGCATATCCTTGAAGCGCTGGCCGTTGCACTGGCAAACATCGACCCAATCATTGAGTTGATTCGCCGTGCACCAACCCCTGCGGAAGCGAAAGCGTCTCTGATTGCCCGTCCGTGGGATCTGGGCAACGTGGCCGCCATGCTGGAACGCGCTGGCGACGATGCTGCGCGTCCTGAGTGGCTGGAGCCTGAGTTCGGCGTGCGTGACGGTCAGTACTACCTGACTGAACAGCAGGCCCAGGCGATTCTGGATCTGCGTCTGCAGAAACTGACTGGCCTTGAGCACGAAAAACTGCTCGACGAATACAAAGAACTGCTGGAACAGATTGCCGAGCTGCTGCATATCCTGGGTAGCGCAGAGCGCCTGATGGAAGTGATCCGTGAAGAGCTGGAACTGGTCCGCGATCAGTTCGGCGATGAGCGTCGCACCGAAATCACGGCGAACAGCTCTGATATCAACATTGAAGATCTGATCAACCGCGAAGATGTGGTGGTCACCCTGTCTCACCAGGGCTATGTGAAGTATCAGCCGCTGACCGACTACGAAGCACAGCGTCGTGGCGGTAAAGGCAAATCGGCAGCACGTATTAAAGAAGAAGACTTTATTGACCGTCTGCTGGTGGCAAACACCCATGACACGATCCTCTGCTTCTCAAGCCGTGGTCGTCTGTACTGGATGAAGGTCTATCAGCTGCCAGAAGCGAGCCGTGGTGCACGTGGTCGTCCAATCGTGAACCTGCTGCCGCTGGAAGCGAACGAACGTATCACCGCGATTCTGCCGGTACGTGAGTACGAAGAAGGCGTGAACGTCTTTATGGCGACCGCCAGCGGTACCGTGAAGAAAACCGCGCTGACCGAATTCAGCCGTCCACGTTCTGCCGGTATCATCGCGGTGAACCTGAACGACGGTGACGAACTGATTGGCGTTGACCTCACCTCCGGTTCTGATGAAGTGATGCTGTTCTCCGCCGCCGGTAAAGTGGTGCGCTTCAAAGAGAACGCGGTTCGTGCGATGGGCCGTACTGCAACAGGTGTTCGTGGTATCAAACTGGCCGGTGAAGATACCGTCGTTTCCCTGATCGTTCCGCGCGGTGAAGGTGCTATCCTGACCGTCACGCAGAACGGCTACGGTAAACGTACTGCCGAAAGCGAATACCCGACCAAGTCTCGTGGCACGCAGGGCGTTATCTCTATCAAGGTTACCGAGCGCAACGGATCCGTTGTGGGTGCGGTACAGGTAGACGATGCCGACCAGATCATGATGATCACGGATGCCGGTACGCTGGTGCGTACACGCGTATCTGAGATCAGCGTGGTTGGCCGTAATACTCAGGGTGTGATCCTCATCCGTACCGCGGAAGATGAAAACGTCGTGGGTCTGCAGCGTGTAGCTGAGCCTGTGGATGACGAAGAGCTCGACTCCATCGACGGTAGCGTCGCAGAAGGTGATGATGAAATCGCACCAGAAGCCGATACCGAAGATGATGCAGCGGATGACGCTGACGAGTAATGTCTCCTGATGCAAAAAGGGCCGGTTTCCGGCCCTTTTCTTTTGCACAAGCAGATAAGTGAACGTTGCGACAAGGCGCGTTTACCGCTACCTTAACCACATTCTTTTTGACCCCGACGGCGGAGCCTCGCCCCCTTGAAATACCTCGTCTCCTTTCGTACCACGCTGAAAGTCTCTCGCTATCTGTTTCGGGCGCTGGCGCTCTTGCTTTGGTTGCTGGTGGCATTATTGTCGGTGTTTTACATCGTTAACGCCCTTCATCAGAAAGAAGCGGAGATCCGCCAGGAGTTTAACTTAAGCTCCGATCAGGCCCAGCGCTATATTCAGCGAACGTCCGACGTGATGAAGGAGCTGAAGTACATTGCCGAGAATCGCCTGACCGCGGAAAACGGCATTCTTGCCATCCGAGGGCGTAATGACAAAACCGAAGTACCGAATTTCGAGCCGCTGTTTCCGGATTCCGATTGCTCTGCGATGGGCAGCACCTGGCGCGGTTCACTGGAGTCGCTCTCCTGGTTTATGCGCTACTGGCGTGACAACTTTTCCGCCGCCTATGATCTGAACCGCGTCTTCCTGATTGGCAGTGAAAATCTCTGCATGGCCGACTTTGGCCTGCGCGATGTGCCCGTCGAGCGCGATGATGCGCTGAAAAGCCTGCACGAACGTATTGTGAAATATCGCAATGCGCCGCAGGACGAGCGCGGGAATAACATCTTCTGGATAAGCCAGGGGCCACGCATGGGGGTGGGCTATTTCTACGCCCTGACGCCGGTCTATCTGGGCAATCGTCTGCAGGCGCTGCTGGGGATTGAACAGACCATTCGCATGGAAAACTTCTTCACGCCGGGCAGTCTGCCGATGGGCGTGACCATTCTGGATGAAAACGGACATACCCTGATCTCACTTGCCGGTCCGGATAATCGACTGAACGTCGACCCGCACTGGATGCAAGAGCGGTCGTGGTTTGGCTATACCTCAGGCTTCCGTGAGCTGGTGCTTAAAAAGAGCTTGCCGCCTTCGTCGCTGAGTATTGTCTATTCGCTGCCCGTGGATATGGTGCTTGAGCGGATCCGCATTCTTATCATGAACGCGATTTTGCTGAACCTGCTGGCCGGGGGGGCGCTGTTTACCCTCGCGCGAATGTATGAGCGCAAAATCTTTATACCCGCCGAAAGCGACGCCCAGCGGCTGGAAGAGCACGAGCAGTTTAACCGCAAGATTGTCGCCTCGGCGCCGGTGGGGATCTGCATCCTGCGCACGCAGGACGGGACCAATATCCTCAGTAACGAGCTGGCGCATAACTACCTGAACATGCTGACGCATGAGGACCGACAGAGGCTGACGCAGATTATCTGTGGCCAGCAGGTGAACTTCGTTGACGTGCTGACCAGCACGCACACGAACCTGCAAATCAGCTTTGTGCACTCCCGCTATCGTAATGAGAACGTGGCAATTTGCGTCCTGGTAGACGTCTCGGCGCGTGTGAAGATGGAAGAGTCCCTGCAGGAGATGGCGCAGGCCGCCGAGCAGGCCAGCCAGTCAAAATCCATGTTCCTCGCCACCGTCAGCCACGAATTGCGTACCCCGCTGTACGGGATTATCGGTAACCTTGATCTTCTGCAGACCAAAGAGCTGCCGAAAGGGGTCGATCGCCTGGTGACGGCGATGAATAACTCCTCCAGCCTGCTGCTGAAAATCATCAGCGATATTCTCGATTTCTCCAAAATTGAGTCGGAGCAGCTGAAAATTGAGCCGCGGGAGTTCTCTCCGCGCGAGGTGATGAACCACATCAGCGCCAACTATCTGCCGCTGGTGGTGCGTAAACAGCTGGGCCTCTACTGCTTTATTGAGCCGGACGTGCCGCTGACGCTGCATGGCGATCCGATGCGTCTGCAGCAGGTCATTTCTAACCTGCTCAGTAACGCCATTAAATTTACCGATATCGGCTGCATTGTGTTGCACGTGTGTCGGGCAGGGGACTACCTGAGTATTCGTGTGCGTGATACCGGCGTGGGTATCCCGGCGAAGGAAGTGGTGCGTCTGTTTGACCCGTTCTTCCAGGTCGGTACCGGCGTACAGCGTAACTTCCAGGGGACCGGGCTGGGTCTGGCGATCTGTGAGAAGCTCGTGAGCATGATGGACGGCGATATCTCCGTTGATACCGAGCCAGGCATGGGCAGCCAGTTTACTATCCGCATTCCGCTCTATTCTGCCCAGTACCCGGCAAAAGCGGTGGTGGACGGCCTGAGCGATAAGCGCTGCTGGCTGGCAGTACACAATGCCTCACTGAATGATTACCTGACGGCGCTTCTTACCCACAGCGGCGTGCGCGTGTCCCGCTATGAAGGGCAAACGCCGGATGTCGACGATGTGCTGATCACCGACGAGATGCTGGAACAACCCTGGCAGGGCAGAGGGGTGGTTCACTTCTGCCGTCGCCATATCGGTATTCCGGTCGAACGAGCTCCGGGTGAATGGGTGCACAGCGTGGCGACGCCGCATGAGCTCATGAGCCTGCTGGCACGTATTTACAGCGTGCAGCTGGAAGATAGCGACGGGGCGACGGAGTTGCCGTCACCGGATGCGCTGGCATCGCTGAATGACGATATGATGATTCTGGTGGTGGATGACCATCCGATTAACCGTCGCCTGCTGGCAGACCAGCTGGGTTCGCTTGGCTATCAGTGCAAAACCGCCAATGACGGCGTGGATGCGCTGAACGTGCTGAGTAAAAACCACATTGATATCGTTCTTAGCGACGTCAACATGCCGAATATGGATGGCTACCGTCTGACGCAGCGTATACGCCAGCTTGGCCTGACGTTGCCGGTCGTGGGCGTGACGGCGAATGCGCTGGCGGAAGAGAAACAGCGCTGTCTGGAGTCAGGGATGGACAGTTGTCTGTCGAAACCGGTGACGCTGGACGTCCTGAAACAGACGATTTCCGTGTATGCGGAACGGGTCAGAAAAGCGAGAGTATAAAAAAAGGCCCGTCAGGGCCTTTTTTGTTGTTTCCCTCACACGCCGGGAGGGGGGAGGTAAGGCCATCAGGCCGCACACCCGGTAAACATCAATCCTTATCCGACGCGCTCAGCGTAACGGAGGAGAGATAGTTTAGCAGCGCAATATCGTTATCCACACCCAGTTTCATCATTGCTGATTTCTTCTGGCTACTGATGGTTTTAATACTGCGGTTCAGCTTCTTGGCAATCTCGGTGACCAGGAAACCTTCGGCGAACAGGCGCAGAACTTCGCTCTCTTTCGGAGACAGGCGTTTGTCGCCATAGCCACCGGCGCTGATTTTTTCCAGCAAACGAGAGACGCTTTCAGGCGTGAACTTCTTGCCTTTCTGCAGAGCAGCGAGCGCTTTTGGCAGATCGGTCGGCGCACCCTGTTTCAGCACAATCCCTTCGATATCCAGATCCAGCACGGCGCTGAGAATGGCCGGGTTGTTGTTCATGGTCAGAACAATGATCGAAATGTCCGGGAAGTGACGTTTGATATATTTGATGAGTGTGATCCCATCACCGTATTTGTCCCCAGGCATAGAGAGATCGGTGATGAGCACATGCGCATCAAGCTTTGGGAGGTTATTGATCAGTGCTGTAGAGTCTTCAAATTCACCGACTACATTCACCCACTCGATCTGTTCAAGTGATTTGCGAATACCGAACAGTACAATCGGATGGTCATCGGCAATAATTACGTTCATATTGTTCATGTATAAGGCTACCTTGCTACAGCAAGCTTTTGACGTAGGCGTCAATGTCGCTGATGTATTTTTCAATGCCAGAGGCATCTTTCTCACGAATTAGATGTTCCAGCGTTTCACATAACTGCTTGCCGGGAACCAGATTAAGCATGGCAAACACCCCTTTAAGCCGGTGTGCTGTCTGTGCCAGCGCTGCAAAATCATTCGCAGCGGACTCAGTATACAACCGCTTAACATCATCTGGTACTGTATCAACAAAGAGTGAATAGTATCCGCTGGCGTGAAGCTCGGCATTTTCATTGCCGCCTAACGGTGATTCCGCTATCTCTTCCTGCGCCAGTTGCTCTTCTATTAGTTGTAGTACAGCTTCCTGCATCGCATTGCTTATATTAAAGTTGACGCGCAGCTGGCCTGGGCCGATTTTTCGCACGCCTGGCTCATCATCGCTTAAAAGCAAGCCGGAGGCAGTAAGATTAGACGGATTATCAGTTAAAAACAGATCAAATTCTTGACTTGAGAGTCTTTCATCCGGCGTTATGCAGGCCGCGCCCCAGTTTTCTAACTGACGAACCACAATATTGCGGATCTCGTTCGAGGTCACATCTACCATCACGACCACATCATCCAGCAGGCGTTCTTCGTCTTCTTCCTGTGGATTCGCCGCCATTTTAACGTGCAGTGAGTAACGCGTGCCAAGTGATTCGCGGGCCTTGATATTCAGATGGCCGCCGAGCTTACGTGCCAGCTGATCGCACAGCCAGAAGGTCAGGGCATTGGCCTTGCCGTAATGATCGCTCTGGGTGTCATTCAGGAACGGGAAATGCAGATTATCGATTTCGCTTGTCGTTACGCCTTCCCCGGTATCCAGGATACGGAACGTCAGGCGATCTTCAGCCGACTCGTCGGTACTGACTTCCAGGGTGATCTTGCCGATCTGGGTGGTGGTGACGGCGTACTGAATAATCATCAGCAGAATGCGACGCAGCGCTTCGCGATCGCCGTGACGTTCATCATTTGCCGGTAAATGGTTATTGATCAGCAGCTGCAGCCCTTTGCGCTTGATCACGGGCAGGACCTCAGGCACCACTTCATCGATCAGATTCTGGATAGAGAAGAGGGTCGGCGTTCCTTTCCAGAAATCATTTTCGAGCATATTCGCCAGTTGGATCTCATCTACCATGCGCACCAGCGAGTCGGCCTGGCAGGCAAGCTGATGGCTTTCAGATGTATTCAGCGCCGCCGCCTGGGTAGCCAGCGTTTTTAACGGCTTCTTGAAGGCATCGCCAATATTCTGCATAAAAGCAGCGCGCCCCTGCTGGTTTTTCTCATACAGACGTTGTGCCTGCTTGAGCTTTTTATTCACCAGCACTTCACGATCCTGATCGCGGATGATGAAGATCTGCGTGCGGGAGGCGATCTGGCTGCGGAACTGTCGGATCTCATACAGCTCGTTATTAATGGTGGCCTGAATCACGCCCTGATGTTGATCCGCCATAGCGGTGATGTTCTGCAGATTGAGATGAGGCAGCAGGTGGTCAGCAATTTTATTGCTCATCACCGTACGGTTGGCTTCCTGATCGTGAACCAGCACCCCAAGCGGCAGCACGGAAATAATCTCTTCATTCAGCGCGCGCAACACGCGCAGTTCGTTACTGGTTCCTGCCGGGACCGGAGCGGCATCGCTTTGACGCCCTGACTGGAAGCGGAACGTGCTGTAGCCAAACAGCGCCAGCGCCAGCAGGCCGATATTCAGCAGCAGGGGCAGGAGGATATTTTGCAGCGTATCAAGCAGCAGGGTGCCGAACGGCACTTGCCACACCAGACGCATACCGGTTGAGTTCAGCGAAGAGGCAATTTCGATTTTCGAGCCGTTAAAGGAGATCGATACGCTCTCTGCGGCCTCTTTGTCCGATGCGGCACGCATATTCTGAGTGCTGCTGTCCGGCTCCAGACGGAAGCTGTCGAGCGGCATATCCGGTGGAATCAAGTCATTGATGGGCAAATCGAAGGCCACCACCGTCGCCAGATGGCCTGGCTGGTTAAAGGTGGTACGCAGCGTAAAGTAATGGCCATTCTGCCAGGCGAGGCGGCGCAGAGATGAGAAGCTCTCACGTTCATCAAGGGCGTTCGCCTGCTGCAGCATTTCTGCCCGGCGGGAATCGACAATGCTGCCCACGGTCGTCTCTTTGAAACCGGAAGAGAGATCTTTTAGCGGCAGGGTTGAGATCAGGATCATGCTGTTGTCCTGACCGTTCAGATAGTACATCGACCACGGCACCGTCTCGGCACCCCAAAGGGTATCAAGATAGGTTGAGATGCGCTGGGTCATCTCAAGCGTCGCGCTGTCATGAGAGCCGAAGATCAGCGCTTCGGTTTTGCGCTGTGGTTTTTCCAGATAATAGACGTCTTGCTTCAGGCGAGTCTCCTGAAGCCCGTCTCCGGAAGAGGTTGCCGGCGCGGCCGCGATGTTGTCGTAAATCTGCCAGGTTGCATAGCGCCAGGTATCAATGCGCTTGTGGACGGCGTGGGTAATATCAACAACCTGATAGCTCTTGTCCTTCAGCCAGGCGTTAACCGCGCTCTGAACCATAACCCCCATTGTGACTAGCAGCACAACGATCAAAAGAAGAAAGAAACGGGTGATGCTCCCGGGTAAGAGGGAGAATTTGCTCGGAGCGGTAGTTTCAGTCTGACTCATTGATATCTTTAACCCGTAATGGTCGTGCTCTATGGCGATAGGGCAGTATAAAGGGTAATACCTGAATTTCCAGCGTCACGCTCTTTGAACCCGCCACTTTTTCGGCTGACAATATCGGAGAACGCCATTGCATGAAACATGTACAAAGCGAGTGAGAGTGTACAAATAAAAACCGATACATACCGGTAAATAGCACGAATTAACAAGAAATTGAGATTTGCAGTAATGACGCGGTTCTCGAGGAGAGAGGAAACGAATTTAGTTAATAGTCGTTACAATTTCAGTGCGGTAGCACAAAAAAACGCATGCTACGTAAAGAAAGGTAAAAAAAAACCGAATGCCAGGCATTCGGTAGAATTAGGGATAAACAGACATTCAAATCTGAATGACGGTAATAAATAAAGTTAATGATGATAGCGAGAGTTATTTTAGAGATAACGGCCGATCTTGTTTTGTCATTCAGTGCTGTAAATATTTTTAATGTAGTTTACTGAATTTAAATGTTTTTTCTTCTCGCTTGATGATAAGTGCTAAATTCTTAAGCTCTCTGTGCTTTGTAAAAGTTCCTTGATATTTACATTTTGAAACATGTTTATCGTGAAATGAAACATTTTCAAAGTTTTCGTATCATATTCCCGTTGGATTATTCTGTAATTTTGCGGAGAATGAAATTGCCGACTGGTTAATGAGGGTTAATCAGTAAGCAGTGGCAATTATAAGGCATATAACAGAGGGTTAATAAAATGAAAGTTAAAGTACTGTCCCTCCTGGTACCAGCTCTGCTGGTGGCAGGCGCAGCAAATGCGGCTGAAATTTATAACAAAGATGGCAACAAATTAGATCTGTACGGCAAAGTTGATGGTCTGCACTATTTCTCTGACGACAAGAGCAATGATGGCGACCAGACTTACATGCGTCTTGGCTTCAAAGGCGAAACCCAGGTTAACGATCAGCTGACCGGTTACGGCCAGTGGGAATACCAGATTCAGGGCAACACCTCTGAAAGCGACAACCAGTCCTGGACGCGTGTAGCGTTCGCGGGTCTGAAATTCGCTGACGCGGGTTCTTTCGATTATGGTCGTAACTACGGTGTGATCTACGACGTAACGTCCTGGACTGACGTTCTGCCAGAATTTGGCGGCGACACCTACGGTGCAGACAACTTCCTGCAATCCCGTGCTAACGGCGTAGCAACCTACCGTAACCAGGACTTCTTTGGTCTGGTTGATGGTCTGAACTTTGCTCTGCAGTATCAGGGTAAAAACGGCAGCGTAAGCGGTGAAAACGATTCCGGTCGTAGCACCCTGAAACAGAACGGTGACGGTTACGGCGCGTCTGTGACCTACAACCTGGGCGAAGGCTTCAGCATCGGTGGTGCGATGTCTTCTTCTAAACGTACTGCTGACCAGAACGACACCGCTAACCTGGCGCTGAAAGGCGAAGGCGATCGTGCTGAAGTTTACTCTGGTGGCCTGAAATACGACGCCAACAACATTTACCTGGCGGCGCAGTACTCTCAGACCTATAACGCAACCCGTTTCGGTAACTCTCAGAGCAGCAGCGACATTTACGGCTTTGCTAACAAAGCACAGAACTTCGAAGTGGTTGCTCAGTACCAGTTCGACTTCGGTCTGCGTCCATCCGTGGCTTACCTGCAGTCCAAAGGTAAAGACATCGAAGGTTACGGCGATCAGGATCTGCTGAAATATGTTGATGTTGGCGCGACTTACTACTTCAACAAAAACATGTCCACCTATGTTGATTACAAAATCAACCTGGTTGATGAAAATGAATTCACCCGTCAGGCGGGTATCGGTACTGATGATATCGTAGCGCTGGGTCTGGTTTACCAGTTCTAATCGCTTCATCGTGTGACAAAGGGGGCCTTATGGCCCCTTTTTCGTGCCTTTTCGGTTCTTACAATTCACCCTTTTGGTGTACTCTTGCCGCCCTGGCATGAGGATAATAATGAATGGACATGACTTTTTTACGCGCCAGCTTCCTGGCTATACTTTTTTTCCTGACAGCATGTGACTCTTCCACGCCTGTGGCCAAAACGGATGCTCCTGCGGCGACGGTGCTGGAAGGCAAAACGATGGGCACATTCTGGCGTGTCAGCGTGATGAATCTCGATAAGACACGCGCTGACGAACTTCGCAGCAAAATTCAGTCGCAGCTGGACGCCGACGATCAGCTTCTTTCGACCTACAAAAATGACTCTGCGCTGATGCGCTTTAACCTCTCCACCAGCACTTCCCTGTGGCCGGTGAGCGAAGCAATGGCCGATATCGTGACCGAATCAATGCGCGTGGGCTACAAGACCAACGGCGCGATGGACGTGACCGTGGGGCCGCTGGTTAACCTGTGGGGGTTTGGCCCGAACAAGCAACCTGTCACCACGCCTGACCAGGCGGCGATAGATGACGCCCGCGCCCGGACAGGGTTGCAGCACCTGACGGTGATCAACCAGTACGGACAACAGTACCTGCAAAAAGATATTCCCGATCTTTTTGTCGATCTGTCGACGGTAGGCGAAGGGTATGCGGCAGATCATCTGGCCGCGCTGATGGCCCAGGAAGGTATTTCACGTTACCTGGTGTCCGTGGGCGGTGCGTTAGTCAGCCGCGGCATGAATGCCAGCGGTAATCCGTGGCGGGTGGCGATTCAAAAACCGACCGACCAGCAAAACGCCGTACAGGCGATTGTGGATATCAACGGTCACGGTATCAGCACCTCCGGGAGTTACCGTAACTATTATGAGCTCGACGGGAAGCGGATTTCGCATGTGATCGATCCGCAGACCGGTCGCCCTATCGCGCATAATCTGGTCTCGGTGACGGTCATTGCCCCCACCGCGCTGGAAGCCGATGCCTGGGATACCGGTTTAATGGTCCTCGGTCCGGAGAAAGCCAAAGAGGTGGTCCGCCAGGAAGGACTGGCTGTCTATATGATCACCAAAGAGGCTGATGGCTTCAAAACCTGGAGTTCGCCGCAGTTCGACAGCTTCCTGGTAAGTGACAAGAATTAAAAAGCAAGGTTGCGGGTTTTTAATCAGTGGCACTCGGGCACGCTGTATGTATGCTTGTAAGAGGAGCTGATGATGAAAAACCCGACCTTTACTACCGATGACGATCGCTGGCTGGCCGTGCTGGCTCGCGATCCGCGTGCTGACGATCAGTTTGTCTTTGCCGTGCAAACGACGGGGATCGTCTGTCGTCCGTCCTGCCGTGCCCGCCACGCGTTACGTAAAAATGTCCGCTTCTACCCCGATGTAGATCATGCCCTTCAGGCAGGGTTTCGCCCGTGTAAACGCTGTCAGCCGGACAAACGCGATCCGCAGGAACAGACGCTGGCAAAAGTTGAACATGCCTGCCGTCTGCTGGAGCGCGATCCCGCGTTAACGCTGGAAATGCTGGCGCAGCAGGTCGCCATGAGTCCTTTCCACTTCCACCGCTTGTTTAAGTCCGTTACCGGTATGACGCCTAAAGCCTGGCAACAGGCGGCGCGGGTACAACGCCTGCGTACCGCGCTTGCGCAGGGGAACAAAATTACCGATGCCGTGCTGGCCGCCGGGTTTCCTGATAGCAGTAGCTATTATCGTCAAGCCAACGCTGCGCTGGGCATGACGGCGAAGCAGTACCGGAAAGGGGATGTGGCCGTGCGTTATGCGATTGGTGAGTGTTCGTTAGGCCGTTGCCTGGTGGGTGAAAGCGAGCGCGGGATCTGCGCGATTCTGCTGGGTGACGACGATGCGACATTAACCGAGGAGCTTTTGACGCTGTTTCCAAAAGCAGAGCGAGAAACGCTGGAAGGAGAATTCGCCCGGTGTATTGAGCGGGTGATTAGCGCTATCGATGACCATACCGTGCCGCTGGCACTTCCGCTGGATATTCGGGGCACCGCTTTCCAGCAGCGTGTGTGGCAGGCGCTTCGTGACATTCCCCGCGGTGAAACGGCAAGTTATCGCCAGGTGGCGCAGACGATCGGTAGCCCAGGCGCTGTGCGTGCGGTGGCGGGAGCCTGTGCCGCAAATAAACTGGCCGTTATCATCCCCTGCCACCGCGTTGTTCGTCACGACGGTGCGCTTTCGGGCTACCGCTGGGGGACAGAACGAAAGGCGTTGTTACTGAAACGTGAGGCAAAGAACCCGGAGGGATAATGCTCGATCTTTTTGCGGATGCGGAACCCTGGCAGGAGCCCCTTGCGCCCGGCGCGGTGATCCTGCGCCGCTTTGCGCTTTCCCGCGCGGCGGCGCTGCTTGCCGGCATCGATGAGGTGGCGGCGGTCTCGCCGTTTCGACACATGGTGACGCCCGGGGGGTACACCATGTCGGTGGCGATGACGAACTGCGGAGAACTGGGCTGGGCGACAAACGCGCAGGGCTATGTATATGCCCCGGGCGATCCTGTAACCGGCCAGCCATGGCCGCCGATGCCTGACGTTTTTCGGGCGCTCTGCCATGACGCCGCCGTTGAAGCGGGCTATGCCGACTTTCGCCCGGATGCCTGTCTGATTAACCGCTACGCCGTGGGGGCAAAGCTCTCGCTGCATCAGGACAAGGATGAACCCGATCTGCGCGCGCCGATCGTCTCGGTATCCTTAGGCCTGCCCGCGGTCTTCCAGTTTGGCGGATTACGCCGTAACGATCCGCTGAAACGGCTCATGCTGGAGCACGGTGATGTGGTGGTTTGGGGCAGGGAATCGCGGCTTTTTTATCACGGCATTCAGCCCCTCAAACCGGGAGTACATCCTCAGACCGGCGAGTTCCGTCTTAACCTGACGTTCCGGCAGGCATCCCGTGGCCAATAAAAATAAGAATTATTCTTGATGTAACCGTCCGGCAGTTTAAACTGCTGGCTGATTTTTATTGCCCGGATTGCCTGCATGCAACTACTTCTCCTCGTCTGGCGTCAGTATCGCTGGCCCTTCATTGCCGTCATGGCGTTAAGCCTCGCCAGCGCCGCGTTAGGTATCGGCCTGATCGCGTTTATTAACGTGCGCTTGATTGAAATGGTCGATACCTCACTCGCCGTCCTGCCGGAGTTTCTTGGCCTGCTACTGCTGTTGATGGCGGTGACGCTCGGCTCGCAGCTGGCGCTGACGGCGCTGGGACACCATTTCGTTTTCCGTCTGCGCAGTGAATTTATCAAGCGTATTCTGGACACGCAGGTAGAACGCGTTGAGCAGCTTGGAAGTGCCTCCCTGCTGGCAGGGCTGACCAGCGACGTGCGCGCCATTACCATTGCCTTCGTTCGTCTGCCGGAGCTGGTGCAGGGCATTATTTTGACCTTTGGTTCGGCGGCGTATCTCGCCTGGCTCTCCACAAAAATGCTGGCGGTCACTGCGCTGTGGATTGTTATCACCATCTGGGGCGGTTTTCTGCTGGTGTCGCGCGTCTATAAACACATGGCGGTGCTGCGTGAAACCGAGGATAAGCTCTATAACGATTACCAGACCGTGCTGGAAGGGCGTAAAGAGCTGACCCTGAATCGCGAGCGTGCCGAGCATATCTTTAACCATCTCTATATTCCCGATGCCCGCGAATACCGGCATCACATCATTCGCGCCGATACCTTCCACCTGAGCGCGGTGAACTGGTCGAACATTATGATGTTGGGCGCCATTGGTCTGGTTTTCTGGATGGCGAACAGTCTGGGATGGGCGGATACCAACGTCGCGGCGACCTATTCACTGACGCTGCTGTTTTTACGTACACCGCTCCTCTCCGCCGTGGGCGCATTGCCAACGTTGCTGAGCGCTCAGGTGGCGTTTAACAAGCTCAATAAATTCGATCTCGCACCGTTTAAAGCCGAATTCCCACGCCCGCAGGCCTTCCCGAACTGGCAAACCCTGGAGCTGCGTAACGTCATGTTCCGCTATCAGGACAACGCTTTTTCCGTCGGACCAGTAAACCTGACGATTCATCGCGGCGAGCTGCTGTTCCTGATTGGCGGTAACGGTAGCGGGAAATCCACGCTGGCGATGCTGCTCACCGGCTTATATCAGCCGCAATCGGGCGAGATTTTGCTGGATGGCAAAGCGCTGAGCGCGGAGAAACCTGAGGACTATCGCAAGCTCTTCTCGGCGGTCTTCACCGATGTCTGGCTCTTTGATCACCTGCTCGGGCCGGAAGGGCAGCAGGCTAACCCTGCGCTGGTGGAGAAATGGCTTGGGCAACTGCAGATGTCCCATAAGGTTGAGCTTCAGGACGGTAAAATCCTGAACCTGAAACTCTCGAAGGGGCAGAAAAAGCGCGTGGCGCTGCTGCTGGCACTGGCTGAAGAGCGCGACATCATCCTGCTTGATGAATGGGCGGCAGACCAGGACCCGCATTTCCGCCGCGAGTTTTATCAGGTGTTACTGCCGCTGATGAAGGCGATGGGCAAAACTATTTTCGCCATCAGCCATGACGATCACTACTTCATTCATGCCGACCGTCTGCTGGAGATGCGCGACGGCAAGCTCAGCGAGTTGACCGGCGAGGAGCGCGATGCAGCGTCTCGTGATGCGGTAGCGCGCACGGCCTGATGTCTCGTCTGACCCTCTCCGACCGGGAGAGGGGATAAAATCGCGGCCGATGTGCCGCTTTTTTATGCATCCCGTCACGTTGTTTATTCTTATTTACATATCCCCGCGCTATGCTTAATGCCATCTCATTTCATGGATTTATGATTGATGTCGGTATTAAAGAAAAACAGCGCCCGGCAGCGTGACCAGGAACGTGCGCGTCTCATCTGGCTTCTCACGACCGATAAAGCGGTCACGTCTTCGTTACTGGGCAAACTGACCCTGGCTGAGCAATATGATGTCGGCACTTTAGCCGACGATATTGCTGAGGTAGGTGCACTGGTTGCCCATTTGCCTCCGCCCGACCTGGCGGATACCCTCGAAGCACTTCCCTCGGAAGAGCGTCACGCCCTGTGGCGTCTGGTGCAGGATCACGAGCGCGGGCAGGTGCTGCTGGAGGCGTCGGAAAACGTCTGGGATGATCTTATCGATGAGATGAGCGACCGGGATATTCTTGATGCCCTGCAAACGCTGGATATCGACGAACAGATTTACCTTGTTCAACACCTGCCGCGTAACCTGACCGGCCGACTGCTGGCCTCGTTGCCTGCCGATGAGCGGGCGCGCGTGCGCCAGGTGATGCACTACGATAAACACAGCGTTGGCGCAATTATGGAGTTTGGCGTCATCACGGTGCGCCCGGACGTCACGCTCGGCACGGTGCAGCGCTATTTACGCCGCCTGGGCAGTATGCCCGACAACACCGATAAACTGTTCGTGACCTCGCGGGATAAAACCCTGCTCGGTGAGCTGGAGCTGAAAACGATCCTGCTCAACAGCACTCAGCGGCGGGTGAGCGAGGTCATGGAAAACGAGCCGATGGTCTTCTCGCCGGAGGATGACGCGGAAAAAGCCGCGCGTACCTTCGAACGTGACGACCTCGTGAGTGCGGCGGTGGTGGACTCGGTCGGCAAGCTGATGGGACGTCTGACAATCGATGAGATCGTTGACGTGGTCTACGAAGAGACCGATAACGATCTGCGTGCGCTTGGTGGGATCAGCGCCGAAGATGACGTCCATGCCTCCGTGGGCAGGGCGGTCAAAACCCGCTGGGCCTGGCTTGCCATTAACCTCTGTACCGCGTTTATCGCCTCCCGCGTGATTGATGGCTTCGAACATACCATTTCGCAGCTGGTCGCGTTAGCCTCGCTGATGCCGATTGTGGCCGGGATAGGCGGCAACACCGGCAACCAGACCATCACCATGATTGTTCGCGCGCTGGCGCTGGAGAACATTCAGCCGGGTAACTTTGCCTTCCTGATCTTCAGAGAGATGGGCGTGGCGCTGATTAATGGCCTGGTGTGGGGCGGAATTATGGGCGGCATTACCTGGTGGCTGTACGACGATATGGCATTAGGCGGCGTGATGATGCTGGCGATGGTGCTGAACCTGCTGGTTGCGTCGATGATGGGCGTCATCATCCCGTTGACGATGACAAAGCTCGGGCGCGACCCCGCAGTGGGGTCGAGCGTCATGATCACTGCCATCACCGATACGGGCGGCTTCTTTATTTTTCTTGGGCTGGCAACGCTTTTTCTTCTTTAACCCGACGCTTAATTCGGGCGGGAAGGAGTGCCATCACGATAATCCCGCCCAGCACACCAATGGCCAGGTTGCCGGTTGAAACCGTGGTTGCAACGGTCACCAGCATCACGACCGTTTCCGCAAGGGGGGCATTTTTCACCGTCGCGGGCTGCAGGCTATGCCAGCTGAAGGTTTTGACGGCGACAATCGCCATAATCCCGGCCAGCACGACCATCGGGATGCGGGCCATCACTTCACTCAGCGCCGTCACCAGCACCAGAAGCACCAGACCAGCCGCAACAGTGGAAATGCGGCTGCGGCCTTTGCCCATCTCCACGTTGACGATGGTTTGACCAATCATGGCGCAGCCTGCGATACCGCCATACCAGCCTGCCAGAATGTTACCGATGCCCAGAGCAATGCTTTCGCGGCGCTTGCCGGACGGGGTCGCCGTCAGCTCATCCACCAGTTTTGCCGTCAGCAGCGACTCCAGCAGACCCACAAATGCAATGCTTAATGCGCATGGCCAGATAATGCTCAGCGTATCGGTGTTCAGCGGGACAAGCAGCTGCGTCAGCCCGGGCAGGCCACCGCTCATGGTGCCTTCGTCACCCACGGTCGGCAGGATTTGCCCGGTGGTCACGGTAAACAGGGTTAACACCACAATGGCAATAAGCGGCGCGGGGATACTTTTGATATAGCGGGGCACCCAGAGGACGATCAGCAGCGTCAGCACGAACAGGCCCACAATCAGCGGGCTTCGGCTCCAGAAATGGGGAACCTGGGCGAAGAAAATCAAAATACCGAGCGCGTTAACAAACCCGGTCATCACCGACTGCGGAATAAAGCGCATCAGTCGCGCCATACCGAGCACGCCGAAGAGGATCTGTATCGCCCCGGCCAGCAGAACGGCCGGCAAAATGTACTGCACGCCATGCTGATGCACCATCGGGCCAATCACCAGCGCCACGGAACCCGCTGCCGCCGTGACCATTGCCGGGCGGCCGCCGAGCACGGACAGGGCAAGACACAGCACCACGGAAGCAATCAGGCTGACTTTAGGATCAACCCCTGCCACGACAGAAAACGAAATCACTTCAGGAATAAGCGCCAGGGCAGTAATCACGCCCGCCAGCGTTTCACGCATCACCAGCCGGGGAGAGCGTAATACCGAGGCGACATGGCCTTCATGGGGTAAAGAAGAATCGGGTAATGACATAACACTTCGCAGGTTAGGGCAGGCTTCCGTGCGCGCGATCACAAAACGCAACATACTAGCCAGAAAAGCCGCCTTTTGCCAGCCGCATAGGTAATCCCTCACAAACAATCCATCATTAAATTTCACAATTACAATAATTTCTTAACCTTTAAACACCATTTAAAAGTTGTTACCGTTCCCGCGCAGCTTTTTTCACCTGCAATTTCCACGCATCACGCACTTTTACACTAAGGCATAAATTATGAAAAAAATGACTGCCATGCTCTTGTCTCTGGCCGTGGGGCTGAATACCGTCTCAATGGCGGCAAAAGCTGACACGCCAAAAGAGCAGGAAACGGACGTCCTTTTAATTGGTGGCGGTATTATGAGCGCCACGCTGGGAACCTATCTGCAAGAACTGCAGCCGGACTGGTCTATGACCATGGTCGAGCGCCTCGATGGCGTGGCGCAGGAGAGCTCGAACGGCTGGAACAACGCCGGTACGGGCCATTCGGCACTCATGGAACTGAACTACACACCGCAGAAAAAGGACGGTTCCATTAGTATCGAGAAGGCGGTTGAGATCAACGAAGCATTCCAGATTTCTCGCCAGTTCTGGTCTCACCAGGTGAACAGCGGCGTAATGCACGATCCGCACTCCTTCATCAACACCGTGCCGCACATGAGCTTTGTGTGGGGCGAGCAGAACGTTAACTTCCTGCGTGCGCGCTATGCGGCTCTGCAGCAGAGCACGCTGTTCCGCGGCATGAAATACTCCGAAGATCACGCGCAGATTAAAGAGTGGGCTCCGCTGGTCATGGAAGGTCGTGACCCGAACCAGAAAGTTGCCGCGACCCGTACTGAAATTGGTACTGACGTGAACTACGGCGAAATTACCCGCCAGCTGGTAGGTTCCCTGCAGAAAAAAGAGAACTTTAATCTGCAGCTCAGCACCGAAGTGCGTGGCTTTAAGCGCAATGCGGATAACAGCTGGAGCGTGACCGTTGCCGATCTGAAACACAATGAAGAAGAGCACGTCATCAAGGCGAAGTTTGTCTTTATTGGTGCGGGCGGCGCGGCGCTGAAACTGCTGCAGGAAACCGGTATTCCGGAAGCGGACGATTACGCAGGCTTCCCGGTGGGCGGTCAGTTCCTGGTGTCTGAAAACCCGGAAGTGGTGAATCGTCACCTGGCAAAAGTCTACGGTCAGGCTTCCGTTGGTGCGCCACCCATGTCCGTTCCGCACATCGACACCCGCGTGCTTGATGGTAAACGTGTGGTGCTGTTCGGGCCATTCGCGACCTTCTCCACGAAGTTCCTGAAAAACGGTTCCCTGTGGGACCTGCTGAGTGCGACCACCACCTCTAACGTTAAGCCCATGATGGACGTCGGTCTGGATAACTTCGATCTGGTGAAATACCTGATTAGCCAGGTGATGCTCTCTGACGATGAACGCTTTGACGCGCTGAAAGAGTACTATCCGCAGGCGAAGAAAGAAGACTGGCGTTTGTGGCAGGCGGGTCAGCGTGTACAGATCATCAAACGCGATCCGAAAGAGGGCGGTGTACTGCGTCTGGGTACCGAAGTGGTCAGTGACAAAGAAGGCACTGTTGCTGCGCTGCTGGGTGCGTCACCGGGGGCTTCTACCGCTGCGCCAATCATGCTGCATCTGATGGAAAAAGTGTTTAAAGACAAAGTTGCCAGCCCGGAATGGCAGGCAAAACTGAAAACCATTATTCCTTCTTACGGCACTAAGCTGAACGGTAACGTTGACGCGACGGAACAGGAACTGGAATACACCAGCCGCGTTCTGCAGCTGCAATATGTGAAGCCGCAAGCTGCTGCTGACGCAGCACCAAAGGCAGAGCTGAAGCCTCAGGCGGAAAACAAACCGGTCGCGGATATCGCACTCTGATGTGAAAAAGCCGGGTAGCGTTAGCGCTTACCCGGCTTATTAAACCGCACAGTATCATGGCCGGGTCAGGCGAAATCGCCACACGGCTTATCCTTAACGGACTTCTGCGGTGCCCGTCTCTTCTTCCGCCTTCCACACGCGATATTTCACTTCCACGTTTGCAGGCGTATAAACGACGATTGGCAGCTTGCTGTTATAGCGCAGCAGACTGTTGTCACCCAGATACGCGGTAACAAATTTCTTCTCTTTCTTGCCATCCGGGCAGGCCATCATGGTCGAAACCGGAGACGTCACTTTATCAAAGACGTAATAGTCGTAGCCCCAACCTTCCAGGGTTTTGCTTTCCAGCTGACCGCCCAGACGGTGCTGGTTGCAGTCCACTTCCAGCGTCTGGCCAATTAACAGTTCCACTTTGAAATTCGCTTCATCCTGCTGAGCGGGTAACTGAATGACCTGACGCTTCATCCCTTTTTCCGCTTGCGGATAAGGCGCTACTTTTTCCAGAGGCTGCGCTTTAGGGGTGTCGCTGGCGAAAGCGCTGGTGCTAACGCATGCGGCGGCAATCAGGGCAATGGCAAATTGAGGTGCTTTTTTCACAGTCATTCCTTTATGTCAAACTATCAGGCACAGGTTAACATAATGTTCGTGAATGGTTAGTGTAATTTACTTACATTTTCAATATTGGCAGCGTATAAAACTCTATTCATGCGCAATAAGTGGTTGTTTGTACTGCATTGGAGTCTGGCGGCAGATCGTGTTATTTTAAGCGCCACATAATGTTATTCATCTGTGAAGGGAAGAGAGAGATGGTACGTGCAAAACTGAAAACACCTGAAGGCCGCAAGTTCCTGTTGGCGCTACTGGTTGTGTTTATGATTGCTGCCGCGTGTGTTGGGCGGGCAACCATTGTTGGCGTTATTGAACAGTACAACATTCCTCTCTCTGCCTGGACGACCAGCATGTATGTCCTGCAATCAGCGATGATCTTTGTTTATAGCCTGGTGTTCACCGTGCTGCTTGCCATTCCGCTGGGCATTTTCTTCCTGGGTGGGCGTGATAAACACTAAACGCCTTTCCTGCGATAAAAAAGCCAGCCTGAGCGCTGGCTTTTTTATTGGCTCGTTGTTCTTCCTCAGGTTTTTAATCCGTCGTATCCTATTCTGTAAGCAGTCAGGCCACTGTTTTCAGAGCAGGAGTTACAGATGCTTTCCAGATTTACGGTACTCAGCCGGATCCCTCGTGGGGTCTGGGTAGTGGGTGGCGTCAGTATGTTGATGGACATCTCGTCAGAGAGTATTCACAGCCTGCTTCCACTGTTTATGGTGACTACGCTGGGAACGAGCGTGTTGGTTATCGGCCTGATTGAAGGACTCGCGGAGGCTACCGCTCTCTTTATCAAAGTCTTTTCGGGGGCGATTAGCGACTATCTTGGCAAGCGTAAAGGGCTGGCGCTACTCGGGTATGGCCTCGGTGCGCTGAGCAAACCCTTTTTCGCCCTCGCATCCTCTTCGGGGATGGTTTTAGGCGCGCGCCTGATGGATCGTGCGGGGAAGGGGATCCGCGGTGCTCCACGGGATGCACTGGTCGCAGATATCACCCCGCCGGAACTGCGCGGGGCGGCATATGGCCTGCGTCAGTCTATGGATACCACCGGCGCATTTCTGGGGCCACTACTGGCCGTGGGGTTAATGCTGCTGCTACACAATGATTTTCGCGCGGTTTTCTGGATAGCCCTGATCCCCGGCTTTCTTTCGGTTGCGCTGCTGTATTTCGGCCTGAAGGAGCCGAAAACCCCTGTCGAACATAAACGCACTAATCCCATCAAAAGAGAGAATTTAACGCGGCTGGGAAAATCGTGCTGGTGGGTCATTGGCCTGGGGGCGGTATTCACACTGGCACGTTTTAGCGAGGCTTTTCTTATCCTCCGTGCGCAACAGTCTGGCGTTCCCCTGGCCTTAATCCCGCTGGTGATGGTGGTGATGAACGTGATCTATTCTTTCTCGGCCTATCCGTTTGGCAAACTCTCTGATGGTATGAGCCATACCCGGCTTCTGCAGTGGGGGCTAGTCGTATTGATTGCCGCTGATGTCGTTCTGGCCCTGAGTACCCACTGGATCGGTATTATTGTCGGCGTTGCGCTCTGGGGCATGCATATGGGGATGACTCAGGGGCTGCTGGCCGCGATGGTGGCCAAAACAGCACCTGCGGATTTGCGCGGTACGGCGTTTGGTCTTTTCAGTCTGGTCAGCGGGGTCGGGTTACTGATGGCCAGCGTGGGTGCCGGCGCTATCTGGGAACTGTGGGGCGCAGAATATACCTTTTATGCCGGCGCGGTGATTTGTTTGCTGACGCTGCTTTATCTGCGTAAAACGCCTGCCGAAGTGCGGTAAGAATACGGTTATTAAAATGCTTGTCTTTTTTTAGTCGTACGAATCAGGGCTGGACAGCATTCATGTTGATTCAACCAGCCCTGTCATCAATTCCAATAAATTCCTGCCTCTGTAATTAGCCTCCCGCTATACCGCCACGTTGTTCAATTATCACACCTCTTATCGCGTGAAATCCGGGCATGTATCCCTCTCTGTATTGCTGACGGTGTCTGGCTTGGGCCGTATCAGCTATGCAGGGACAGGGCGCTTTATCCAGAGGAGGGATGCTTTCGTTACGTCAATGCACGCGCACTGAAACATTATTTCACTTTTTTATGCAGGATAATGAACCGGAAAAATTCACCGTCTAAGTGTTATTCACTAAAAAAATGATTGGTTGCGATAACAATAGAGATGTTTTGAAGCGAATTAACAGGGAAATATAGTGGCTGAGTTGATTGTTATTTCTACGATTTGAATTAGGGATATTGATAAATATCAAATGTGTAATCGTTTACAGTCGTTATTATGCGCGGTTTGAAGTGCTTGTTTCGTTTGTTGAAAAAAGTCCCCGACATGTGCCGGGGTAGTTAATTGTTGTTTCTGTTTTCCCTTAACATAAATTAAAGGTAATTATTGTAATGAACCGCCATTCTATCATTTCTTTATCCGTAATAATTGCGCTTTCATGCGGAAGTGTGAACGCCTTCGCTTCTAATTTCATGACCATGGATGAAAAAGCCACTGCTATTCAGTCGATTCGCAATGAAGCCAATCAGGCCATGGAGGATAAGCAGGCTGCATTAAAGGCTTACAATGCCGACCGTTCACCTGAAAATATGGCCCGTTTAGGGGACATCGAAAACAGCTTACGCACTGCAGGCGATCGTATTAATGCAGTACAGGCAACTGAAACGGCTCCCGATGCGCCGCGACCTGTAACACAAAGAACGCCGCAACCCCTGCAGCAGAAAACGCCACACATTACGGGCACGACTTACCGGAACGCTGTGATTTCAATGCAGCAAGTCACAACAGGGCCAGCCTTACCTGCAGGAACTGCCGTTAACACCCCTGACGCCACCAAAACGTCTGCAGTGGCTGCGCCACAAATCACAGGCACAACTTACCGCGCCGCAGTGGTGTCTATGCAGCAAGCGACAACAGGTCCAGCCTTACCCGCTGGCACGGCGGTTACTTCGCCCTCGCTTACTCATACTCCAGCCACCACGAAAGCCCCTGATAACGTTACAAGTGTTGCCATAACAAAAGACACGGGCTCGATTAACGTTGCTGTGTCCAGTATGAAGCCGGGGACGCCTGTGAATATCACGGTTAATGGTGTCACCACTACCACCACCGCAGGGGAGATCGCCAAAGTCGATCCGAATGTGCAAATCGCAGTTCCGCATGTAGACGCGTTGATCGTCTCTCAGCGTCAGGGAAGCGATCATAGCCGTAATAACTCACGACATGAGCATGGAACGGGGAACGGCAGCAACAATGCAGCCAACAGCAACAGCGCCCACGGCTTAGGCGGTGGCAATCATATTGGTGGTGGTAGCGCTCAGTCTGGCTCCAGAAACGTGGGTCACTGGTGATAGTCAATCTCTTGATGGGGTGGTTTTTGGGGGTTGTCAGTGGCTGGTGTATGGCTGGAATAGTGGCAAACCTGAAAGAAATCAGGCGACAACATGTCGAATTTGGGAAGTATTTTAAGTGAAACCCTTAAAAAAAGCGTTACTGATGAAAAAGGCTCAGTGGACATTCATCATTCTGGCAGCGGTGACTACAACAGCATGTAGCATTGCTTCTCAACCCGAAACGGATGCATTAAGCACCCGGCCTTTCATGGGGGGAAATGGTAAACGTGTTGCGGCAATGTCAGATTTTCAAATCTGCGAGGCGTTGGGCTATGCACAGGCCCACCACGAAACGAAAGTTTACAACACGCTTTCCGCATTGTTGGAGCAACGCCAACAGGCGGGCACGCTCAGGATCGCTCAGGGCGATTGCACCGCAGCAGCGCTAAACGTCATCAATGAGGAAAAGGCCAAAGTGAAACCGTAACGCATCAGGGGGGCCTAACGGGCCCCTTTTTTTCCAGTAAGTTACATCACACCCATTTCCCTTTGCAGAAATACAAAAACAACCCGGAAGGGTTGGTTTTCAACAATATGTTGGTCGGAAAAACGCTTCTTGGGGATGTCCTCATGTGGCTTATGAAGACATTACAAACATCGCGGTGTGTTAATCAATGGGGATCAGGGTAGGGTTAGATATGTATCAGCTCAGACTCGTTTTGGCTGTCTCAATACACCGAACCAAACCTAATATGGCAGTAAACGCTCAATCGCGACGTAACAGATTTGGACTTACACTCGTAGCCCATCCACACTTACTCGTGGCAGATCAATTACTGTCTTAATGCTTGTTTCGATGCAGTCAATGATGGACTCACGAGGCCCGCAGCGCCAGTCTGTGCTCGCGTAGAAAGAATTAAGCACTGTATTCATATTTTCAATACTTTCAAAGGCTCGAATGAGATAGTAGCAATCAAGATCGTGCAGAGAGTGACCAAACGACACCACATCGATGCCGTGGCGTTGATGTAGGGGAACGCTAATTTCTGCCATGACGTTATGAAAAACTGCTCCGGTGCCTTTGTGTAAATTGTATTGCAGTATCTCGACTGTTTTCATCATCACTGCTCCAGACGTTGGTGTATCGCACTAAGTCGATTGTCCAATGTTATTGTGTTACACAAAGGAAAATTATCAGCTAAAGTCCGCGCCAGTACATTCGATATGAGGGCTTCAACGAAATTTATTCATTTGTAAGCCACATATCAGACTCTTCAAACATATCCTCCAGCATGCGGTTCAACTTTTCACGATCGCTTTTGCTGGCATCGCTATTGAGTCCGTTAGCCTGCATAGGCTTAACCTTCACTTCAGCATCAGGGAAGATGTTATGCACTCGCTTCGTAAGCTCGGCCAATATAATTTCTCTGGCTCCATCCAGGCCCTGAACATTTCGCTTATCGTAAACCAACTCAACAAACATAAAACCTCCGTAATAACTTCAAGTGGGGGAGGTATTTTTACTGTAAAAATATACAGCGTCAAGCGTGGCGGAATGTTTTAAGGGGGATTGTCGACCGTTGGTGCTGAAACTACAGGTAATGATTCCCATCAGAAATGAAGCAATAAAAAAACCAGCCATAGGTGGCTGGTTTTAAAGAGTATTTTTGGTCGGCACGAGAGGATTTGAACCTCCGACCCCCGACACCCCATGACGGTGCGCTACCAGGCTGCGCTACGTGCCGACGCATAAAAAGAATACTACTCGATTCCGTTTTGAATGCAAGGGAATCTGTTGCTAACTGGTTTATAATTAATCAGTTAGCGATAAAGCGCTTCTCATCCGTCAGAACCTGCAGCAGCAGGCTCAGCTGCGGTTTTTGGTCTTTCAACCGCTCACCCTGCAGATTATACGTCTGATACTTCCCATTGTTGTTCAGCACCAGCGTCAGCGCTGGCGTAGTCACCACCAGCGTGCTCTCTCCGGCAGCCGTCACCCAGTTATGGCGGCGGGTGGCACTGAAGAGATCCTGCCCCTGTGAATACTCGTTTGCTGGCGTGCTGACGTGCAGCAGACGTTGCATCAGGGTCGTCATCACATCTTTATGTTCAGTCAGCATATTGATGCGCTGCGCCGGCGTTCCCGGCCAGTGGATCACCAGCGGAACATGCAGATTTGGACGCGACCACTCCATGCTCTTCGTTTCGTCACCCAACGGGATACCATGACCGGCCGTGACGATCACGACGGTGTTATCCAGCTTGCCAGACTCGCGCAACGCGTCGAGCACGCGGCCAATCTGTGCATCCACATCACCGGCAGCGCGGCTGTAGCGGCGCGCAAAGCCTTTCTGATTCGTGTCCTCAAGGTTGGTGCCGTTTAAGGCAACCCACGAGAACCAGCGGTTATCTTCCTGGGCGTAGCGTTGCAGCCAGCTTATCCACTGACTGGCGGTCTGTTCATCTGTCTGGCTCTGTGCCGCCGGCAGTGAGAAGTCTGACAGCAGCGCCTGGCGATAGAGCGCGCTGTTAAAGCCATCCGAAGAGAATAGCCCTAACTGATAACCCTGCTGATTAAGTCCGGTGATCAGTGCCGCAGGAATACGGGCGGACAGCACGCCGTCCATGTATCCGGCTGAAATGCCGTAGAACAGACCAAAGATACCCGCGTCGGTCGAGTTACCGGAACTCATATGCTGTGTAAACGTCACGTTCTTACTGGCGAAATCAGCCAGAGCAGGCATCTGCTTCTCGTAACGTGAATAATTCAGGCCATCGACGGTGATTAACAGGACGTTTTGCCCGCGGCCCATATCGCGATAGCGTAGTTCGCTCAGCGGATACTGAACGCTGACCGCTTCCGGATTACCCTGTTCGACCAGACGGCGCTGATACTCCTGCGCATCCAGCAGGCCGTGTTTTTCGAGGAAACGGCGGGCCGTCATCGGATAAGAGAGCGGCAGGTTAGCGCGCTGCATGGTAATAGGGCGATAGAAGTTCGCATCCGCCCAGATATACATGATGTGCGAGCTAATAAAGGAGACGAAAAAGAGCGTCGCAACGGGTTTCGCGTAATGGCGCCGACGGGTCAGGCTGCGCAGTTTTTGCCAGCTCCAGGTGGCAAACAGCATCTCAATAAGCAGGATCACCGGAACGCTGATAAACATCAGCTGCCAGTCACGGGCCGTTTCGTTTTGATCCGGGTTGATCACCAGTTCCCAGACGATGGGGTTGAGATGCAGGTGAAAACGGGTAAAGACTTCGCTGTCGATAAGCAGCAGCGTTATCCCCGCCGTCGCGAGGATAGCGGATAAGAAACGCATGAGCCGCTGCGACATGACGATAAACGTCAGGGGGAACAGGATCAGCAGATAGGTGGCGAAAACCAAAAAGCTAAAGTGACCCACAACGCTCATCCAGGAGTAAATACGCCCGGTTAGCGTTGTCGGCCAGTCTGCGACAAACAGATAACGACAGCCAATGACCGACGCTAACAGAATGTTGAACAGGGCAAACCAGTGTCCCCAGCTGACCATCTGGGAGACTTTTTCACGGTAGCGCTGACGATTCGTCACCATAAACTGTTGTTCGTTTCCCTTAATGGGCCTGGTCGTCGCTGACGGAGGACTGTAACGCCTGGGCGAAAGATTTGGCGATCGCCTGACGCTGAGCCGGAGCAACGCTGGTATTGATAAGGTTGGTGACCATATTTCCCAAAACCATCAGGGAGAGATCGGTCGGCGTTTTATGTTTTTCCAGTACGTTGACCAGCTCACTGAGCAGTTGTTCAACGTGTTCATCACTGTAGCGGGAATGTTGTGGCATAAATCAAAATCAGTTTGTTGATGAAAGGGCAACATATTACCGTAGCGACAGCTTTTTTTCCCCTTTTTTATCTGTTGTTGCACACATGACCTGGTGGTGGTTGAATACCGCCCGGTCTAAAAGGAGAGTTTATCATGAGTCTGGAAATCAACCAGATTGCCTTGCACCAGCTTATCAAGCGTGATGAGCAAACCCTTGAAGTGGTGCTTCGCGATTCGTTACTGGAACCCACGGCGACCGTTGTGGAAATGATGGCGGAGTTGCACCGCGTCTACAGTGCTAAAAATAAAGCCTATGGTCTGTTCAGCGAAGAGAGCGAACTGGCTGATAGTCTTCGTCTGCAGCGTCAGGGCGAAGAGGATTTCCTGGCGTTTAGCCGTGCCGCCACCGGACGTCTGCGTGACGAACTGGCAAAATACCCGTTCGCAGATGGCGGTATCGTCCTGTTCTGTCACTATCGGTACCTGGCAGTAGAGTATCTGC
Organism: Enterobacter sp. V89_11; assembly: GCF_029967775.1. Lineage (NCBI taxonomy): Bacteria > Pseudomonadati > Pseudomonadota > Gammaproteobacteria > Enterobacterales > Enterobacteriaceae > Enterobacter > Enterobacter sp. V89_11. The sequence continues at coordinate 202,767 of NZ_JASCAN010000001.1, read as the reverse complement.
TGGTCACCGTGCTGAACAATTTAAGCAGCATGCGCGTGAATGAGCAGCTGGATATCAGTTCTACCCATTATCTTGATATCAACCATGCGGATATCGTGGCGCGTATCGATTTAACCGAGTGGGAAACGAACCCGGAATCGACCCGCTACCTGACCTTCCTGAAAGGCCGCGTCGGCCGTAAAGTGGCTGATTTCTTTATGGACTTCCTCGGCGCCAGCGAAGGTCTTAACGCCAAAGCGCAGAACAAAGGGCTGCTGCAGGCGGTTGACGACTTTACCGCCGAAGCGCAGCTCGATAAATCTGAGCGTCAGACCGTGCGCCAGCAGGTGTACAGTTACTGCAACGAACAGCTGCAGGCGGGAGAAGAGATTGAGCTGGAGTCGCTGTCAAAAGAGCTGGCGGGCGTCAGTGAAGTCAGCTTCCAGGAATTTACCGCTGATAAAGGCTATGAGCTCGAAGAGAGCTTCCCGGCGGATCGCAGTACGCTGCGACAGCTCACTAAATTTGCCGGTAGCGGCGGTGGGTTGACCATCAACTTTGATGCCATGCTGTTGGGTGAACGCATCTTCTGGGATCCGGCCACCGATACGCTGACCATTAAAGGCACGCCGCCGAACCTGCGCGATCAGCTTCAGCGCCGCACCTCTGGCGGGAAATAACAGGCATAAAAAAAGCCCCGCAGAAGCGGGGCTTTTTTTTCGACGTGTTTGCGATTACGCGCGAACGAAGTCGATGTGAGTGACTTTTGGCTTGAACGCGTGACGCTGAACAGCCTGAACTTTCACTTTTTCTTCTTTACCGCCAACAACGATGGTCAGAACTTCGCTGTAGAATTCAGGTTTGTTCTGCAGGTTCCACACTTTGTCGTGATCCAGTTCGATTGCAACTGGAGCAGCTTCGCCACCGTAAACGATAGCCGGGAACTTGTTAGCGTTACGCAGGCGGCGGCTCGCACCCTTACCCTGCACGTTACGTACTTCTGCTTCGATAGTAAACATTGATTTCTCTCTGTATTTTAAACCCTACTACAGGCGACCCAGCAGCAGGTGAGTGTTCTGCTTCACGGATATGAAGCGGGCGGCATTTTATACTCAAATGCCCCTCACATCAATGAAAAGTCCCCTTAACCGCGCAATTCGTTGGCGCGACGAAAACGGCCTTCGTAATCAAACACCTTTTCCCGAACCTGCCAGAACTGTCCTTTCATACGAGCCACAACAAAATCCGGGTGGCGCAGTAACACCTGCTGGCGCACGATATCGGCCACGGTAATCCAGCGCAGCGGTACACCGGGAGTACGGGTGTGCGGGCGAATAAAGAGTTGTTCGAAGGCCATACGCTGGGCAGGCGTATGTACCCTGAAGCGCTCGCTGACGTCTGCGCCGTCTTCATCGTAATAGGTGATTTTCAGCCACTCGCCTTTGTCATCCGCGCCGGGTTGCAGTGCCATACCGGAACAGCGCAGCACCAGCGCATCTTTTAACTTCAGCGCTGCTTTTAGCATGTCATCAGGATCGACCAGAACCGTATCGCATTCGCGACAGCGACGGGCGGCAATATCGTTTTCCGCATTGCACTGCGGGCAGTTTTTAAAGCGGAAACGGAAATCGCACTGTTCGCGATGTCCTTCGTCATCTTCAAACCAGCCCTGACAGCGGCGGCCAAAATGTTCAATCAGCGTGCCGTCTGCGGTGGTTTTACCCCAGAAGGTGTTGGCAAAACCACAGGCAGGACAAAAGACCTGAACGGGGACGTTGTCGCTTTTGCCTTTTGGCGTGCCGACTTCCGGAGAGTAGAGATCGTGCGGGTTACCGGCGTAATCCAGAATAAGACAGTCGGTTTTCCCGGGCGCCAGGCGCAGGCCGCGCCCCACAATCTGCTGATAAAGACTGACCGATTCGGTCGGACGTAAAATGGCAATCAGATCGACATGCGGGGCATCAAACCCGGTGGTTAACACCGACACGTTCACCAGATAGCGGAATTGTTGCGCTTTGAAGGCGTCGATCAGGCGGTCGCGCTCCGGCCCGGGCGTCTCGCCGGTGATTAAGGCCGCGTCCTCGGCGGGCAACAGCCCGGTAATTTCTCGCGCATGCTCCACGGTGGCGGCAAAGATCATGACCCCTTTGCGTGTCGCGGCGAACTCTTCTATCTGGCTAATGATATGCGGGGTAATGCGCTTTTGCTTTTTCAGCTCCTGGTTCAACTCCGCTTCGCTGAATAACCCGTTGCTCTGCGCCTGTAACCGGCTGAAATCGTACTGCACCACCGGCATGTCCAGCCGCTCGGGCGGCGTCAGGTAGCCATGCTTGATCATGTAGCGCAAAGGAAGTTCATAGATACAGTCGCTGAACAGCGCTTTCTCATCGCCGCGCACCATGCCGTGATAATGGTAGCGATAGATCCAGCCTTTACCCAGGCGAAACGGGGTCGCCGTCAGGCCAAGCAGGCGAAGGTGCGGGTTCACCTCTTTCAGGTGAGTGAGGATTTGCTGATACTGGCTGTCGTCGTCATCGCTGATGCGGTGACACTCGTCGACAATCAGCAGCGAAAATTCACTGCGAAACAGATCAAGGTTGCGGGCCACCGACTGTACGCTGCCAAAGACCACTTTGCCGTGGCTCTCTTTGCGCTTTAGCCCGGCAGCGAAAATGTCAGCTTCCAGCCCGAGCGCGCAATACTTGGCATGGTTCTGCGCCACCAGCTCTTTGACGTGGGCCAGCACCAGCACGCGTCCGCGTGCCAGACGCGCCAGTTCGGCGATCACCAGGCTTTTGCCAGCACCGGTCGGAAGCACAATGGCCGCCGGTGCCTGGTGTTTACGAAACCAGGCGAGAGTGGCGTCAACGGCTTCCTGCTGATAAGGACGAAGTGTAAAAGTCATGGGGTCTCGGTTTAGTTATTTCGCATATAGTATGCCACGAAACTTTTTCCCTTGAGTGGCGCAACCAGACCATTATACTGAGCCATTCCAGACTGCTTCTTTTTCGGACCTGTTGTCCGACTTCCAGCATCATTAAGGCTAAAAAGATTTCATGCGACTTGATAAGTTTATCGCTCAGCAACTCGGCGTAAGCCGCGCTATTGCCGGGCGTGAAATTCGCGCCAGCCGCGTTACCGTGGATGGCGACATTGTGAAAGACACTGCGTTCAAACTCCAGCCTGACCATCAGGTTGAATATGACGGCAACCCGCTGACCCAACAGCACGGGCCGCGCTATTTCATGCTCAATAAGCCGGAAGGCTATGTCTGTTCCACGGACGATCCGGATCATCCAACGGTGCTTTATTTCCTCGACGAACCGGTCGCGCACAAGCTGCATGCCGCTGGCCGTCTTGATATCGACACCACCGGGCTGGTGCTGATGACCGACGACGGGCAGTGGTCACACCGTATCACGTCTCCGCGCCATCACTGTGAGAAGACGTATCGGGTGACGCTGGAGTCTCCGGTCGCGGATGACACGGCAGAACAATTTGCCAACGGGGTTCAGTTGCATAATGAAAAAGATCTGACCCGGCCTGCCGTGCTTGAAGTGATCGCGCCTACCGAGGTTCGTCTGACCATCAGTGAAGGGCGCTACCATCAGGTGAAGCGTATGTTTGCCGCGGTGGGTAACCACGTTGTCGGTCTGCATCGTGAACGTATTGGCGCAATTGAACTCGATCCTGAGCTGGCGCCCGGCGAATATCGCCCGTTAACGGAAGAAGAGATCGCCAGCGTTGGTCTGCCTTCGCATTAATTTCAGGAGAACTCTGTGACCACCAGGCCACACTCGTCGTTCAAAATCGTCTTCATTCTTGGCCTGCTGGCCATGCTGATGCCGCTGTCTATTGATATGTATCTGCCTGCACTGCCGGTTATTTCCGCGCAGTTTGGCGTACCGGCAGGCAGCGCGCAGATGACGCTCAGCACCTATATTCTCGGTTTTGCCCTCGGTCAGCTGTTTTATGGTCCGATGGCGGACAGCTTTGGCCGCAAGCCCGTTATCCTTGGCGGGACCCTGATTTTTGCAGGGGCAGCGGTGGCCTGTGCGCAGGCGCAAACCATCGATCAACTGATTGTCATGCGCTTTTTCCACGGTCTGGCGGCGGCAGCGGCAAGCGTGGTGATCAATGCCCTGATGCGCGATATCTACCCGAAAGAAGAGTTCTCCCGGATGATGTCGTTTGTGATGCTGGTGACGACGATTGCACCGCTGGTGGCCCCTATGGCCGGCGGTGCGGTGCTGGTATGGTTCAGCTGGCATGTGATTTTCTGGATCCTGGCGCTTGCCGCGCTGCTGGCCTCGGCAATGATCTTCTTCTTTATTGATGAAACGCTACCCGCGGAGCGCCGACAGAAGTTCCACATCCGAACCACAATGGGGAATTTCGCCTCACTGTTTCGCCATAAGCGCGTGCTGAGCTATATGCTGGCGAGCGGTTTCAGCTTCGCCGGGATGTTCTCATTCCTGAGCGCCGGGCCGTTTGTCTATATCGAACTGAACCATGTTTCTCCGCAGCACTTCGGTTATTACTTTGCGCTTAACATCGTCTTCCTGTTCATTATGACCATCATTAACAGCCGCTTTGTCCGCCGAGTCGGGGCGTTGAACATGTTCCGCGCCGGGCTTTGGATCCAGTTTGTGATGGCTATCTGGCTGGTGCTGAGTGCTTTTACAGGCATGGGCTTCTGGGCGCTGGTGGTGGGGGTTGCGGCCTTCGTCGGCTGCGTGTCGATGGTTTCCTCCAATGCGATGGCGGTGATCCTCGACGAATTCCCGCATATGGCAGGCACCGCCTCGTCGCTGGCCGGAACATTCCGCTTTGGCATCGGCGCCATCGTCGGGGCGTTACTGTCGATGGCCACGTTTAATACGGCCTGGCCGATGCTGTGGGCGATGGCGTTTTGTGCAACCAGCTCCATTCTTTTCTATCTCTACGCCAGTCGGCCGCGAAAGGTGGCCAGCTAACGCGCAAATAAGGCCCAGTCAGGGCCTTTTTTGTTGACACACATCAACCAAAGCTGCGTTCGTTTACCCTGTGTTTGTTTCTTTTATGTAAAATCTATTTGTGTAAAAAGTCACATCATTGTATTTAAAAAGGTTGAGTTAGATCGCAGAAACGGGTACATATAGCGCCGACGCGAGCCTGAACACCTATAAAAAAGCGCCGAATAGTGCAGGCTGGCGATGATGTGTTACTATAAATGTAAATAAATTGTGAAGTAAATTTTGCTTCCGGGGAACGAACGTGAATACATTACAACTCTCCATAGTCCATCGCTTGCCCCAGAGCTATCGCTGGTCGGCGGGTTTTGCAGGTTCGAAAGTTGAACCGATTCCGCAAAGCGTCGCGGGTTGCGAGAATTGTCTGGTTGCACTTAAGTTGCTGAGCCCGAGCGACGAAAATGCATGGCGAGTCATGGAGCGTCTCAGCGAGGCCCTGACGGATATTGAAGTGGACAGCTCCGTACTAGAGTGTGAAGGTGAACCCTGCCTGTTCGTGAAAAGCCAGGATGAATTTGCCGCGACCTGCCGTCTGAAAAACTTTGGTGTTGCTATCGCTGAGCCTTTCTCGGGCCAGTATCCTTTCTGAGCGCTAGTCTGCGGACAACAGCTGGCGCGTGTAGCTCTGCGTTGGCGCAGCAAATACGCGCTGGCACTCTCCCTGCTCGACCACTTCTCCCTGTCGCAACACAATCACCTGATGGCATAACGCCCGCACAACCTGTAAATCATGGCTGATAAAGATATAGGCCAGCCTGTGCTTTTCCTGCAATCCTTTCAGTAATGCCAGGATTTGAGCCTGAACGGTTCTGTCCAGCGACGACGTCGGTTCATCCAGAATGATCAGCTCCGGTTTGAGGATCAGCGCGCGGGCAATGGCGATACGCTGGCGCTGACCGCCGGAAAATTCAGCCGGGTAGCGGTGCCGGGTATCCGGATCTAAGCCAACTTCTGCCATAACGCGTATCACTTCTTCTTCCCGCTGCCGGGCGGTCAATGCTGGCTGATGAACGCGCAGACCCTCTTCGACAATCTGTAATACGTTCAGCCGTGGGTTAAGCGAGGAGTTTGGATCCTGAAACACAACCTGCATGCGGGGACGAACGGGCAACATCTGGCGACGGTTCCAGTTGTGCAGCGGCATACCGTCAAAGAGGATCTCACCCTGCGAGGCGATTAAGCGCAGCAGTGCCAGGCCGGTGGTGCTTTTTCCCGAACCGGACTCGCCCACCAGCCCCAGCGATTCGCCCGGACGCAGGGAAAAATGGATATTTTTCAATACCGGATTCTGGTCGACGATGCGCCGCAGAATCCCTTTGCGAACAGGAAACGACACGCCCAGCCCCTCAACGCGCAGCAACGGCGCGCTGTCAGCCGGCAGGGGAACCGGGTCACCCGTGGGCTCGCTATCAAGCAGACGCTGCGTATAGGGGTGCTGAGGCGCTTTCAGCAGGGTGGCTGCGGTGTTCTGCTCGACGCAGCGTCCGTTTTGCATCACGGCGACGCTGTCGGCGAGCTTTCTCACAATGCTGAGATTATGGGTGATAAACAGCAGGCTCATGTTCAGTTCGTCACGCAGCTCCCGCAGCAGCCGCAGAATTTGCGCCTGCACCGTCACGTCCAGCGCGGTGGTGGGCTCATCGGCAATCAACAGTTCGGGTCGCGTGAGCAGGGCCATTGCAATCATCACCCGCTGACGTTCGCCGCCGGAAAGCTGATGGGGGAAATCGTTCAGCCGTTTTGCGGCATTGCGAATGCCGGTTCGTTCAAGACAATCCAGAATCTCCCCCCGCGCCGCCTCTTTGCGCATGCCCCGGTGCAGGGACAGCACTTCATAGAGCTGTTTTTCCAGCGTGTGCAGCGGGTTAAGAGAGACCATCGGCTCCTGGAAAATCATGGCAATGTTATTGCCGCGAATCCCGCGCAGGGTTTTTTCATCAGCATGCAGCAGCGAGTGACCGTGAAACAGAATGTCGCCTTGCGGATAGCTGACGGGCGGAGACGGAAGCAGGCGCAGGATCGACAGTGCCGATACGCTCTTGCCAGAGCCTGACTCGCCTACCAGCGCCAGCGTTTCGCCGCGCTGGATCTGCAGCGACAACTCCGTGACCACGGTACGCGCCTCACCCTGTTTTGAAAAGGCAATCGACAGGTTATCAATACTGAGAAGGGGCTGCGTCATCTTATACCGCCTTGTTGGGATCAAAAGCATCGCGCACGGCTTCGCCAATAAAAATCAGCAGTGAAAGCAGCACGGCCACGGCAAGAAAGGCGGTGATGCCTAACCACGGTGCCTGCAGGTTGTTCTTGCCCTGCAGCAGTAGCTCGCCGAGCGACGGGGAACCGAGAGGGAGCCCGAAGCCAAGGAAATCAAGCGAGGTGAGGGTAGTGATGGAACTGCACAGAATAAACGGCAGGAAAGTGAGGGTCGCTACCACGGCGTTAGGAAGCATATGGCGGAAAATGATCCCGCGGTCGCTCACCCCCAGCACCTGGGCAGCGCGAATGTAATCGTAATTACGGGTGCGCAGGAATTCCGCCCGCACCACGCCTACCAGCGCCATCCAGCCGAAGATGACGGTAATGCCTAACAGCCACCAGAAGTTTGGCTGTACCACGCTTGAAAGCAGAATGATCAGAAACAGCGTCGGCATGCCTGACCAGACTTCAATAAAACGTTGACCCCACAGGTCGATTTTCCCGCCGTAGTAGCCCTGAACGGCACCAGCTACCACGCCCATCACGCTGGAAAAGACGGTCAGCATCAGCCCAAAGAGGATCGAGATCCGCGTGCCGTAGAGGATGCGTGCCAGCACATCGCCGCCGTTGGCATCCGTTCCCAGCCAGTTTTGCGCGGAAGGCGGGGAAGGGAAGGGGGTGGTGGTCGCAAAGTTAATGCTGTTTGCGCCAAAACGCACCGGTGCCCAGAGTGCCCAGCCGTGCTGTTCAATTTGCTGGCGAAGCCACGGATCCTGATATTCAGCGGGCGTCGCAAACGGGCCACCAAAATCGCTTTCGCTGTATTGGGTGAGAACGGGCACATACCAGCGGTCGTTAAAGTGCACCAGCAGCGGTTTATCGTTGGCAATCAATTCCGAACACATGCTTAAGACAAACAGGACGGCAAAGATCCACAGCGACCAGTAACCGCGGCGGTTGTGGCGAAAACGGGCCCATCGGGCCTGGTTGACGGGGCTTAAACGCGGCATCAGCGGCCCTCAAAATCAATTCGGGGATCAACCAGCGTATAGCTGATATCGCTGATGATATTCAGCAGCAGGCCAATCAGGGTGAAGATATAAAGTGTGCCAAACATGACCGGATAATCGCGCGACACGGTGGCTTCATATCCCAGCAAGCCCAGTCCGTTGAGGGAGAACATCACCTCTATCAGCAGCGAGCCGGTAAAAAACATACTGATGAACGTGGCAGGAAATCCGGCAATCACCAGCAGCATGGCGTTGCGAAAGACATGTTTCCACATGATCTGCTTTTCGCCGACGCCCTTCGCACGGGCAGTCACAACGTACTGTTTACGGATTTCATCGAGAAAGGCGTTTTTGGTCAACATGGTCAGGGCCGCAAAGCCGCCAATGACGGTCGCAAGCACCGGCAGCGTGATGTGCCAGAAATAATCGGTGATCTTCTTGTACCAGGGCAGGGTGCTGAAATCCGCTGACACCAGCCCCCGCAGCGGAAAGATATCGAAATAGCTGCCACCGGCAAAAAAGACAATCAACAGAACGGCAAACAGAAACGCCGGAATGGCATAGCCGATGATGATAAACGTGCTGCTCCAGACATCGAAGCGGCTGCCGTTGTGAACCGCTTTACGGATCCCCAGGGGAATAGAGACGAGATAAATAATCAACGTTCCCCACAGCCCCAGGGTAATCGACACCGGCAGACTTTGCTTAATCAATGTTAAAACTGACGCGCTGCGAAACAGGCTGTCGCCAAAATCAAAGCGGAGGTAGTCCCAGAGCATGTTGAAATACCGCTCGTGAAGCGGTTTGTCGAAGCCATAACGATGGGTGATCTCGGCGATGACTTCCGGATCCAGGCCTCGTCCGCCGCGATAATGGCTTTCACTGATATTTCCCAGGCCGGTGTGGGCATGGCTCGCGCCCATTCCTTCGCCACCGCCGCCAGGCATGCCGCCGCTGTTGCCAAATTCAATGGCTGCAATAGCCTGGTCGACCGGGCCGCCGGGCGCGATTTGCACAATAAAAAAGTTAATCGTGATGATTGCCCAGAGGGTCGGGATAATCAGCAGGAGACGGCGGATCAGATACGCACCCATGATGATTCCTTATCGCCGCTCAGCGGGAAGTCTGGCGGCTTTGTTAACGTCATACCACCAGGTGTCGAAGCCCAGTGAATAGACAGGGCGTACGGCAGGCTCGGAGAACTTGTCCCAGCGCGCAAGCCGGTCTTCGCCCATATACCACATTGGCAGCATGTAGTAATTCCAGGTTAAGACCCTGTCGAGGGCGCGTCCCAGCGGCAGGAGTTTTTCTTTATCACCCTGCGCCGCCACAATTTTCGCAATCAAGGCATCAATCGCCGGGCTTTTCACCCCCGGCGCATTGTAGGAGGAGTCGATATAGCTGGATGCCCAGGAGATTTGCAGATCTGAGCTGGGCCACGGCTGCGCGGGCCACAGGGTTTGCATCATATCGTAATCACGGCTGCGTTTGCGGTTGGTGAGCTGCGCGTTGTCGACCTGGCGAATGTTCATGGTAATCCCCAGCCGTTCAAGATTGTGCTTAAACGGCAGCACCCACTGATCGTTGCTTCCGGACGCAAGCAGCAGCTCAAAGCTTAACGGTTTGCCCGTTCTGGAATCGACGCGTTTTTGATTCTTCAGTGGCCAGCCTGCGTCATCCAGCAGTTTACTGGCTTTAAGCAGGTTGTCGCGATCGTAGCCGTCACCCTTTGACGCCGGAGGCTGAAATACCGTCGTGAACACCTCCGGTGGCAGTTCTGCTTTCAGCGGTGCCAGCAGGACAAGTTCGTCCGCTTTTGGGTAATCGCGAGCGGCATATTCAGTGTTCTGGAAATAGCTATTTGCCCGGCTGTAAGCGCCGTAAAATAGCGCTTTGTTCATCCATTCAAAATCAAAGGCCAGGGTAATGGCTTCCCGCACCCGGCGGTCAGTAAATACCGGACGCTGAATATTAAACGCCAGCCAGCGCGTATCCTGAGCGGACGCGTTTTTATGCTCGTCTTTAACGATATACCCGTTAGCGAAGTTTTTGCCGATATACCGTGTCGCCCAGTTTTTAGCGCTGCTCTCCACGCGCATATCGAACGCACCAGCTTTGAAGGCTTCAAATGCCACGTTATCGTCAAGGTAGTAATCGTAGCGAAGGGTATCGAAATTCCAGCGGCCCCGGTTTACCGGCAGGTTTGCCGCCCAGTAGTCTTTGACCCGGGAATAGACAATATACTGCCCCATGCGCCAGTCGGTGATGCGGTATGGGCCACCCGCCAGCGGGGGCGTGGAGAGCGGGTCGCTAAGTTTGTGATCTTTCCAGAACGATTCAGGCATCACGGGCAGGGAGAACAGGCTGAGCATGTTCTCTTTATTCGGCTCACTCAGCTCAATACGCACCGTGAGCGGGGCAATGGCTTTGACCGTAACGCCTTTATAGACAATGCGGAACTGGGGAACGCCCTCAGTCATGAATTTGTGAAATGTGAAGGCAATGTCGCTGGCTTTGACCGGCGTCCCATCGTGAAAACGCGCCCGTGGGTTAATCGAAATTTCCGCCCACGCGAAGTTATCCGCGTAACGCACGTTGTCCGCAATCAGCGGGTAGTAACTGACGGGTTCATCATCAGACGTAACAAACAACGTATCGTAGAGCGATTCTGTTCGCGCTGCCGCCACGCCGCGCAGGGCGAAGCGGTTGAAGTTGTCGAACGTCCCCGTGGCGGAGAGGGTCACGTTCCCGCCTTTGGGCGCGGCAGGGTTGACATAATCAAAGTGCGTAAAATTGACCGCGTACTTTGGCTCACCAATCACAGAGAACGCGATGTTCTCTTTGATGGTTTGCGCCTGGCTGGACAGGCTCGTTAACGCCAACAGCAGCAACATAAAGCGCATAAGCATCTCGCGGCGGCTCCCTTTCGACTGACCGGCTCAGTTAAGCTGAATAATAAGTGACGTCACGGGCAATGTGAAATCATTCAACGTTCAGGCTGCCATTGGCGGAACTGCTCCAGCGGCATCGGGCGGCTAATCCAGTAACCCTGAAGGAAAACAACGCCATGTTCGCGCAGCCAGGCTGCCTGCTCAGGCGTCTCCACTCCTTCGGCAACGGTCGACATATTCAGTCGTCTTGCCAGGGTGAGTACGGCATCAAGCACCGGGGAGGTCACGGTTTCCGTCCCGATCGCGTTGACAAAACCCCGGTCAATTTTGATGTAATCCATGGTGAAACGCTCAAGGTAAATCAGCGCACTGTGGCCGGTACCAAAATCATCAATCGCAATTTCAAAGCCTTCATTGTGCAGCCATTCGAAAAGATTGTTGGCTTCCCGATGGTTAACCATGTCGCGCTCGGTGATTTCCAGCACGATCTGGAAATGATCCGGCGGCATTAAGTCCAGGAAAGTGCGCATATCCTCTTTGAAGCTTTCCGCATGAAGATGCCCCGGCGCAATGTTAATGCCCAGTTTTGCGCCCGGCGGCAGAAGGGTCTGTAATACCGGCGCGTCGCGGATGATGAGGTCAAAGAGATGCAGCGTCAGCGGCACAATCAGCTTCTGCGCTTCGGCGAAGTTGATAAAGGCATCAGGCGGAATTTCCCCCATCGTCGGGTGTTTCCAGCGCATCAGGACTTCGACACCACGCATTTGCAGCGTCTCGGCATCCACAACAGGCTGATACACCACATAAAACTGGCCACGTTTAATGGCGCTCAGGATCTCTTTGCCTGGGTTTAGACGCGTGGTGAGGATATAGAAATTAAGCGAGCCGGCCGCGATCCCGCAGACCAGTCCAAAGAACACCGCGAACAGGATTTCATCGCTCGTCCACTCTTCGGCGTACAGTTTGATCGTCAGCGGAACCTCTTTTAGAGTCGCGGTACGCGCCGGCGTTTCATGTAAATCCTGTGCCTTCACCAGTGTGGCGGACCTGGTCGACAACGCATTGTCGCCAATGATGATGGCAATGCCCGCGAACTCGTTCTGGCGTGCGGTGTAAAGCATATACGGAGTCAGGTTGATGTTTACCGAAGTAAACACGCCGCCATCCTTCACCAGCGGATTTCGATACCAGATGGCAATCGCGGGTCTGTGCGGCATCATCGGTGTACCCGGCAGTAACGCCATATCAATCTGTTTATCAATGTGCAGCTCGGGTATCAGTTCTTCCATCGGGACGTTCATCGGACCGGTGGCTGAAGAGCAGTACGCCAGTTTATCCCTGACCAGCAAAAAGGCGCGCACGTTAAGGCTAAAGGCCGCGCGAGAGGTCAGCTCAGCATTGACGTCGTGGCAGCTGTTCAGCGTGAGCGGCTGAAGGAGATCGATAGAGCTTTTCAACTCATCGAAGTAGCTTTCCATGTAGATGCTCACGTCGTCAATCAGGGTGTCGAATCTGACTTCCCGCTTGTGGTAGCTCCAGAAAAATTGCAATGAACCCAGGAGCAGGGTTGTGATCAGGCCGGTGATAAGGCTGAGGAAAAGTATCTTGCGATTACTGGAGAAGTAGCGGGTGAACATAGACGTCGTGGTTCCTGGATTGCCGCTGAATGTATTCAGTGTAACGGGCAAAAAAAAACACCGCCGAAGCAGTGCTTTTTTTTATCATATCGCCGGCCAAGGGATAACCAACGATACAATGATTATTTTAACTGCGGGTCAGTACGCGGCGCGCTTCGTTATAGCGCTTCTTCCAGTAAGGTTCGTTCATGCTGGAAATGGTCACACCGCTGCTGGTGGAGGCATGTACAAACTGGTCATTGCCAATGTAGATGCCAACATGTCGACCTGTCGAACCCGCACGGAACAGGACTAAATCCCCGGTGCGCAGTTTAGTGCGTGAAATCGACTTGCCCATCTCCTGCTGTTCGTAAGTTGAACGCGGAAGATCTAACCCAAACTGCTCACGGAAAGTACGCTGTACGAAACCGGAACAATCAATGCCTTTTTTGGTGCTGCCGCCAAGACGATAACGCACGCCTTTCCAGTCAGCATACTGGTCCATAATACGGGACTTCACGTCCAGATTACGTACCATATTTTCAAATTCATCCTGAGAGGCTTGCAGTGACGAGGAATCTTCCATTCCCACAACACGCGTCTCAGGATGCATATTCTTTGCGGTGTTCGATGTACTACATGCAGATAACAGTACCGCCACTGCTATCGCCGGGATCCCCCGTAAGATATATCTCAAAATCGGTTGAGATTTGACCATTTTGTTTATTATCCCTTGAAGTCCTTAACGACAAATATCGTTATAAAAAATGCCAAACGTGACGAGACTAATTATCTGTTCACAATGAGACAATTCTTTCTGATCACATTTGTGGCGTAGCGCACAAATTTATTCACCAGCGAAATAATTATCTCTATGGGGCAAAACGAGTTCGAGATTAACCGATTGCCTGGGGTATTGCGAGCAAAAAAAGCCTTTTTTTTATAAGAAATTGTGATACAGAAAGTAAAAATTGATAATTGTTCAAAAAACGCACGATCAAGGTTAAAAACCGTGCAACACATTCATTTTTATCACGAATATTGTGACGAAATGATGACGGGAGGGGGTGAAAGGGGAGAAAAGTGCATCAAGGATCAAAACGATCCCTGATGCATAGTGTTAATTAAGGTTAATTATTGGTTTCTGATTTGTTGCGTTTTGCCGGGGAGGTAGCGATCGAACACGGCTATTATCTTGTCGCTCAGCGGTGTCATCAGACACCACGGCAGCGCAACCAGCACAGAAGAGAGCGAACCGACTGCAATATCAGTGAACCAGTGAGCGCCAATCATTACCCGTGGGAAGGCAAAAACCACAAAAATAATCAGGGCTATCGCAAAGGCTTTTCGGCCGAAATAGCGGAGCATCACGCCGGAAAAAATAAGCAGCATCATTCCGTGATCGCCCGGGAAACTGGCCTTCGACGCATCTTTCGTTGGAATATGCAGCAGCTCGCTGACGCGATAAATATCGGGGAAGAAGAGCGTTGGGCTGGAACGCTTAACCGGAATAATGGCCGTTGCCAGCTGGTTAATTACCACCGCAAGCAGCAACATCATCAAACCAATAATCAGAATACGGCGGCGTCCTGTTTTGTCCTCTTTCAGCCAAAAAGAGAGCATCAGGCCGCCCATCGCCAGCAGCGAGCAGCCGTCAAAGGCGCGGTTATTCGTGATAGCAACCAGCCACAGGAAGGCTTCGCTCTTCACCAGCTCCTGGTTGAAGAAGTGAAAAATGGCAGAATCCAGCGGAAACCAGACACCATGATTCGCCGGGATATACCAGGAGAAAAAGAGCGCCAGGCCGGCGACATTAAGCAGTAATATCAGGGGAAGTCGAGTCGTCATAACATTCAGCATAGAGTGAAATCTGGGGCAACGTTAGCCGCCCAAACTTAAACGAAGCTTCAACAGGCTGGACTGCAGGGCATTCCAGTCGGCGTTAACCGCACTAATTAACTCTATTCGGCTATCAGGTGGCGCCACATTTTGCGTTTCGATAAAGAAATCTTCGCCCTGACGGTTGATCCGCACCAGCCCGTCCGGGGTGCGCATGATCCCTTTAACACGATCGACCGGAGCCAGCCTGGCCCATTCGAGTATGCCGATGGTGTCGAATACGGTATCCGCATCGAAAATCCATCCGCAGGCCTGATAGCCCTGGCCGCTGTTAAGGTTACGACGCCAGCGCTGGTGTTCCGGCAGACTCAGGGCAGCCAGACCCTGTTTTTGCGGATGGCTGTGGGCGTGTTCCGCGCTTGCCGGAAGCGCCGCCAGGTTCAGGCGAGGCAGGTCAAGCAGGGCGTTATCAATTTTCCCCTGGGTGGTCTGCACCCGCTGACGGTTGCCACCGAAGTGCTGCCACCATGTCTCCAGCGCGGACTGGCTTTCCGCCGTTGCGCGATCCTCTTTATTGGCGACGATAATATCTGCCGAGGCGAGCTGGTCGCGGAAGTTCTCGTTGGTCACGGCTTTTTCATCCAGCAGCTGACGGGGGTCCAGCAGGCACAGCGTGGCACGCAGATCGATCCACGGCTCGTAGACCGGCGCGGTCAGTAAATCGAGAATTTGCTTCGGATGACCCAGCCCGGTCGGTTCAATCAGCAGACGGTCTGGTTTGCCCTGACGCAGCAGCGTATTCAGCCCGACCTGCATCGGCAGACCATTTACGCAGCACATGCAGCCACCGGGGATCTCTTTGATCATCGCGCCGCTGTCTGCCAGTAATGCGCCATCAATACCCACTTCGCCAAATTCATTGACCAGTACGGCCCATTTTTCTGCCGGATCCTTATTGGCCAGCAGGTGGAGAATTGAGGTGGTTTTACCGCTGCCGAGAAAACCGGTAATGAGGTTGGTTTTGGTCACGTGCGCTCCAGTCGATAATTGTGATGCTATAACAATTATCCATCATCCTGGCGAAAAACGGGCGCAATGAGAAGGGGGAGGGCGAACGGAGGCAATCGCCGTTCGCCTTAAGCGCAATAATCGCTAAATATTTAACGTTTCGATAACAGCCTGACGCGCGCCATGGCGGGCGATGCGCTGATAGGCCTGGCTGATGGCCTCCACGAAAATGCTATTTTGTGCGAGATCGTGACCAAAGATTTCACTCAGCCCCAGCAGGGCGTTGACGCGCTCAGCGTCGCTGCTGGCTGCAACAAGGGTGCGGATTTTATCGCTCAGCGGATCGCGCACATCAATCGCGTCGCCACGCTCGTCGGTTCCGCTGACGTAGCGGATCCAGCCTGCAACGCCCAGGGCCAGCAGCGGCCACGCGGTTTTACGTTCAAGATGGATGCGGATCCCATCCAGCATGCGCTGCGGCAATTTCTGGCTTCCGTCCATCGCAATTTGCCAGGTCCGGTGCTGCAGTGCCGGATTGGCAAAGCGTTCAAGCAGGCTATCAGCATAAGCCGTGAGGTCGACATCCTTAATACGCAGCGTAGGAGCCTGCTCATTTAGCATTAACCGACGTGCGGCTTCGCGAAAAGCGGTGTCTTCCATACATTCGTTGATGTGCGCATACCCGGCGAGGTAGCCCAGATACGCGAGGAAAGAGTGGCTGCCGTTGAGCATGCGCAACTTCATCTGTTCCCACGGCAGAACGTCCTGCACCATTTGTACACCAGCCACTTCCCATGCCGGGCGTCCGGCAACAAAGTTGTCTTCCACTACCCACTGAATAAACGGTTCGCAGCTGATAGCACAAGGATCTTCTACTCCAATCTCCTGCGTGATTTCTGCCAGCGACGCCTCGGTCGCGGCGGGAACAATTCTGTCGACCATGGTCCCCGGAAAGCTCACATGTGAATCAATCCACTCTGCCAGCGCCGGGTCGCGTTTCTGGGCCATGCCTAATACCGCGTTTTTCACCACATGGCCGTTATCAGGGATGTTGTCGCAGGAGAGGACGGTAAAAGCGGACAAACCGCGTTCACGGCGGCGGTGGAGCGCCTCGACCAGGATCCCGGGCGCGGAGTGCGGTTCAGACGGGGTCTCCAGATCGTGAACGATCCGGGGGTTGTGCAAATCCAGATTACCGGTGGCGGGATCGATGCAATAACCTTTCTCTGTGATGGTGAGCGACACAATGGCGACCTGAGGTTCACAAAATTTCTCAATGATGGCGGGCAGAGAATCCAGTTTTGCGTTCAGACATTCATGGACGGCACCGACGATGATCGGCTGGTTTCCCTCCGCCCCTTTTTCCAGCACGGTGAAGAGATGATCCTGTGCGCGCAACTGGCTCATCAGCACGTCGCCGCTGAAGAGGCTAATCTCACAAATACCCCAGTCGCCGCCTTTCTCATTCAGCACCCGGTTTGTTAACAAGGCCTGATGCGCGCGGTGAAATGCGCCGAAGCCAAAATGGACGATGCGAGAGCGTAACTGCTTACGATCGTAGCGAGGGAGCTGGACATGGGCAGGAAGCGATGTGGAGGCAATTGTCTTCATGAAATACACACCTGATTAACCATTAATTAACAACGCCAGTGTAAAGTTATATGACAGCAAATAAAATTGGTGAGCCGTAAATATCCCCGAAGTGTGAGTTTGATCAATCAATGTGTGGCGGTGTGTTGACCCTTTACGGCAAACATGTATGGTAGTCGTCATCGTAGTCATCCATATTGGTATAACAACTTTAGAGGTGAGGCAATGGAACAGACCTGGCGTTGGTACGGGCCGAACGATCCGGTTTCTCTTGATGATGTGCGTCAGGCTGGCGCAACGGGTGTCGTGACGGCGCTGCATCACATTCCTAATGGTCAGGTATGGCCGATTGAAGAAATCAAAAAGCGTCAGGCGCTGCTGGCGGAAAAAGGCCTGACCTGGTCTGTGGTGGAAAGCATCCCGGTTCATGAAGATATCAAAACCCATTCAGGTGATTACCAGACCTGGATTGCCAACTACCAGCAGAGCATTCGTCACCTGGCGGCCTGCGGTATTGATACTGTTTGCTATAACTTCATGCCCATTCTTGACTGGACGCGCACCGATCTTGAGTACACGTTGCCGGACGGCTCAAAAGCATTACGTTTCGATCAGATTGCCTTTGCCGCATTTGAGCTGCACATCCTGAAACGTCCTGGTGCAGAAGCCGATTACACGGCTGAAGAGCAGCAGCAGGCGCTCGCGTGGTTTAACGCAGCCAGTGACGCCGAGATTGAAAAGCTGACCCGCAATATTATTGCTGGCCTGCCGGGCGCTGAAGAGGGCTATACGCTGGATCAGTTCCGCGCGCGTCTGGCGGAATACGGGAATATCGATAAAAACCAGCTGCGTGAAAACATGGCGTTTTTCCTGCGCGCTATCGTACCGGTAGCGGAAGAAGCGGGCGTACGCCTGGCTGTGCACCCGGACGATCCTCCGCGTCCTATTCTCGGTTTACCGCGTATCGTGTCCACGATTGAAGATATGCAGTGGCTGAAAGAGACCGTGGACAGTATCTATAACGGATTCACCATGTGTACCGGCTCTTACGGCGTGCGTGCGGATAACGATCTGGTGCAGATGATTGAAACCTTCGGCGATCGTATTCACTTCACGCATCTGCGTGCGACCTGTCGTGAGGATAATCCAAAAACCTTCCATGAAGCAGCGCACCTGGGCGGCGATGTGAATATGGTGGCGGTAGTGGATGCGATTCTGGCGGAAGAGGTACGTCGTAAGCACGCGGGTGACGTTCGTCCTATCCCGTTCCGTCCCGATCATGGTCACCAGATGCTGGACGATCTGCGTAAGAAAACGAACCCAGGTTATTCGGCGATTGGTCGTCTGAAAGGCATGGCGGAAGTGCGGGGCGTTGAGCTGGCGCTGAAGATGACGAAATACCCGGAACTGCTGTAACGTCTGTTGCCCGGTGGCGTTGTGCCACCGGGCGAATAGCGCATTAGTCTGCGCGACCCATATAGCGTTTTTCTTCAATATGGATGCGGATTTTCTCGCCCGCGGAGAGGTATTCTGGCACCTGCACCACCAGACCGGTCGTTAGGGTTGCTGGTTTGTTGCGGGCACTTGCGGATGCACCTTTGATGCCCGGAGCCGTTTCCACGATTTCCAGATCCACGGTCTGCGGCAGTTCCAGCGCCAGCAGCACGCCATCCCAGGTCAGAACCTGCATGTCAGGCATCCCGCCTTCAGGAATGAAGAGGAGTTCTTCTTCAATCTGATCTTTGGTGAAGATATACGGGGTGTAATCTTCTTTATCCATGAACACGTATTCGTTGCCATCAATGTAGGAAAAATCAACATAGCGGCGGGTTAGGGTCACGGTATCAACGATATCGTCACCTTTAAAACGTTCTTCGACTTTCAGACCGGTACGCACATCGGCGAAACGCATTTTGTACAGCGTTGCTGCACCACGGGCGCTCGGGGCCTGAATATCGATATCTTTCACAATCAGCAGCTTGCCGTTGTAATTCAGTACCATACCTTTCTTAATTTCGTTCGCTCTTGGCATTGCAGTAATCCTGTTTACGGGTGGTAAAAAATATCGCGCCAAATTACTCGTGCTCGGCCTTTCAGGCAAGCGGAATTCGTGGCTTTTGCTATCAATACACAAAAGGTGTTACTGTGCGCGCAATGCCCGACTGCGCGGGCGTTCTTCAGCGAAAGAGAGCCTGTATGGATTGTCGTCCCGATTGTGGCGCGTGTTGTACCGCACCGTCCATTTCAAGCCCCATTCCTGGCATGCCGGACGGCAAGCCTAATAGTCAATTACTCACAGTATAGAATCGAAGGGGCTGAATCAGGCTATCGGTTAGTGTGATCTGCTGTTAAAGTTATGGGGAATTCAATGGTCGTGTCAGGGGCATTTCTAATGCAATGTCGTAGTGATTGCGGTGCATGTTGCATTGCTCCTTCTATATCAAGTCCGATTCCAGGAATGCCGCAGGGTAAGCCAGCCAATGTCAGGTGTGTTCAGTTATCGGAAGATAACTTATGCAATATCTTCGGATCGACTTTGCGTCCTAGAGTATGCGCTAGCTTGGTGCCGTCTCTCGATATGTGCGCAGCAAACCGTGAAGAAGCTTTGATTTACCTTATCAGACTGGAAGAGGAAACGGCCCCTTGCAGGTAGCATTTTTACAATCAAGTATTCTTCTTTTTTAATTCTTCAAGCTCCCTTCGCAATGCCTCATTTTCTGCCATCACTCTTACAAGCGCCGAAGAAGGTGCTTTTTCTGATTTCGCAGCGCCACGACGTTTCGTTACTAGGGTGAATTCAGAGTCAAATCGAAGATTTATATATCCATATGCTTTATCTGGTTGCGTAAGTTTATAGGTTGTTTTATAGACAGAACTTCTTGTTGTTGAATCTATAAACATTGTGTCGCCGCTGAAAACCATATCCGGTGCTGACAGATAAGCTATCTCTCCTTCACAGACGAAGAGATAGCATAGTGCCGAACGGTTACCTCTCGAGGGGGTGATATGCCATCTGGCAACTCCGATTAGTGTATGAGTAGGAAGTCGTTGTTTTATCTTTCTGACACGGTCTATCTCAGCTTTTTGAAGACCCATACTCTGAGCTATGATGTTAAAAGATCGTTCAAATTTGAAGTGTGAGCTGACGTCTTTGTTACTGATTCTATTGAATTTAACGGTCGCGCCGCGGATAAAATAACTTTCGTTGCGTGTTCTTTTAGGGAAGATTGTAAAGCTAAGTTTCATTACTGAATCCATTGTAATTAGTGATTTCATCATTATTTATCACTGGTTCTGGACAGGTTAACATATACATGTCACAAAATTAGAGACATAAAAAGACATGTTTTTATAAGCTCATGATATTATTGTTTTTATTTTTAATAAAAAAACAAAAAGGATGACATGTTTGTGACTTGTTATTGTGTATGTTTATGATTAATAATGTTTTTTAAACACTCTATAATAATAAGCAACTTCGGCTGTCGCCTCGTTGAAATTATACCTATCAACATTATCTGAGAAGATCACGAGCGGAGCGAGGTCAGGAGTGAGCGTAGCGAACGAGTGACTGGATAGTGTAAGGATCAATCAAATTAGATGTTCATGAGTTAAGTTTACTACTAGTCGCGTAGCGACGAAGTTGTACGAGGCGAAGCCGAAGTACTTTCAAAGGTCTGTAGAAGATCACTTATGAGAGTCACTCACTCGCTATGCTCGTTTCGTGATACTTCGTCGCTACGCGACTCGTAGTTCATTGTAGTGGCACATTGAATTTTTTAATAGCAGCATGAATTCGAGCTGTGGCTCGTAGGGGACTGAGCTGTTTCACTTCATGGAAAACTACAAGTTTTAAGAGTTTGCTAGATCTAAGAGTGAACATAACCTACGGATGGATGTTCCAGTAGCGTTTCACTGTTGCAATACCAAGATCCAAAAGTGATGCTGCTTTAGCTTGGCTCAATCCGTTCTTTTTAGCTTCTTGGACACTCTCACGGGTTCGTGTCGCTATAGGGCGACCCAACTTCTTACCCTCTCGTTTCGCCCGTACCAAACCCTCTTTGGTACGTTCGGTAATACGCGACTTTTCAAACTCTGCAAAAGCTGAAAACATTTGGAGCATCAATTTCCCCTCCGAGCTACTAAGGTTCCGCACTGGAAGATCTAATGAGACAACATCTATACCTTTCATGACTAGCATTTCGATAGTTTGCTGAATGTCTATGTTGTCACGGCCTAGACGATCTAGTTTCAATACCACCAACTGATCACCGCTCTCGAGTTTATGGTTAACCATATTCGCGAAGCCCGTTCTTTGCATTGCATGCATTCCTCCAGAAACTACCTCAGAGACAATCCTGCTATCAAGAACATCAAAACCTGCCTGCCGTATTGCGAGGATCTGATTCTCAGTTGTTTGTTCACTGGTTGAAACACGACAGTATGCAAAAGTGCGTCCCATAACATTCCTCTATTGGTATCAATAAACGGTATCATTATGTCTTAATGGTATCATAAATTCAATATGGTATTTTTATGATACCTTTTGAGAGGGCTGTTCAGCGTATCAACAAATGGTCGATTGCTGATACCAGCCTTAGAGTCATCTACATACTATTGATACTTAGGTTGAACTAGACATGTGGCCCTGATAAAAGCAGTTCTTACAAAGCGATAACCCATAAGTGCACAATGGATTATGAATATGTTTCACACAAGCTGGAGGGGTAGGACAAGGAGGGTATGCTGCGTATAATACTGGGAACTGAACATAGAATCTGAGTAACTAAAAGTGAAAGCTATTGATTTATTTGCCGGCGCAGGGGGATTTTCTCTTGCAGCACATAGAACTGGTATTGATGTTCAGGCTGCAATCGAGCTAGACAAGCTGGCCTCAGAAACCTATTACATGAACTTAGTAGAAAGTAATGAATCTCAAACTCAGGTTTTTTCTCAAGATATCAATGATGTAGACATAGATTCTCTAATGAGATTCCAAGGCATAAAGGCTGGAGAACTAGACCTGATACTAGGAGGTCCTCCTTGCCAAGGATTTTCGACACATCGGATCAATGATGCTGGCAAAGATGATCCGCGAAACGCACTGTTACTTCGTTACTTTGATTTCGTAGAAAAATTCAGGCCGAAGGTTTTTCTTGTTGAAAACGTTCCTGGTCTGCTCTGGCCTCGTCATGCTGAGTATCTGACTCATTTTTTTTCATTAACACACGAACATGGCTATCGGGTCATAGGTGAGAAACCTTTCATACTGAATGCAAGAGATTACGGCGTACCACAAAACAGGAAGCGGGCATTTATACTGGCGGTGAGGGCGGATATAGATGCTAGAGGCTTTGTCTGGCCTCCAAAACCGACCCATACCAAATCTGGTCCACAAGAATGGGTTACATCTTCTTGCGTGTTCGAACGTCCACCTGAGTCGATTTTAATTGAATTCAAAGAACGTTTAGTAGAAAAGTTCAATGTGTCTAGAGAATTGGCAGAAAGCCGTATAAAGCAATTGCGATGGGGTTCACCGATTCTAAAAGATGATCCATGTAATGTTCATATGGAACACTCGGCTGAATTGCAGTTGTTGTTTAAAAATACACCTTTGCTGGGCGATAGAACCGAATCGGGAAGGCAACTTGCCTGCCATCAAAACTATAGTGGTCATTTGGATGTATATGGTCGAATTTATCCACATTTACCTTCGAACACGATAACCACTGGTTGCAACAACCCCTCGAAGGGGAGGTTTGTCCATCCCTGGCTGCATCACGGTATTACGCTAAGACATGCAGCCCGTCTACAAACATTTCCTGATGACTATATTTTTCATGGGGGAACTATGGCAGTTGCTAAACAAATAGGTAATGCAGTTCCAATAAAGTTAGGCGAAGCATTGCTTAAATCTATTATCAAGTTGCTGTCAGCACAGCAGATTGAAGATGATTCAGATGAATGTGGAAATATTGATTTTGATAAGGAATGCATTTGATGACTGATCATGTCACGTTTCAAACTAGAGCAAGGACTATTGACCACTTAGGGCGAGAACAGATCGCCGATTGCCCCACAGCAATTTCAGAATTGTGGAAGAATGCTTATGATGCTTATGCACGTGATGTTGCTCTTCACATATTTGATGGTGAACTCAATGTTTCAGCCATTGTAGACAATGGTCATGGTATGAACCGAAATGAGTTCGAGTCGAAATGGCTTGTCGTTGGTACTGAGTCTAAAACGAATGGATTTAATATCCCTGAAGATGATCGTGATGGCTTGCCGGAACGGCCTAAACAAGGTCAAAAAGGAATTGGGCGTTTATCTTCCGCTGCTATTGGTCCATTGTTACTTTTGATATCTAAAAGAAAAAATAGCGATTATGTAGCAGCCCTTATAGATTGGCGTTTATTCGAAAATCCATTTTTGTTCTTAAGTGATGTCCAAATACCGGTTAGAGATTTTAGCAGCAAGCATGAACTTAGTGAAATCCTTCCTCTCTTGTTTGATCAGATGATGGGGAATGTGTGGGGAAACTCTAATGATCTTGAGCGAACAAAAAGAATTACCGCGGCATGGGATTCATTTAGCCGCCAAGAGGAGGAAGATGGGCTTGACATTACGACTCAAAAGAAAATAGAACAAACCCTTATTCAAGATGTTTTTAGAGAGAAGCATTTTTGTACGTGGCCTGTATGGACTGGCGAGTCTTTGCATGGAACAGCAATGTTTATAGCAGATGTGCAATACGATTTGTACATACAACTTTCAAATACTGCTCTCGACCAAACTGACGATGCAGAGAGAAGTACACGCGAGCGTTTTTTCCAAACACTTTCGAATTTCACTGACCCATTTTCTAGAGATGGCGAACCACTAATTAACGATTTTAACTATAGTGTAACTGGCTGGGTTAACGGTTTGCCAAAAGTAATTATTGGGGAAAATCGCGAATTCGATTTAAGTATTTTAGAAGATATAGAGCATATTATTGAAGGGAATGTTGATAATGAGGGCTATTTCAAAGGGCGAGTAAAAGTTTTTGGAGAGTGGATTGAAGATTATGTAATCAAACCAAAGCAATTATATAAAACTCGAAAAGATAGTGCGTTTGGACCATTTCATATACGTATTGGTGCATTTGAATTAAATATTAATAGCACATCGCTTAATGACTCACAACATGCACATTTCCTTGAACAGTCAGAAAGATATTCTGGATTCAGAGTGTATCGGGATGGTTTGCGAGTAATGCCTTATGGGCGTGCTGATAGTGATTATTTTTCAATAGAAGAGCGTCGATCCAAAAATGCTGGAAGATATTTTTGGTCAGGGCGGCGCATGTTTGGACGTATTGCAATTACGCGTCATGATAACCCTAACTTAAAAGATAAAGCTGGTCGAGAAGGATTTATCGAAAATAGAGCATCTAAGATCTTCCGTGAGATTGTGCAGAAAATATTGATTGATTCTGCTGATAAGCATTTTGGGAGCGGGTCTAAAGGTAGACAGGATGCTTTAGATGATATCAGGGAGAAAAAAAATGTACAAAAAGCTATAGAGGATCGCAACAAGCTTCTGTCCAAAGAAAGAAAAAGAATACGCTCTGCTATAAAAAACAACGCAGATTCATTGCACAACTTGGCAACAACAATTGCTGATTTTAATAAGAACTTGGAAAGCAGAATTAATCTCAATTCCAATGATGATTTGCAAGCTCTAAAGAACGCTGTTGATGAGTTTGCTGAACGGATTCAAGATTTTTCTTTAAGTCCAATACCTACCAATCTAGGCCGGTTAGAGGATGATTATCGTTCTTACAGAAAAGAAGAACTTCAATGCAGAGAAATGATAAAAGGGCTTACATACGTAATCAACCGAGCAATTGAAGAGTCAACCGACAAGAGTGATTACGAGAAAGCTAGCGAGGTTTATCGAAGCAAGCTGGCTAGCATTAATAATGCCATAACAAAATATGCCTCTCGAGGCAAAGAAATGCTTGTGAAGCAACAAAGCGAGTTCGAGGAACTGGTTAAGGTTTGTCGTGAGCAATACAAGGGGGCTATGGAGGATAGCCTTGAAGATCTAAACCTTCAAAAAGTATCGCTTGCATATGTACTTGAGAAGTTGGATACAGAGCATCAAAGGATTGAGATTGAAAATGCGCAGAAACTTTCACCATATATAACTGCCTTAGAACGAATTAATGAGCAGATAGATCTGGAAGGTTTGGCAATACACAGCATGAATGAGTCTGTAAAGTATCAAGAGGAGATTGCTAGACTTCATTCTTTAGCTCAACTTGGCATTACTGTAGAAATCATTGGTCATGAGCTCGATGGGCTTGACCAAGAACTCACACATGCATTAAAAATGATGAGTAATACAGATCTTACTAATGTACAAAGAAAAAGTTTAGATTTGGCACTTACATATCATGGGTCCTTAATAGATAAATTAAAGTTTCTTTCACCACTGAAACTATCTGGTAAGAAAGAAATTCAACGGATTACAGGCCATAGCATAAGCGAGTATATACGTAGCTATTTCTCTCAATATTTTGAAAATGGCGATGTAATCTTTAAATGTACCCCTGAATTCAATGATTTTTCCATTATGGAATTGCAGTCACGTATTTATCCCGTTTTTATAAACTTAATAAATAATTCAATTTATTGGGTGCAAAGGCAAAACAAGGATACTAAAGAAATACTTCTATCTTTCAAGGATGGCGAAGTGGTAGTAAGTGATAACGGCCCCGGAGTAGATGAGGATGATATAGATAGTCTGTTTACACTTTTCTTTACTCGTAAGCAACGAGGGGGGCGAGGAGTTGGCCTTTATCTCTGTAAGCAGAACCTCATGGCTGGTGGGCATAGTATACGTTATGAAACTAGAGATAATTTTAAAACTCTTTGTGGTGCAAATTTCGCTCTTACTTTTAGAGGATTGATAAAATGACTGATATGGCAATAACTTATTCTTCTTTAATAGAAGAGGCATTTATTAACACTATTAGAAATGTCACAGTCATTGATGATGAGTATCCAACACTTTTATCATTAATTGAACGGCAATATGCGAATGCTGGCGAAAATGCAGGTGCAGGTGCAGGTGCAGGTGCAGAAATTGATGTCAATGTGGATAGGTTAAAGAAAATCATTAACATGTGCCACTCCACGTATCAATGGGGGGTTGATGTCTTCAATGGGCATTCTCCTAATATTGGTGTAGACAACAATGTCCCACCGCATATACATCATAGCGATTTAATTATACTAGATTACCATCTTGATGGTGATACTGCTGTTGATGATGGAACCAGAGCGCGAGAGATCATAAAATCGCTTGATCAAAACAATCACTACAATCTGATCTTAGTTCATACAAAAGGCTATGCTGGAGATATAAGAAATGTATTTTCTGAAATACTTTCAAGCCTGATTGTATTAGATTCTGATAGCGGTTTTATCTCATCAGAGGACACGAATACTCGAATGGAGAATTGGCTCTTTGATAATAATGATGGAGCAGATTTTCCATGGATCGACGGTTCGGTTGATTTTCTTTCCATACTAAGAGATTACACTTCAAAAAGTAATGACGAGCTTGCAGATATAAATAATGACCAACATATTATGTATGGTTTTTTAGCGCAGATAAATGACATATCTAGAGCAACAGGTATAGAGGTTGACGAGCTACTCAAATGGAAGTTTTATGATCTACTAAAAGAAGCTGATGTGAAGTTTCAAAAAAAGGTTAGTTCAGACTTGGTATGGGACTGGGATGAAGAAACTAATTTTATAAGCACAGGGAAGACATTCATATCGGTAATAAGAAAAAGCTCAGATGATCCTGCTGAGGAGTTGATAGATTCATTACAAGCGGCTTTAGTTAAAAGAAATGCTTCACCAATGCATCTACTTATGGCTAAAATGCGTTATGAGTTAGATGAAAGAGGTATCGAGCAGGCTTGTAATATAATAAACAACCGACCAGCTCAAGCTGGATGGCTTTTTAATTTATTGGAACAAGCCGACAATGATACAGCTCATGATAAAGCTATTAATCTACATTGGGAGCAGCTAGCGACAGCATCTCGTTTAGAGCTACGAGATTTTTCTAAAAGGCTTATTAAAGCTGCCGGCTGCACTACATCTTTAGAGAATAGGGATTTTGTCAAAGGTTTTTTTAGTGAGTGCATGGCAGATAAAGATAAGACCTTAGGGCTTTTAAACGCATATAGTTGCTCCATGTCAGTAAATAACAATCACTTAAGAACTGGCACAATATTGAAAATTGGAGATGATAAATGGGTTTGTGTTACACCTGCGTGTGATATGGTTCCCGGACAAAGGGTAAAACAGTGGCAATCACGCATAGGAGATACCTATTTAGCCTTTAAAGCTGTTAAATTGGAATCTGTTGCAATTAGGGATGCTAATAAAAATGCGAACCGCAATGACTATCTTTTTTTGAATGAAAGTGGCACTCCCGTAGCATACTCGCTAGGGAAAGATAATATTGTCTGGGATACTTTTTTTGCAACTAAACAAGGCTATTATAAAGATGGACAATCAATTACTCTTTATGCTGCAAGAGAGGAAGAAAAAGAAGATCGTAAGACGTTGGTAATGAAAGACGTAGAGGCTATTGCAATTGCTGAATTACGATATGAATATGCATTAAACATTTTGCATAAATTTGGCGCATCTCAAACTCGAGTGGGACTTGATTTTCAGGATATCAGAAGCATGTGGGCCTGATTTATTCTAATAGATAGAAGTGCTGGCATTACTTTAGCACTTCTGTCTTTAATCGACAGAACTTCCTTTGATGCTGGACCTTGGCAGTATGTAGAATATCGAAGATATTGATGCTTGTGATTACTGATCTGTTGGTGTCATATTAGCATTTTACGTAACCTTTATTTCATGAGCTTTAGGTTGGCAAGGGGGGAAACAAGTCCTTAGAAGATATAAAAATCATAGAGCATCTCTACGATAATATTTTATATTATAAAGAGGGCTTTCATCTGAAAATGTTTTTATTCTTATTGAATCTCTATCTTCGTAATATACTCGCCATTTCGGTATATCTTTAGGTTATCTGGCGGAGATTTAACAACATCACGGATCTCATGCATAACGCCATTCGATATAATATCGCAACTTTCCATATACATAACCTTACGACTATCAATGTCTGGTATGTCAAGGAAGAGGCTACTAACCCACGAATCAGGTATTTCTATTTGATGTATCACTTGCATGTATTCAACGATGAAAGTATCTGTCAGGTAAAATCGTCCAACTTTGTATTTTCCTCTATAGATATTATCTAGTGAAGGGGATAAGTAAGTACTCTTTGATATCGCGCTTAATTCGTTACTTAGCATCTTTGTTTTCAACCCTAAGTTCAATAATGCGCTTGTTGGTCATATCAATTAAGCATTGAGTATCTTGATTGCAATTAGCTTGTTTTTTGATCCATTCTCGTTGTGATGGTAGTAATACTTTACGTTTTTGAGATGGGAGGGCTTTCCATGTGTCATTTAGTCTTTTATCCGTAATACGATATTCTTCTTCAATGTTAACTGGGGTTGTTAGCTCAGTACGATTATTTTTGGAGTATGATTTATTAGCACATGCTCTTTCCCAACCCTGGGATGCTTTTGTAGCTACATCCTCTATAAACATTTCGCGAAGTGTTAATCCTTTGAGTTTTGCTCCTTCCTCCATCATAAGACGATATTCGTAAGGAATAGCCCGCAATTGTTTATCAATGTCGATATTAGGATCATTTGATTCCTTTATATATGCCTTTATTTCATCTTTTGTCGGTGCACCTTGTTGGCACGTTTCGCTTTCATTTCTAAGCATTTTTTTCGTGAGTTTCCGTGGAGATGTAATCGTTTTGGATGAACACTTTTCCCTAATTCTTGTTTTAATACTGACGGATTGTTTATCAATCATTATTCGAGCCATCTCAGGGTTATTTTGATACATAGGCACTGCTAAAGGCCCATTCAGCAGTATGAGCCTTATGTCATCTGAAGACGGCCCTTCACCTACGCAAAGCTTGCTTGTTGGGAGTGCCAGAAGCTGATCTACAGTATCAATGCCTTGGTAGTGGTTACGGCTATCAGAGGCCACAGTAGAAGTAGGTGTAATTAATGCTGCGTATAACACTATGACTTTTATGAGTTTTGTATGGTTCATGTGAGAAGCTTTCCTTGCGTCATCGAATTACAGAGACTTTCCAGAAGGCTTAAAGCGGTGACTTTGAAGCGAAATCTGGCAGTGAAATCATGATTTTATATTGATCTGTAAAATCTATCAATAAATGAAAATTGATCTGTTTAAGCGATCAATTGTTGCGAGGCAAGACTGAAGATTGACTAGTCAATCTTCAGGGAAGCGGTAGAGGAGGCTGTCAAATCTTTTGAGTGAGCTATGTTCGAAATAGTTTGCTTAAGACTTGTTCAGGGCTTCAGTTGAACTGGACTTTTCGGCGACTTCAAATTTATCTATATCTTGCAACGAGTTAATTTCATATATGACACCATTGACGGTTACGGTAGTTTTGCCGCCCCCATTACTCATTACTACTTGTGTTGCAACTGTGTCCTCTGTCTGCTGATGTAGATCATCCTCGAGCTCAGTTATAAATGTAGGATTGAGTTTGCTGGCCTCATGATTTTCCTTGACCTGTAGGGCAAATCCTACGGGATCGATTAGCTCATCAATGAAGGAGTGAAGAACCAGCCCTTGCATCTTGAGTATTTCGTCGTTTTTGATCGTTGCACTATCGACATACGTGGTGCCGGGTGAACGGTTACGGTTAAACTTGATCACTATTCTTTGCTTTTTATCGTCGGCAAATATGACTGAAAAATGACCATATCGATCATTTATGTCATAGCAATCGATGCGCTTGATCGCTTGCTTTACCCTTAAACGGATTCGCTTACGGTCAGGATTTTTCGTATCGTGCACATTGAAATTTTTAAATTGGTCCCATCCAGAGGTTTGGGTTTTTGATCTGCTAACCTTGTACCGTTTGAACTCATTTTCTAGTTGCGCTTTTATCTTTTTATGATCGTTTATCTGCTCTGCTAGGGCATCAATATCATCTGTCAAAATTGCTAATTTAAGCAGCTTCTCAATTCGCTCTGACTCTTTTGCAATCTCTGATTCGTACCAGGCAGTTTTATCTTCTAGATGGTTGGTCCAAACATGATCGGCGATAAGTTGCAAAACTGCATGTTCAAGCTGATATGACGTGAATCCTTTCTTGCCACATGGTTTACCCTGAACAATCTTTGAACCACATATATAACGGTACTTGTTCTTACTTGAACCAGACTTGAACATAAATGAACCACAGTTCCCGCAAAAGAGTATACCGAGTCCTGAAAGTAATGGGATTTCTGGTTCAGGATTTCCTTCTGGATGATTGAATGAACTGCGAGTGACTGCGCGGTGATGGTCTAACTGTGAAAGAGTTAGATAATCAATCTCTGACATCAGGGCAGGGTAGTAGTCTGGGATCGTGTATGTTTCTTTAAGAGGCTCATCTGTATCAGAATCGTAAATGACCGCGCCTGATTCTTCCCGTTTATCCAGAGTAAAGGTTTTTTGTCCATGAACCGTTGGGTTCAAAAATGTTCTAAGTAAGTGCTTACCCCATTTCTCAGTTCTTGGTGGTTGTATGTTGCCTTCTTGGTTTTTATAGACTCTTTTTTTTGGTGCTGGGTAATGTTCGTTAAGATACCGCTGGATCCCCAGCAATGTTTCGCCGCTCTGTTTTAATTCGATTATTTTTTGTGCTGTATTGTAGTAAACAGGGTGAGGCTCAACGTACCCTGATTTGGTATCAACCCACCATACATTTTGTCCGATTGATTCGATTGCTTTTGCTGCTGTTCCCGGTTGCCTTGAAAGGTTATATCTGATCAGAGCACGAGCTTGTGCTTCCACTCGATTTTTCTTAGTCAGTGATTCATCGTGTGCTCGAGTGAACATCAATAGGGAGATGATCAGATCAGTTGGATTATTCTTTACATCTGCATATTTATAAACTTTCTCATCCATTCCGGTTACAACGATAATTCCTTTCTTCAGAAGGCTTTTGAAAATGTCTAAAGCACTCCAGGCATCGTCACGGCTAATGCGGTCAAGGTTTTCTACAACTAACCATGATCCTTTAGGAACCTTTTTTCCTATCTGAGAGATGAATTCTGAAAGCTTACCTTCATAAGCATTTTTACCTTTGAAGGCAGACATGCCGAGATCGTGGTATGCGGTGCTATCCAGCTCAAGATCATAGCGTTCAGCAATCTTTGCAGCAGTATCTTGCTGACGCTCAAGTGAGTTTCCGTCACGTTGCTTAGCTGATGAAAAACGAACATATGAATACAGTTTAGGCTTCATTAATCGTACCTACCTTCGGGCTAGCAAGTGGGTGAAAGACTGATGCCCAGATGCTAACAGCAGACATGCAAATTTTAAACAATGAGTAATTGTACTTTTGACAGCTAGAGCGAACACACCCTCAGTTCAGCTCGACGACAGCGCTGCAAAATCTTTGGATCGCTGCTGCGCCCGAAGGTCTGCGGTAGCCTAAGCCGTCGCTTGATATGTGCTCTACGAGTCGCGAAGAAGCTATGATTTATCTCATAGAATAGGAAGTAAGGACAGACCCAGCAGTAGCCGAAGACAGTGCTTTTCTTAAAAGTGTTCACCTTAATATTTCGTTGGGATATATTCACGCACTTGAGTTATATTTTTTTTATTTAATTAAAGTGGTGATAAATTTCCACTGAAAATTATTTAATGCCAGCATGTCAGATTCTCTTTATATTCTGACCTAAAGTTATCACTTGAAATGTTAGGGAAATTAAACGATAGTAGTAGCATTTTTCTCAATAGGGGGTTAATTATGCCAATTTTTATTAGTTACTCACATAATGACAAAATATTTGTAGATAAGCTTGCCAATCAGTTAGTCCAACATAACGTAAATGTATGGTTGGATCGGTGGGAACTTTCAGTAGGTGATTCGATAATTGACTGTGTACAGAACGCTGTTGAGGGAGCCAGCGCTCTGTTAGTTGTGTTATCTAACAATTCTGTAAATTCTGAATGGTGCAAGAAGGAACTTTCCGCGGGCCTTTTACGTGAACTTGAAGAAAAGCGTGTCGTTGTACTGCCTCTGAAATTAGACGACTGCTCGATTCCATTGTTTGCCCGCGGAAAAATGTACGCAGATTTTACCAAAAACTTCGACGAAGGGCTTAAAGCAGTACTACAAGGTATTGCTAAGATAACAAACCCATCCCTCGGAAGAGCCCGGGAAGAACAATATGATACGGATTGGTCAATTGATGATGGTACAATAGATGGAAATATAGCCCTGAATATTAATTTTGTACAATTACCGAAACGTTATCCTTATACATGTTTATCGCAAATTGAAATTTTAGCTAATACACACGCGTCAGCTCGATTTATAAAAGAACAAACATTAACGAATAACCATCACGCTAAGTTACATATAATCAATATCTTGAATAAAAGATTGAAAGAAAACGGTGATTTGAAATTAATACTTTCTGATGAAAAAATGGTTTCTCAACGTTTCGTTTTAAATGGTAGTGAAGATGATGAAGTATACTACGTGACAGTATCTTCCAGGCGTATGGGGGAAGACACAGGATTTGATGTTCTGGTAAACGTCAGCGGTGTTGTTGACGATTGTTATCAGCACATGAGCAAAGTGCTTGCATCTCCCCTTAACAAATAGGTTTAGAAGAAAATATTATGAAGGTAAAACATAGAATACAACGCATGGTTAATATCTTGAGTTGTGGCTTTTATTCAAGGGTTGAAAATTCTTCTAAAGTATTTATTAACGATGTTCTGGATGATGACTCTGGAGATAAATTAAAAAAATATGCTTTTCTATTGATTATGGCTTTATTTTTATTGTTTTTAATTAATATATTCGGAACGGTGTTAGGCCTAGGAGGGGATCTAGGTTCGTTTGGTGATTTTATTGGAGGAGTGGCGAATCCAATACTTACATTTTTAACATTTATTTGTTTGATTAAGACTATTTTCATGCAACGAGATGAGTTAGTTCTTTCAAGAAAAGAGCTGGAACTAACCCGCAAGGAATATACTGAGACGCAGCTTGTTATCAGAAGGCAAAGTGTAGAAAGTACATTTTATAATGGTCTGAATCTACATCATGAGATAGCGAGAAACTTGCAGGTGGATTTTAATGATAGTGTTAATTTTATCAGTGAAAGAGATAAAATTGCATTAGGTCTCGACATTAAAAATGGCCGTCAGTGTTTTAAAGCTTTGCTGGATTATCTGGCATCTGATAGTCCTACCCAGGACGAATTGATAGAGAAGTATAAAAATATCAATAAACATAGAAATGAATGGTTTGGACATTACTTTAGGAATCTTTATAGAATAATCAAAATAATCGATGATCTTCCTGGTGAGTACTTTTCGGTTAGCCAAAAAGAAGAATATTGTCATACCCTCAGAGCGCAGTTGTCTTCAGATGAATTGGCTGTGTTGATGTTAAATTGTTATGGGGATGTCTGCGATCGTGGTGAATTCCGTGGACTACTCAGTCGCTATCAAATGCTGGAACATTTACCCCTCAAATATTCTGAAAAAGATGATAGGGGGGAAGTTAAAGTTGAGGTTGTTGGTTCATTTATAGTTACGCTCTCTTTTTTATCTACGTTTATACTAAGTAATGAAGAAATCGAAAAATCTAAAAAAAGAATAGATCTTAAACGCCACCCTGGTGGTGCCTTTGGGAAAAATTTATCAATAGCATTTCCAAAGAAGTTCGAGAGGGGTAATAATTCTTCGGACGTTTAAATTACATTAATATGCTATACGCCCATTCTTTTTCATAGAATTTTCGAAGATGTGGGCGTAATTCCCATCATGATAATTGTTCAGTTAGGGTAATAATTATTACCTTTTTCTACGAGCATCAACGCATGATTTGCACCACGCCATCAGTTTATCTGCATTGTCATTGCTAGGGTAAAAACTCGTTCTTTTTCTTCGTATTTTGCACCTGGGGCACCATTTCATATGCCTGGTATTTTTTTCTCCACGTAAGCAATCAGTACACCATACGGTTACTCCATCGGAGTGTTTGCTTGACTTACTAAATTTGCTGAACGGTAGCCGTATCCTGCACCTCGTACACTGCTTCGATAGTTCATTGATGTTGTTCTGTTTTAAGGCTAATGCAGGCTCGCATACATCATCCCTTGAGGATACCGTTTCGAGCGGGCAATTCTCGATCTTTTTCTGAACAGGCTCAGGGACTATTCTGGAAGAATAGTCAACCTGCTTGATTGCATTGTGGTAGGCCTCTGCGGGTGTAATTTGCTTTTGTTGTGGTGGATGGAATGTTGTTTGAGTGCTATCAATGACTTTTGTTCTTTCGACTCTGATCTCACCGATGTCCGTTTTGTAGGTATCAGTTTGCCTGATAACAGTTTTATCAGTTGTTTTTGCTTTGTTCTGATTTATCAGATAGATGGCTACAGCTACTAAACCAATTACGACCCAGAATATTTCCATTTCATCATCCTTTGCGTGAATCCCTTGATAGTAATTCGCTGATGAATATGTCGTCAATAAAACCGACGTATTTCCACTGTTACTAAATATACACTTATAATATTTTAAAGAATGAGTAAGTTACAGTTAGGCAAACCTGCCAATACCCGCTGTGTGCAGCTTGCTGAAAATAACCTGTGCATGATCTTTGGTTCCCCGCTGCGCCCGAAAGTCTGTTCCGGCCTTCAGCCGTCCGCGGAGATGTGCGGCAGCACGCGCACGCAGGCGATCACTTACCTTCTTGAGCTGGAAGCGCTCACCGCCCCTTAAACGTCCTTAATTCGCGCCAGACACCCTATCGTCAGCGTACACATCACCAGCGCAATCCAGAATACCGTGTGATAGCTCCAGATCTCGGCCACGATGCCGGCCATTGAACCTGCAATAATCCAGCCCACGCGAGTGGTATTGGTATAAAGGGTGGTGGCGGAGCCTGCCTGGCCTGGCATCAGGTCCTGGAAGTAGAGCATGCCAATCCCGGCGAGTATGCCGATATAAATGGCGTTGAGAAGCTGCAATGCCAGCAAGAGTTCCGGCGTGTGCACCGTCAGCATACCGATATAGAACAGCAGTCCTGCGACAGCCGCGATGCGCATTAAAAAACGCTTTCCGAAACGCTTCGCGTAATAGCCCGCGATCAGCATGGTCGGGATCTCAAGCCCGGCCGCGGTTCCCATCATAATGCCCGCCAGCTTCTCTGGCAGATGCAACTCATCAATAATAAACAGCGGCATGTTGATAATATAAAGGCTGTTTGTTCCCCACATCAACGTACAGATAACAAACAGGAGCAGCGCATCACGACGGTTACGGCGCGGGGCTTCCAGTACGCCTGAAGCCACTTTGGGCTCTTTGCGCATCGACGGCAGGAAGAACCACACCATGGTGCCGCACACCACAAACGCGACAGCCGCACTCAGGTACATCACCGTAAAGCCAAACCCCATCGCCAGGGCATACGCCAGCGGCGGGCCAATGACCCATGCCAGCGACACCTGGGCACGCAGAATAGAGCTGAACATCACCGCTTCACGACCGGTATGGTCGGCGTGCTCGCGGGCGAGGGCGAACATCTGCGGGTTCGCCGTGGAACCGAAGCTGCTCAGGAACACCCCCACGAACAGCAGGATGAAATAGTTGCGGTTAAAAGCAAACAACACGCAGGCAAACACCCCGAGAAGGCAGCAAAAGACGATCAGACTTTTACGATCGCCTTTTCTGTCGGAACGCCCCGCCAGAAACTGACTCACCAGAATGCCGATGATGGCACTGCCGGTAAAAAAGAAGCCAACCATTGCCGGACGGGCGTGGACTTCATTGGTCAGAAACAGGCTCAACGTGGGCGTCTGTAACGCCCCGGCAATGCCGGTAAGGAAGGCAACAATCAAAAACGCCGTGGACGTCAAATCAAAGGGTTTTGGCGAGGCGGCGGCAGGGGTGTTATGCATACTTTCAGTATCAGCAAGTCATAAAGAGACGCGGAGTGTACGACGCTTGTCAGAAAATAAACAGGTACTGCGGTCAATTTCGCCACGAAAAATCAAAATGCCATTTCAATTAACAGGCTCGGGCTGAACTTAGCTGAAACTGACGTGCTGAACGTCAGCAAGATTCAGCTGAGCGAAGAAGAAATGTGCTGTATCTCTAAATTCTGCATCGCCATTTGTAACTTTTCTTGCAAGGTTAAGCAGAAAGCGCAAGACTTTTTGAAACGTTTCAGCGCTATCTTGTTTTAACAAACGGAGCAGGCTAGCGCATTTTTTCTCATTTAAGCTGAAACGATTCAAGTTCAGCAGGAGAGGAGAACCATGTTCCAGTTATCTGTTCAGGATATCCACCCGGGCGCTCAGGCCGGGAACAAAGAAGAGGCCATTCGCCAGGTTGCCGCTGCCCTTGTGCAGGCGGGTAATGTCGCGGACGGCTACGTTAACGGCATGCTGGCGCGCGAGCAGCAGACCTCCACTTTCCTCGGCAATGGTATCGCCATTCCGCACGGTACAACGGACACCCGCGATCAGGTGCTGAAAACCGGCGTTCAGGTTTATCAGTTCCCTCAGGGTGTGGTGTGGGGCGACGGTCAGGTTGCTTACGTGGCAATCGGTATCGCTGCCAGCAGCGACGAGCACCTGGGCCTGCTGCGTCAGCTGACGCATGTGCTGAGCGATGATTCGGTGGCTGAACAGCTGAAGTCCGCGACGACTGCGGAAGAGCTGCGCGCGTTGCTGATGGGCGAAAAACAGAGTGAAGCGCTGAAACTGGATAATGAAACATTGACCCTGGATGTTGTGGCGAGCGATCTGGTCACGCTGCAGGCGCTGAACGCAGGCCGTCTGAAAGAAGCCGGTGCGGTAGACGCGTCCTTTATCACGCGCGTTATCAATGAGAAGCCGCTGAACCTGGGACAAGGTATCTGGCTGAACGACAGTGCTGAAGGCAACCTGCGCAGCGCTATCGCGGTGAGCCGCGCGGCCAACGCGTTTGACGTTGAGGGCGCGCACGCTGCGATGCTGGTCACCGTCGCGATGACCGATGAACAGCCGGTTTCCGCGTTAAAACGTCTTGGCGATCTGCTGCTGAATGACAAGGCTGAAAAACTGCTGAACGCTGACGCAAGCACGCTGCTGGCGCTGCTGACCAGCGATGATGTGCCGACTGATGACGTGCTGACCGCTGAGTTTGTAGTGCGTAACGAGCACGGCCTGCATGCCCGTCCTGGCACCGTGCTGGTGAATACCATTAAACAATTCGAAAGTGAGATTACCGTGACTAACCTTGATGGCACGGGCAAACCGGCCAACGGCCGTAGCCTGATGAAAGTTGTCGCGCTGGGCGTGAAGAAAGGTCACCGTCTGCGCTTTACCGCACAGGGTGCTGATGCTGAACAGGCGCTGAAAGCGATTGGCGACGCCATCGCGGCAGGTCTGGGGGAGGGCGCATAATGAGCAGACGTGTTGCGACTATTACGCTGAACCCGGCATACGACCTGGTGGGGTTTTGCCCGGAGATTGAGCGCGGCGAAGTAAACCTCGTGCGTACCACTGGCCTGCATGCTGCAGGTAAAGGGATTAACGTCGCGAAAGTGCTCAAGGATCTCGGTATCGATGTCACCGTGGGCGGATTCCTCGGTAAAGATAACCAGGATGGTTTCCAGCAGCTGTTCAGCGAACTGGGGATTGCTAATCGTTTTCAGGTTGTTCAGGGCCGTACCCGTATCAACGTCAAGCTGACGGAGAAAGACGGCGAAGTGACCGATCTGAACTTCTCAGGCTTCGAGGTGACTCCGTCAGACTGGGAGCGCTTCGTGAACGACTCTCTGACCTGGCTTGGTCAGTTCGACATGGTCTGCGTCAGCGGCAGCCTGCCGTCCGGCGTGAGCCCGGAAGCGTTCACCGACTGGATGACGCGTCTGCGAAGCCAGTGCCCATGCATTATTTTTGACAGCAGCCGTGACGCGCTGGTCGCCGGCCTGAAAGCCTCGCCGTGGCTGGTGAAGCCGAATCGCCGCGAACTGGAGATCTGGGCTGGCCGTAAGCTGCCAGAATTAAAAGATGTGATTGACGCTGCCCATGCGCTGCGCGAGCAGGGTATCGCTCACGTGGTTATCTCTCTTGGTGCAGAAGGGGCGCTGTGGGTTAACGCTTCTGGCGAATGGATCGCCAAACCGCCATCGGTTGACGTTGTCAGCACCGTTGGCGCAGGGGATTCAATGGTTGGCGGTCTGATTTATGGCCTGCTGATGCGTGAATCCAGTGAACATACTTTACGTCTTGCCACCGCCGTTGCTGCCCTGGCCGTTAGCCAGAGCAATGTCGGTATTACCGATCGTACCCAGTTAGCCGCGATGATGGCGCGCGTTGACTTAAAACCTTTTAACTAACAGCAGGAGAGGAATAATGAAAACGCTGCTGATCATTGACTCCGGTCTCGGACAGGCTCGCGCCTATATGGCGAAGACCTTGCTGGGAGCGGCGGCGAACAAAGCACATCTTGAGATGACGGATAACCCGGGCGACGCCGAAATGGTGATTGTTCTGGGGGATAAAATTCCCGCTGACAGTGCGCTGAATGGCAAAAAAGTGTGGCTGGGCGACATCAATCGCGCGGTGGCACACCCGGAACTGTTCCTGAGCGAAGCGAAAGGTCATGCGTCTGTTTACAGCGCACCGGTCGCGGCGCCGGTTGCCGCGACCGGACCAAAACGTATCGTGGCGATCACGGCCTGCCCGACGGGCGTGGCTCATACCTTTATGGCGGCTGAAGCCATTGAAACCGAAGCGAAAAAACGCGGCTGGTGGGTAAAAGTTGAAACACGTGGATCCGTTGGTGCGGGCAACGCAATCACCCCTGAAGAGGTGGCTGAAGCCGATCTGGTGATGGTTGCGGCTGACATCGAAGTGGACCTGGCAAAATTTGCCGGTAAGCCGATGTACCGCACGTCAACGGGCCTGGCGCTGAAAAAGACCGCTCAGGAGTTTGATAAAGCGCTGGTGGAAGCGAAGCCGTATCAGGCAACGGGGTCCACGCAAACTGCGACGGAAGGTAAGAAAGAGTCAGCTGGTGCCTATCGCCATCTGCTGACCGGTGTGTCTTATATGCTG
This sequence comes from Enterobacter sp. V89_11, assembly GCF_029967775.1. Lineage (NCBI taxonomy): Bacteria > Pseudomonadati > Pseudomonadota > Gammaproteobacteria > Enterobacterales > Enterobacteriaceae > Enterobacter > Enterobacter sp. V89_11. Next base: position 163,347 of record NZ_JASCAN010000001.1, on the reverse strand, counting down.
CCGATGGTGGTGGCGGGCGGTCTGTGTATTGCCCTCTCGTTCGCGTTTGGTATTACCGCGTTTAAAGAAGAAGGCACGCTGGCTGCCGCCCTGATGCAGATTGGTGGTGGTTCCGCGTTTGCCCTGATGGTGCCGGTGCTGGCAGGCTTTATCGCCTTCTCCATCGCTGACCGTCCGGGCCTGACGCCGGGTCTTATCGGCGGTATGCTGGCGGTGAGCACCGGGTCTGGCTTTATCGGCGGTATCATTGCCGGTTTCCTGGCGGGTTACGTTGCGAAGCTTATTAGCTCGAAGCTGAAACTGCCGCAGAGTATGGAAGCGCTGAAACCGATTCTGATCATCCCGTTGATTTCCAGCCTGGTGGTGGGCCTGGCGATGATTTACCTCATCGGTAAACCGGTAGCGGGTATCCTGGCGGGTCTGACCCACTGGCTGCAAACCATGGGTACTGCGAATGCGGTACTGCTGGGAGCTATTCTCGGTGGCATGATGTGTACCGACATGGGTGGCCCGGTGAACAAAGCAGCATACGCATTCGGTGTTGGCCTGCTGAGTACCCAGACCTACGCGCCAATGGCAGCGATTATGGCGGCCGGTATGGTGCCACCATTGGCTCTTGGCCTGGCAACCATCATTGCACGTCGTAAGTTCGACAAAGCGCAGCAGGAAGGGGGGAAAGCCGCCCTGGTACTTGGCCTGTGCTTTATCACCGAAGGGGCAATTCCGTTCGCTGCGCGTGACCCAATGCGCGTGCTGCCATGCTGTATCGTGGGGGGCGCGGTAACCGGTGCTATCTCCATGGCGGTTGGCGCGAAACTGATGGCACCACATGGCGGTCTGTTCGTGCTGCTGATCCCAGGTGCAATCACGCCAGTGCTGGGTTATCTGCTGGCGATTGTGGCCGGTACGCTGGTGGCAGGTCTCTCTTACGCGGTGCTGAAACGTCCGGAAGCGGAAGGGGTCGCGAAAGCGGCGTAAGCGGTAAAACAATAAAAAAGCCGGGTGCTTATGCGACCCGGCTTTTTTTATGCCGCCTGTTCAGCGGTTTGCTGTGCCTTCAGCCAGGCAATCTCTTCTGCCCAGATGTCCGGATTAATGGTTTCCAGCACCATCGGGATACCGTCGAAACGGGCATCCTGCATAATAAAGCGAAACGCATCGTGGCCGATATTGCCTTCACCGAGGCTGTGATGGCGGTCCACGCGGCTGCCAAACGCGCTTTTCGCATCGTTCAAGTGCATTCCGCGCAGATACTTGAAGCCCACAATGCGTTCAAACTCATCGAAGGTCTTTTTCGTCTCATCAAGCGTTCGCAGATCGTAACCCGCGGCAAAGGCATGGCAGGTATCAATACATACGCCCACGCGGGATTTATCCTCCACGCCGTCAATAATGGCCGCCAGATGTTCGAACTTAAAGCCGAGGTTACTGCCCTGCCCGGCGGTGTTCTCGATGACCGCCGTCACGCCCTGGGTTTTATCCAGCGTGATGTTGATGGATTCGGCAATGCGCGCCAGACAGGCATCTTCGTCAATCTGCATCAGATGACTTCCCGGATGGAAGTTCAACAGCGTCAGCCCAAGCTGCTCGCAGCGCTGCACTTCATCAAGAAAAGCCTCGCGGGATTTCTCCAGCGCCTCCTGCACGGGATGGCCGAGGTTAATGAGATAGCTGTCGTGGGGAAGGATTTGACCCGGCCCGTAGTGGTATTTCTCACAGGCGGCTTTGAAATCATCAATCACTTCAGAGGTGAGCGGGGCGGCGCGCCACTGGCGCTGGTTCTTGGTGAACAGGGCGAAAGCGGTCGCCTCAATTTCGGCGGCGCGAATGGCGGCATTCGCAAGGCCACCTGCAGCGCTGACGTGCGCTCCAACATATTTCATAAAGGGACTCCTGTTAACCCGAAATACGTATGATAGCGGGTTAACAGGAGAAGGATGAAGTGGTTTATGCCATCAGGCTATGTACCGCGAGGTTAATCGCACCGCCGCCAACGATCAGCCAGATGAAGAGTACCAGCGCCATCAGCAGCGGTTTTGCACCTGCTTTTTTCAGCGCGCTCACGTGTGTCGTGACCCCGAGCGCCGCCATCGCCATCGCCAGCAGGACGGTATCCAGCGTGACCAGCATATCCACCACGGCTTTCGGCAGCAGGTGGAAGGAGTTAAATACCGCCACCACGATGAAAAGAATCGCAAACCATGGAATGGTGATTTTACTCTTCTGGCTGCTGCCTGCCGGCGCGAGTTGTTTTACGCGAGCGGCCAGGATAATCAGGAACGGAGCCAGCATCATGACGCGCAGCATTTTGGCAATGACCGCGGCATTTTCCGCATCCGGATTAATAGCGTGACCCGCCGCCACCACCTGAGCCACTTCATGCATGGTTGAACCAATATAAATGCCGTAGGTCTCCGGGCTAAACCAGTGCGCAACCAGCGGGTACATGGCCGGGTAGAGGAAAATCGCCAGCGTACCGAAAATGACGACGGTCGCGACGGCAACCGTCACTTTGCTGGATTCTGCCTTAACGACAGGCTCGGTTGCCAGTACCGCGGCAGCCCCGCAGATGCTGCTGCCGGCACCAATCAGCCAACTGGTTTGTTTATCCAGCCCAAACACTTTCTGGCCGATAAAGCAGGCCAGTAAAAAGGTGCTGGTCAGGGTCAGGACGTCAATAGCGATCCCGCTGACGCCGACGTCCGCAATCTGTGAAAAGGTCAGGCGGAAGCCGTAAAGGATAATCCCGAGGCGCAGCAGATGCTGTTTGGCGAAAATAACCCCGCCATCACAGGACTTCCAGATATGGGGGTAAACGGTATTTCCCACCACCATGCCGAGCAATATTGCCAGCGTTAAGGCACTAAAACCTGCCCCGGCGACGGCCGGAATACTGCCGCCCCATAACGCTACGCCAGTTACCACCGCGCTGAGCGCAAGACCCGGCACGAAGTGCCACAATGTACGTTGATGCTGTAAGGTGTGTTCTGACATAACCTTCTCCTTTATCTGGCTAAAAGGTTACGGCGTTGTGGCTTAAAAATAAAATTGATTATATACTTATAATCAATCTATATAAGTGGTAAGTAACCATGCACATTACGTTGCGTCAGCTGGAAGTTTTTGCCGAAGTGCTGAAAAGCGGGTCGACGACGCAGGCCTCGCAAATGCTGGCGCTGTCCCAGTCCGCGGTAAGCGCGGCCCTGACCGATCTGGAAGGGCAACTGGGGGTTCAGCTTTTCGACAGAGTGGGGAAACGGCTGGTCGTCAATGAACATGGCCGCCTGCTGTACCCGCGCGCGCTGGCATTGCTGGAGCAGGCGACTGAAATCGAACAATTGTTCCGCGAAGAGAACGGGGCCATCCGCGTTTACGCCAGCAGTACGATCGGCAATTACATTCTGCCGGAAGTGATTGCCCGCTATCGCCGGGATTTCCCGACCCTGCCGCTGGAGATGAGCGTTGGCAATAGCCAGGATGTCATCAATGCGGTGATCGATTTCCGCGTGGACATCGGTTTGATTGAAGGGCCGTGTCACAACGTCGATATCATTGCTGAACCCTGGCTGGAAGATGAGCTGGTGGTGTTCGCCTCGCCGGCCTCTTCTTTATTACAGGGTGAAGTGACGCTGGAACGGCTGGCTCAGGCGCAGTGGATCCTCCGGGAACAGGGCTCCGGTACCCGTGAAATTGTCGATTACCTGCTGCTCTCTCACCTGCCGCATTTCCGGCTGAGTATGGAGCTGGGCAACTCGGAAGCCATCAAACACGCGGTCCGTCATGGGCTGGGCATCAGCTGTCTCTCCCGGCGGGTGATTGCTGAACAGCTTGAGGCCGGCACGCTGGTCGAAATACCGCTCCCGTTGCCTAAACTGGTGCGCACGCTGTGGTGCATTCATCATCGTCAGAAACACCTTTCCAGCTCGCTGCAGCGTTTTCTGCGCTATTGCGACATGTAAACCCGCAATGCGGATCCTCTCTCCGTTGGGAGAGGGGAGATGCAGATGCGTGCTTTACTTATAATCCTGGCCGAGTCATGAAGCTCTCTTATAACTGAGCATTTCTGCCGGAAGGAACGCGTATCGTCTGCTACAATCGCGCCTCATTTGTTGAAGGGACAGCATTTTCACATGGTTTCAGAAATTAAAACCACAGAAGCGCCCGCGCTACGTCGCGAACTTAAGGCGCGTCACCTGACGATGATCGCTATCGGCGGTTCAATCGGTACAGGTCTTTTTGTTGCCTCTGGCGCAACAATTTCGGCAGCCGGCCCGGGTGGGGCACTTTTCTCTTATATCCTGATTGGCCTGATGGTGTACTTCCTGATGACCAGTCTGGGCGAACTGGCGGCGTACATGCCGGTATCCGGTTCGTTTTCGACCTACGGTCAAAAATACGTTGAAGAAGGCTTCGGCTTCGCGCTGGGCTGGAACTACTGGTACAACTGGGCCGTTACTATCGCCGTTGACCTGGTCGCCGCACAGCTGGTGATGAACTGGTGGTTCCCGGACACGCCAGGCTGGATCTGGAGTGCGCTGTTCCTGGCGGTGATCTTCCTGCTCAACTACATCTCCGTGCGTGGTTTTGGCGAAGCGGAATACTGGTTCTCTTTGATTAAAGTGGCAACCGTCATCATCTTTATCGTCGTCGGTGTGGCGATGATCGTTGGTATTTTCAAAGGCGCTCAACCTGCAGGATGGAGTAACTGGAGCATTGGCGATGCGCCATTTGCGGGTGGATTCTCGGCCATGATTGGCGTGGCGATGATTGTCGGCTTCTCCTTCCAGGGAACCGAGCTGATCGGGATTGCTGCCGGTGAATCCGAGAACCCGGAGAAGAACATTCCACGCGCGGTGCGTCAGGTATTCTGGCGTATCCTGCTGTTCTATGTGTTTGCGATTTTGATTATCAGCCTGATCATTCCTTACACCGATCCAAGCCTGCTGCGCAATGATGTGAAAGACATCAGCGTTAGCCCGTTCACGCTGGTCTTCCAGCATGCCGGTCTGCTCTCCGCCGCGGCGGTGATGAACGCCGTTATCCTGACCGCCGTGCTCTCAGCGGGTAACTCCGGCATGTACGCGTCTACCCGTATGCTCTATACCCTGGCATGCGACGGCAAAGCGCCACGCATCTTTTCTAAGCTGTCCCGTGGCGGCGTACCGCGTAACGCCCTGTATGCCACAACGGTGATTGCCGGTCTGTGCTTCCTGACCTCCATGTTTGGCAACCAGACGGTGTACCTGTGGCTGCTCAATACGTCCGGTATGACGGGCTTTATCGCCTGGCTCGGGATTGCTATCAGCCACTATCGCTTCCGTCGCGGTTACGTTATGCAAGGTCATGACATCAATGACCTGCCGTATCGCTCAGGGTTCTTCCCGCTGGGGCCTATTTTCGCCTTCATTCTGTGCCTGATTATTACGCTGGGACAGAACTATGAAGCGTTCCTTGCGGACCGTATCGACTGGGGTGGTGTAACGGCGACCTACATCGGTATTCCGCTGTTCCTGATAATCTGGTTTGGTTACAAACTGACGAAGGGGACGCGCTTTGTTCGCTACAGTGAAATGGAATTCCCGGGACGCGTAAAACAATAACCGCACTTCCTCTCTTTTAGCCCGCTCGGTTGAGCGGGCTTTTTTATTGGCGATCAGAAGCTGTAGGTCATGCCGACAGTGTAACGGCGGCCATCAAGTACGGTATCGTAAGTCTCGTAATCAATCTGTTTATCCAGCACGTTATACACGCCTGCGGTTACCAGCAGGTTCTTATTGGCGTTATAGCGCAGACCCACATCAACCTGCGTGTAAGACGGGCTGCCCTGTGACATTGAGGTTCGGCTGAGATACTCAGAAGATTTGCCGCGGAAGTTCAGGCGGCTCCAGAAGCCCACATCCTGCGTAGCCTGCCAGTCCACCGTGGTGTTGAACATATGCTTAGGCATTTTATTCAGCGGCTTACCGGAGAACTGACCGCTCTTCTGCTCGGATTCGGTATAGGTGTAGTTAGCCGTCCAGTTAACATCACGGGTGATTTTCCAGCCGAAAGTGGATTCCACACCGCGCATGTTGGCTTTGTCGACGTTGACCCGGTCGCTGACAAAATCGTAGGCATGACCGCCAATCGTACAGGCAGGGTCGGCACTGCTGTTACAGCGACGTACTTCAGTGATTTTGTTTTTGAAGTCGGTATTGAACAGCGTAACGCCGGCGTTAAGACTGTCATTGTTATCCCAGAGCAGGGCGATCTCTTCGCTCAGGCTCTTCTCCGGCTTGAGGTCCGGGTTACCCACGATCATGCCATCCAGCCGACCGCCGCCCGTTGCCTGACCCCAGTTGGCGGAGGACTGACGCAGATCCGGTGCACGGTAGCCGGCAGAAACGCCCCCTTTTAACGTCCACTGTTCTGCAAGGTGCCACACCCCATAACCGCGAGGCGTCCAGTTGGTGCCATAGTTCTGGTCTTTATCCATACGCAGACCACCGGTCGCCGTGAAGCTATCGGTCATCGCCCACTCATCTTCAGCAAACAGCGCCCAGCTCCAGCGCGTCAGTTTGTTGAGCCCGTCCGCCGCCTCAAGCTGGTTACCGTTGTCACGCAGCTTCTCATAGCGATATTGACCGCCGAGGGTCAGGGTATGGTCGCCGAGGAAGATCTGGTTCTGGTTGTTGAAAGTGGTGTTATACGAACGCATTTTGCGAACCGGGTTATTGGTCTCTTCCTGCTGGATGTAGCTGGTAGTGTTGAAGTCGCTGTAGTAACCGCTGTGGGTAAGGGAATAGGTCGTATGTTCGTAGCGGGTTTCGCTTTTGCTGTTTGGCGTGCAGGTTGCCCCGCGGCAGGTTTCAGTCGCTTTCGACTTGCCCGGCGTGCTGTTTCGGTCCTGAAGTTCGCGGGCAAAATCGAGGTCAAAATCGTTCTGCTCGTCCGGGGTAAAGTTCAGCGTGATCCCGCCGTTACGCATTTTCTGCTCATTGAAACCGTTCAGGATCTGATCTTCCGCGCGACGTGAGAGCAGGCCTGTCACTTTTGCACCGAGCAGTCCGTCAATTAACGGGCCGGAAGCGTAGGCGTTGGTCTGGAAGATATCCCCGGAATCATGGTTCTCCTGGAACGTGGCATCGCCGTGTAACGATCCGGTCCAGGCTTTGGTATTCGAGACTTTTTTGGTAATGATGTTGATTACGCCGCCCATTGCATCTGAGCCATAGAGCGATGACATGGGCCCGCGGATCACTTCGATGCGCTCGATAGACTCCAGCGGCGGTAGCCAGCCTTGCTCAATGCCCGAGTTATCGCTGTTCGGGCGCGTGCTGCGCGTGCTGACGCGCTTGCCATTGACCAGGAACAAGGTGTACTGGGACGCCATGCCGCGAATGCTGATATCGCTGCTGCTTCCGCCGCCCGTGACGACGACGCCCGGGACATCTTTTAGCGCATCGGTCACATCGCGGTAAGCCTTGTCTTCAATCTGCTGCTTTGAAATGACGGAGATAGAGGCTGGGGCATTCTGGATTTTTTGCTCAAAACCCGTGGCGGTCACCACCACGGTATCCGGGTCGGCTGCGTGAGCAAGTGGGGAGAGCATGGCGGCGCTGATGGCAACAGCCAGTAACGTAACGCGTGGTATTGTCATTTGAACATTCCATATCAAAAAGAAAAACACTCCATCGGGTAACCCTGAGAACTGTATGTATTTGTCTTGTAAGAACTCTTTGTGATGGAGAAGAGCCTGGAATTGTACAAAAGAATGTGAAATTGTAAACACAAATGATAATCGAAATCATTTGTGTTTTGATGTTGGTTGGTGAAACTGGCTTTTATTCAAAGGGATAGGGTTTTGAGGCCCGGCAGACGGAGCGCCACCGGGCAAGAAGGGAGGAACTTACTTAAACAGATGCGCCGCATGGAAGCGGAGATGATCTTCAATAAATGACGCCATAAAGTAATAGCTGTGGTCATACCCTGGCTGGATACGCAGCGTCAGCGGCCAGTCCTTCTGGCGTGCCGCTTCGGCCAGAACCGCAGGTTGAAGCTGACCGGCGAGGAACTGATCCGCATCGCCCTGATCGATCAGCGTCGGGATGGCGTCCCCCGTGTTGCTGGCCAGCATCAGCGCACAGCTGTCCCACGCCTGCCATTTATCTGTGTCACTGCCCAGATAATGGGTGAAGGCTTTCTGACCCCATGGCACCTGAGTGGGGTTCACAATCGGGGCGAATGCCGACACGCTGGTGTATTTTCCCGGATTTTTCAGCGCCATTATCAACGCGCCGTGTCCACCCATGGAGTGTCCGCTAATGGCGCAGCGGTCGCTTACCTCAAATTCGGCCTGAACCAGCGCAGGCAGTTCGTCACGAATGTAATCATACATGCGGTAATGACGTGCCCAGGGCTGCTCTGTCGCGTTCAGGTAGAATCCGGCGCCTTTGCCCAGATCGTACCCGGCATCATCGGCGACATCATCGCCACGCGGGCTGGTATCAGGCATGACCAGCGCAATCCCCAGTTCAGCCGCAATACGCTGCGCGCCCGCTTTGGTGGTGAAGTTTTCGTCGGTACAGGTTAAACCGGACAGCCAGAACAGCACGGGTGGCTTTACGCCCGTTTCAGTTGGCGGCAAAAAAATGCTGAACGTCATGGCACAGTTCAGTACGCTGGAGTCGTGCCGCCAGCGCTGCTGTCGACCTTCAAAACAACGATGCTCTTCGAGCAGTTCCATGCAGGGCTCCTTAATACGAATTGCTATTTACTCGGCCCATAATACAGAGTTTTCATTTACCTGTGAGCAACTTTCACTTTCGCAGGACGGTAAGATGCGGCATCATAAATTAACTTTTCTTTAACAATTGGAGCGATCATGGCGCTGCGTATCGCGCTCAGTGGGTTTGTGGTTCTGGTGGTAGCGATGGGGATAGGGCGCTTTGCTTTTACCCCTCAGGTGCCGCTAATGATTGCCGCCGGGCAACTCACGCTCACCAGCGCGGGCCTGGTGGCGGCGATGAACTATCTGGGCTATCTGGTGGGAGCATGGGATGCAATGCGTGCGCACCGCTTCGTTGAAACACGCCTCTGGTTGGGTATTTTTGGTGCAGTTGCGCTGACGCTGCTTTCCGCTGCGGCCGATAACGCCGTGGTACATGGCCTGCTGCGCTTTGTGATTGGCTGCATGAGTGGCTGGTCGATGGTGCTGATTGCCGCCTGGACCAACGAGCGGCTGGGACAACTGGGGAAACCGGGTCTCAGCGCCGCGGTATTTGCCGGGCCAGGTGCAGGTATTGCGCTCAGCGGGCTGCTTGCCGTCTATATCCAGGCTAAGGCGCTTTCCGCCGGTGCAGCATGGCAAATCTACGGCGTACTGGCGCTGGTGCTTATCGCGCTGGTGGCCCGGTATCTGCCGCGTGCGGGTCAACTTCACCGGCCGGGCAGCGCACCGGAACCGCTCGTCCTGACGAAGAATTTAAAGCGCCTGGTCTGGAGCTACAGCCTGGCCGGGTTTGGCTATATCCTTCCGGCGACCTTTTTATCGCAAATGGCGGCCGTGCGTTTTCCCGGCAGTCTGTTTGCCCAGTTTGTCTGGCCGATATTTGGTATTGCCGCCGTGGCGGGCATTGCGCTCAGCATCGTTTTACGCCACACCTCAACCTCAAACCGCAGGCTGGCTATCGTATTGTGGTTGCAGGGGGCCGGCGTACTGGCAGCCTGGCTGTTGCCGGGGATTGGCGGGTTACTGACCGGCGGCTTGCTCGTTGGGGGCGGGTTCTTGTGTGCCGTTCAGCTCTCTTTACTTTATGGGCGCGAGCTGGCACCAGATCACACGCGCTACATGGCGGGACTGCTTACTACCGGTTATGCCATCGGTCAGTTGATTGGCCCGGTAACGTCGGCGTTATCGACGTGGCTCACGCACCGACTGGAGCCTGCGCTGGGGCTGGCGGGCGTCGCGCTGTTCATCGGCGGCGCACTGGTCTGGGATCGTCAGGCCGAAAGGCAACAGCAATTGCAATAATTATCGTCGTGAATACTGGATTATGTGCGCCGCCTCACGCACAATGAGCGCACACTTTTGCCACAACGAGGGCAAAAGACGCCACACCTGCAGGAGAAAAGAATGCCATCACTCAGTAAAGAAGCAGCCCTGGTTCACGAAGCTCTGGTTGCGCGTGGTCTTGAAACGCCACTGCGTCCACCCGTTCAGGAACTGGACAATGAAACCCGTAAGCATCTGATTGCTGGGCATATGACCGAGATCATGCAACTGCTGAATCTCGATCTGAGCGACGACAGTCTGATGGAGACGCCGCACCGTATCGCAAAAATGTACGTTGACGAAATTTTCTCCGGCCTGGATTACGCCAATTTCCCGAAAATCACCGTCATTGAAAACAAGATGAAGGTGGATGAGATGGTAACGGTACGTGATATCACGTTAACCAGTACCTGCGAACACCACTTCGTGACCATCGACGGTAAAGCGACCGTGGCTTATATTCCTAAAGATACGGTGATTGGTCTGTCGAAGATCAACCGCATCGTGCAGTTCTTTGCTCAGCGTCCACAGGTGCAGGAGCGTCTGACGCAGCAGATCCTGACCGCGCTGCAAACGCTGCTGGGCACCAATAACGTGGCAGTATCTATCGACGCCGTTCACTACTGTGTGAAAGCACGCGGCGTGCGTGATGCCACCAGTGCGACCACCACGACGTCGCTGGGCGGTCTGTTTAAATCCAGCCAGAACACCCGCCAGGAGTTTCTGCGCGCCGTGCGTCACCACAACTAATCTGACAGGGCAGGCTACATGGAGCGAAACGTCACGCTCGATTTTGTTCGAGGCGTCGCCATTCTCGGTATCCTGCTGCTTAACATCAGCGCCTTCGGCTTGCCGAAGGCGGCGTATCTCAATCCTGCGTGGTATGGCGACATCACCCGCAGCGATGCCTGGACGTGGGCCATCCTCGATCTCTTTGCCCAGGTCAAATTCCTCACCCTGTTTGCCCTGCTGTTTGGCGCGGGCCTGCAGTTACTGCTCAGGCGCGGCACGCGCTGGATCCAGTCGCGTCTGACGTTGCTGGTGATCCTCGGCTTTATTCACGGGCTGTTCTTCTGGGATGGCGACATTCTTCTCGCCTATGGCTTAGTCGGGCTGATTTGCTGGCGGCTCATTCGCGATGCGCACAGCGTAAAAAGCCTGTTTAACACGGGCGTGATGCTTTACGTCATGGGCCTTGGCGTGCTGTTACTGCTGGGGATAATCTCCGGTGATGCGGCAAACCGTTCATGGATCCCCGATGCCGCCAATCTTCAGTACGAGCAGTACTGGAAGCTGAAAGGAGGCACGGAAGCGATAAGCAACCGTGCGGATATGCTTGGCGATAACCTGCTGGCGCTGGGGGCGCAGTATGGCTGGCAGCTGGCAGGGATGATGCTGATGGGGGCATCACTGATGCGCACCGGCTGGCTGAAAGGGGAGTTTTCCCTTCGCCACTATCGCCTGACGGGAGCCGGGTTAATTCTTCTCGGCGTGCTGATTAATCTGCCGGCAGTGATCATGCAGTGGCATCTGCACTGGAACTACCGCTGGTGTGCGTTTCTGCTTCAGGTCCCGCGCGAGCTGAGCGCGCCCTTCCAGACGATTGGCTATGCGGCACTCATTTACGGCTTCTGGCCACAAATGTGTCGCGCATGGATTGTCAGTGCCATTGCCTGCGTAGGCCGTATGGCCCTCAGCAATTACATTCTGCAGACGCTGATATGCACCACGCTTTTCTATCGGTTTGGCCTGTTTATGAAGTTCGACCGGCTTTCGCTGCTGGCGTTTGTTATCCCGGTCTGGATGGTTAACCTGGCGTTTTCTGTTCTCTGGCTACGTTATTTCCGCCAGGGGCCGCTGGAGTGGGTGTGGCGTCAGTTAACCGCACATGCTTCAGGGGTATCATTGAGAAATACATCCAGATAACGATCTGGATCACAATCATTAACAAAACGGATGTAAACGTTTTCATCTGTGTGAGCTTCTTCACGTAGTCCCCTTTCTCTCGCTGCCAAAATAGCCACCTTGCTAAACACAGGGGGTGTCTGTGAGTTGCTGCAATCCTTTGAAGGATGGTGAATATGATCACCATTCGTGACGTCGCCCGTCAGGCGGGTGTTTCCGTGGCTACCGTCTCACGCGTGCTGAACAACAGCGCGCTGGTCAGCCCTGACACCCGCGAAACCGTAATGAAAGCCGTGACCCAGCTGGGTTATCGCCCTAATGCCAATGCGCAGGCGCTAGCCACGCAGGTCAGCGATACCATTGGCGTGGTGGTGATGGATGTCTCTGATGCCTTTTTCGGTGCGCTGGTTAAAGCGGTAGACGTTGTCGCTCAGCAGCATCAGAAATACGTGCTGATTGGCAACAGCTATCACGAGGCTGAAAAAGAGCGTCATGCGATTGAAGTGCTGATCCGCCAGCGTTGTAACGCACTGATTGTGCACTCAAAAGCCTTAAGCGATGACGAGATTTCCGGGTTTATGGAGCAAATCCCGGGCATGGTGCTGATCAACCGTATTGTGCCAGGGTATTCCCACCGCTGCGTCGGGCTGGATAACGTCAGCGGGGCGATGATGGCCACCAAAATGCTCATCAACAACGGGCATCAGCGGATCGGTTTTTTGGCCTCCAGCCATCATATTGAAGATGATGAGCTGCGGCGCGAAGGCTGGCAAAACGCCCTTAAAGAACAGGGTATTACGCCGTCTGAAAGCTGGGTCGGAACCGGAACGCCGGATATGCAGGGCGGGGAGGCGGCGATGGTGGAGTTACTGGGCCGTAATCTGCAGCTGTCTGCCGTGTTTGCCTATAACGATAACATGGCGGCCGGGGCGCTGACTGCGCTGAAGGATAACGGCATTGCGGTGCCACAGCATTTATCGTTGATTGGTTTTGATGATATTCCCATTGCCCGTTACACCGACCCGCAGCTGACCACCGTGCGTTACCCCATTGCCTCTATGGCCAAACTGGCCACTGAGCTGGCGTTACAGGGGGCGGCAGGGCTGCTGGATCCGGGCGCAACACACTGTTTCATGCCGACTTTAGTGCGTCGACATTCTGTCGCTGCCCGGCAAATTGTGGTTCCGATCACTAACTGATTACATCAGCTGATGTAACCGTTTTCAATCTGTGAGTAAATTCACAGTATCTTAACAAGGCGCTGACTATGATGTCAGCGTTTTAGGGGCTGAAACGCTATGTAACAGTGATTAATCACTTTCACCATAGCCAATGTGCCGCAAACAACGAATAAAACGCATTTCTGGAGCGTTACCGAACACGGAAGATAGAAATTTTATAAGTGAACTTCGGCTGTCAGTAACGTTTCATTAACACCTGCCTGCCGATCGTTATTCACAAGAACTACCCTGCATAAAAAAAACCGGAGATACCATGAATAAGAAGGTGTTGACCCTGTCTGCTGTAATGGCAAGCATGCTTTTTGGTGCAGCAGCGCACGCTGCGGATACCCGTATTGGTGTGACCATCTATAAATACGACGACAACTTCATGTCTGTTGTCCGTAAAGCTATCGAGAAAGATGCTAAAGCAGCGCCAGATGTTCAGCTGCTGATGAATGACTCCCAGAACGACCAGTCCAAACAGAACGACCAGATCGACGTTCTGCTGGCAAAAGGCGTGAAGGCACTGGCCATCAACCTGGTTGACCCAGCTGCGGCAGGCACGGTCATTGAAAAAGCGCGCGGCCAGAATGTGCCGATTGTCTTCTTCAACAAAGAACCTTCCCGTAAAGCGCTGGACAGCTATGACAAAGCGTTTTACGTCGGTACTGACTCCAAAGAGTCCGGCATTATTCAGGGCGATCTGATCGCTAAACACTGGGCGGCGAACCCGAACTGGGACCTGAACAAAGACGGCCAGATCCAGTTCGTACTGCTGAAAGGCGAACCAGGCCATCCGGATGCTGAAGCCCGTACCACTTACGTTATCAAAGAGCTGAATGATAAGGGCCTGAAAACCCAGCAGCTGGCATTAGATACCGCGATGTGGGATACCGCTCAGGCGAAAGATAAGATGGACGCGTGGCTGTCCGGCCCGAACGCTAACAAAATCGAAGTGGTGATTGCCAACAACGATGCGATGGCTATGGGTGCGGTAGAAGCGCTGAAAGCGCACAACAAATCAGCCATTCCTGTGTTCGGTGTGGATGCGCTGCCAGAAGCTCTGGCCCTGGTGAAATCCGGTGCAATGGCCGGGACCGTGCTGAACGATGCCAACAACCAGGCGAAAGCAACCTTCGATCTGGCGAAAAACCTGGCCGATGGCAAAGGTGCGGCAGACGGTACGACCTGGAAAATTGAAAACAAAATCGTTCGCGTACCTTACGTTGGCGTAGACCAGTCCAACCTGGCTGAGTTTATCGGTAAATAAGTTATTTGAATTGTCTTCACTGGGCGCAACTTGTTGCGCCCTTTTATAACGCGATATGCGAGGCCAACAAGGTATAATTATGGTCAGCACAAATACTCAGTCATCTGGTGAATACTTGTTGGAAATGAGCGCTATCAACAAGTCATTTCCCGGGGTTAAGGCACTCGATAATGTTAATTTAAAAGTTCGTCCTCACTCTATTCATGCATTAATGGGGGAGAACGGCGCAGGTAAATCAACATTATTAAAATGTCTTTTTGGGATCTATCAAAAAGATTCTGGCAGCATTCTTTTTCAGGGGAAAGAGATCGATTTCCATTCAGCAAAAGAAGCACTGGAAAACGGTATCTCAATGGTTCACCAGGAATTAAACCTGGTGCTGCAGCGTTCTGTTATGGATAACATGTGGCTGGGCCGTTATCCGACCAAAGGTGTCTTTGTCGATCAGGATAAAATGTATCGCGACACCAAAGCGATTTTCGATGAACTGGATATTGATATCGATCCGCGCGCCCGCGTGGGAACGTTATCCGTGTCCCAAATGCAGATGATCGAAATTGCCAAAGCGTTCTCCTATGATGCGAAAATCGTCATCATGGACGAACCGACATCGTCATTAACGGAAAAAGAGGTTAACCACCTTTTTACCATTATTCGTAAGCTCAAAGACCGCGGCTGCGGCATTGTTTATATCTCTCACAAAATGGAAGAGATCTTCCAGCTGTGTGATGAGATTACCATCCTGCGCGATGGCCAGTGGATTGCCACCCAGCCTCTCGAAGGGCTGGATATGGACAAGATCATCGCCATGATGGTGGGGCGCTCTCTGAACCAGCGCTTCCCGGACAAAGAGAACAAGCCGGGTGAAGTGATCCTTGAGGTTCGCAATCTCACCTCGCTGCGTCAGCCGTCTATTCGCGACGTCTCTTTTGACCTGCATAAGGGCGAAATTCTCGGTATCGCAGGTCTGGTCGGGGCAAAACGTACTGATATTGTCGAAACCCTGTTCGGTATTCGTGAGAAAGCCGCGGGCACCATCACGCTGCACGGTAAGAAAATCAATAACCACAGCGCTAACGAAGCTATTAATAATGGTTTTGCGCTGGTCACGGAAGAGCGTCGTTCGACCGGTATTTATGCGTATCTGGATATTAACTTTAACTCGTTAATTTCTAATATTCGCAACTATAAAAACAAAGTCGGGCTGCTGGATAACTCCCGCATGAAGAGCGATACCCAGTGGGTGATTGACTCCATGCGCGTCAAAACGCCAGGTCACCGCACGCAAATTGGTTCGCTGTCAGGCGGTAACCAGCAGAAGGTCATTATTGGGCGTTGGTTATTAACCCAGCCAGAAATTCTGATGCTGGATGAACCGACCCGCGGTATTGACGTCGGCGCGAAGTTTGAGATTTATCAGCTGATTGCCGAGCTGGCGAAAAAAAATAAAGGGATCATTATTATTTCTTCCGAAATGCCGGAATTGTTAGGGATCACAGATCGTATTCTGGTTATGAGCAATGGTCTCGTTGCCGGTATTGTTGACACCAAAACGACAACGCAAAACGAAATTTTGCGTCTTGCGTCTTTGCACCTTTAAGATCAGGGGCTCCTCATGAGTGCGTTAAATAAAAAAAGTTTTCTCACTTACCTGAAAGAAGGCGGTATTTACGTTGTTCTTTTAGTACTGCTGGCTATCATCATTTTCCAGGACCCTACGTTCTTAAGCCTGTTGAACCTCAGTAACATCCTGACCCAGTCCTCCGTGCGCATTATTATCGCGCTGGGCGTGGCGGGACTTATCGTGACGCAGGGGACTGACCTGTCAGCGGGACGTCAGGTTGGCCTCGCGGCGGTTATCGCGGCAACGCTGCTACAGTCGATGGAAAACGCCAACAAGGTGTTCCCGGAAATGGCGACCATGCCCATTTTCGTGGTAATCCTGATTGTCTGTGCGATCGGCGCAGTGATTGGTCTGATTAACGGCATCATTATCGCTTACCTGAACGTGACGCCATTTATCACCACCTTAGGTACGATGATCATCGTTTACGGTATCAACTCCCTGTACTACGACTTCGTGGGGGCGTCGCCAATCTCTGGCTTCGACAGCGGGTTCTCGACCTTTACGCAAGGGTTTATCGCGCTGGGCAGTTTCCGCCTGTCGTACATTACCTTCTACGCCCTGATTGCCGTCGCTTTTGTCTGGATCCTGTGGAACAAAACCCGCTTCGGTAAAAACATCTTCGCTATCGGCGGTAACCCGGAAGCGGCGAAAGTGTCCGGCGTCAACGTTGCCCTGAACCTGCTGATGATCTATGCCCTGTCAGGTGTGTTCTACGCCTTTGGTGGGATGCTGGAAGCGGGCCGTATCGGCTCTGCAACGAACAACCTGGGCTTCATGTACGAACTGGATGCGATCGCAGCCTGTGTGGTCGGCGGCGTCTCCTTTAGCGGCGGCGTGGGTACCGTGTTCGGCGTGGTAACCGGTGTCATCATCTTTACTGTGATCAACTACGGTCTGACCTACATCGGCGTGAACCCATACTGGCAGTACATCATCAAAGGCGGCATCATCATCTTTGCGGTCGCCCTGGATTCACTCAAATACGCGCGTAAAAAATAATCGCCTCTGGCATTACCTGGCCCGCTCATCGAGCGGGCTTTTTTGTGCTTCATGCCAGACTCGACTCCTCCCGGGTGACGATGCTCTCGAACCAGTCGAGCTCGGAGAGTTTGCAGGCAACCCACTGTTGAGAAAAAGCCTCTCCCAGGCTGTCGGTAAGATACTGACAGCGTGCAAATGTCTCGATCGCCTCCTGCTGAAACAGCGGCAGATCCGGCCCGTCCTGCTGAGGTTCAGGTAAATCCTGCTCGTCAAAATTTTCCAGTCCGTACAGCATTCCGCTCAGAAGCGTTGCCGCCACCAGATACGGGTTGGCATCAGCCCCGGCCAGCCGGTATTCAATACGCCGGTTATGGTCATCAGAGCAGGGAATACGCAGCGCGGCGGAGCGGGTGTTATAGCCCCAGGAGTTAAATAGCGGTTCCGTGAGGTTTTTACGCAGGCGGCGGAATGCGTTAACGCCAGGGGCGAGAATGGCGATGGAGGCGGGCATCAGCGCCAGCTGGCCAGCGATGCAGAGGCGCATCATGCTGTTCAGCGCTTCCACCGGTGACGCGAATACGTTTTCGCCATGAATATCGTTCAGGCTGAAATGGAAGTGCAAACCGCTGCCGGACTGCTGGCTGAACGGTTTGGCCATAAAGTTGGCCTGCAGACCTTGTTTCTCCGCAACGTAGCGGGTCAGGCGTCGCAGGGCCAGCACGTTATCGCAGACTTCAACGACGCGATGGCTATGCTTCAGGTTTAACTCGAACTGGCCAGATTCGGCTTCGGCCACGATCCCGGTCAGGGGGATACGCTGCAGGTGCGCCAGCTGCTCCAGCTCGTCAAACAGTGCCGCGTGTGCCGTTGAGGTATCCATATGAAAGCAGCCCTGATTTTGTGGATCCTGCGTGCCACGCCCGGTCAGGTAAAACTCAATTTCCGGGGCAATCACCGGGAAGAGCCCGTGCTGATGGAAACGAGCCAGAACGTTTTGCAATATCACCCTTGGCTCAAGCGGGCACGGTTTGCCGTCGCTCTCTTTCATGGTCAGCAGGATCTGCGCGTTATGCTGAGGGTCTTGCGAACAGGGGCGCAGGGAACCGCCGACGGGAACGCAGAGCCGGTCGGGCTCATCATCAATCGGGGCGGCTATTTTGCCTTTATGGTCCATGGAGTAGACGGAGAGGGGGAAGTAACAGCCTTTTTCCAGATTCAGCATGCTTTCCACCGAGAGCCGCTTGCCGCGCATAATGCCATTGATATCGTTCAGGTAAACGTCAATATGTTTTGTCTGCGGGTAACGTTCCAGGTAATCCGCCACTTCCAGCGAGAGGTTGTGCTGCATGGCATCAATTTTGTCATCAAGCCAGAGGCCAGCGTTGAGCGCCGTCGGAAGTGATAAACCCGGGAAGTTAAAATAGGGGCGGATATTTTTCAGGAAAAACGCATTCATTATTGAGTTCATAGTCATTCTTCAATGAAGCCGTAGCGGCAGTGAACTCAGCTTAAAAGGGGCGGCGTAAAGGCGGGATAAAAAGCGTTACGCCCGGTATAAAGAAAGTATAAAGGCGAGGCTATTTTTTCTCTTTTTTCTGCATATCAAGCAGTTGTTCTGGCGTGACGGCCGGGTAGCCCTGCGCATCTTCCGGCACTTCATGCATCGCCGGAATGGGTACCAGCGGACCTAAAAAGCGCGGTTCACGTTTGAAGATGTACAGATCGGCCAGAGCGCCAAAACGCGCGCCAAACTCACGTACGCGGACGCTCAGCATATCTTTTGGCGACGGCACGGCGTAGCACTGCGCCTGGATACCCATATGCAGTGCGATAAACAGCGCCCGTTCGCAGTGGAAGCGTTGGGTGATGATGATGAAATCGTTGGTATCGAAAACCTTGCGCGTACGCACGATGGAATCCAGAGTGCGGAACCCGGCGTAGTCGAGCACGATATCGGCCGGATCGACGCCGGCGGCAATCAGGTCTTTGCGCATGGTGACCGGTTCGTTATAGCTTTGCAGCGCATTATCGCCGCTCAGCAGCAGGTAATTCACTTTGCCGCTGTTATACGCGTTCAGCGCGCCCTGAATGCGGTAACGGTAATACTGATTAATTACCCCAGTGCGGTAATACTTGGCGGTACCCAGCACAACGCCGACCTGACGATAGGGCAGGTCCTGCAGGTCGTCAAAGATATACGGAGCCGTTTTCCAGCTCATCCAGCGATCAAGACCCAGCACGATCAACAGCAGTATGCCGACCAGGACAGACAGGCTGTAAAAAGCGCGCTTTAACATGCAGATGGCTCGTACCGAAGGTGAAATTTAACTCAGGCTACTTTACCCGCCTGGTTAGCGCAAGAAACAGCGAATCAACTGAGGGGTTTTTCAGCAAAGCGGCGGGCATTTCTGCCCGCCGGAGGCATTACGCAAGCAAAACACGGTCAATAGTTGAGCAGCCGAGCGCTTTCAGCGTTGCGGCGGTGGCATCCCACTGGATCAACGGCGCGTCGGCTTTCTCTGCCAGAATAGCGCGCTGAATGTCCGGGTAGTCATAGCCATTGAGGCTCAGCAAATTCAGGGCGCCCTGAAGTGGTGGCAGCGTCGGGTTAAAGGCGGCGTTTTCGGCATAGCTGCCGGTGAAGATGCGACCATCACGACACTGTAGCGCCACACCGCTTGGGGAGTGACTGTATGGCGTGTGGCTCTTGTTCGCCGCACGAATCGCGGCTTCGCTCAGCGCATCGCCGGAAAGGGCAAAACCGTGATCCTGTTCATCCATCAGCAGTGTTTTGATGTCGAGATCTTTCGGACCAAACGCGTCAGGCAGGTAATCCCCGAGGGTATGCGGCGCACGGCCTGGCAGATTGATGCGTAACGCCAGCCCGCTGTTCAGCTCGTTCATGAACTGGCGGCAGTGGCCGCAAGGGGTGTAGTTAACGGTAATGGCGCTCAGCGCTTGTTCACCGCGCAGCCAGGCGTGGCTGATGGCGCTTTGTTCCGCGTGAACGGTCTGCTGCATGGTCGCGCCGAGGAACTCCATGTTGCCACCGAAGTACCAGGTTCCGCTTACGCCGCGTGCAATTGCACCGACGTTGAAATGAGAAAGATCGGCGCGGGCGCAGGCCGCCGCCAGCGGCAGCAGCGCGAAGGCCAGCGCGTCGTCGTCCAGCCCTGTGGCTTCTTTCAGTGCCGTGACGTGTTCAGCCGTCAGCAGGGCCGGGAAATGCTCATCCGCCAGAATCGGGGCCAGAGCTGATTGCACATTCTCTGCAAGCTGGGCGAAAGCAGCTTGAAAACGTGGATGCATGGCGTTTGCCTCATAAAGGTTAATGGATCGGTAGTTTACGGAGCCGCTGGGGCTTTATATGTGATCCACTTCTCATTATGTATGCAACTTATGAAAACAAAATGAAATTTGCGCGACGCATCGCAAATTTTAACCCATGACCGCCACAATCAGCGGGAAAATAAACGGTGCGAGCAGGGAGGTGATAATCCCGCAGATCACCAGTGCGAGTGAGCTAAACGCCCCTTCCTGATAATCCAGTTCAGCGCAGCGCGCGGTGCCCAGGGCGTGCGACGCGGTACCCATCGCCAGACCTCGTGCCGCTTTGGTGTGGATACGCATCGCATTCAGCAGGGTATGTCCAAAGACCGCGCCGAGGATCCCCACGAATATCACACACATGGCGCTGATGGCCGGAATCCCCCCCAGGCTGCCGCCCACGGCCATCGCAATAGGCGTGGTGACCGACTTAGGCAGAATAGAGGCCGCAATTTGCGGGGACGCGCCCATCAGCAGCGCCACCGAGGTGCCGGTGATCATCGCCACCAGGCTCCCGACAAAACAGATGGTAATGATGGATTTCCAGCGGGCGCGGATCTGGTGCAATTGCTCATATAAAGGAAAGGCGAGCGCCACCACGGCGGGCTGCAGAAGGTCGTTCAAAATTTTGCTGCCGGCAAAGTAGCGTTCATAAGGAATGCCGGTGAGAAGCAGGAACGGGATAATCACCACCATCGCCACCAGCAGCGGATTAAGTAACGGCATTTTGAAACGCGCGGCGAGTTTGCGTGCGGCGAAGAACACTGCCAGCGTTAACGGCAGCGACCACCAGATATTGGCCATCATTGTTTTGTTCCTTTCTGCCCAACCACTTTACGTTCGCCATGCACCAGATGCGAACTCCAGCTTACTACCAGGAAAACCACCAGCGTACTGACCGCGCAGGAGACCACAATGGGTCCGAACTGCGCCTGGAGCAAATCAAAATACTGCATAACCCCGACGCCGATAGGCACGAACAGCAGCGCCATATAGCGAATAAGGACAAAGCAGCCAGGGTTAACCCATCTGGCAGGCAGAATTTGCAATGCCAGCAAAACAAAGAGGATCAACATTCCGATGATGCTGCCGGGAATGGTGATGGGAAGCAGGGATGCGATAAAGATTCCGGCATACAGGCAGGCGTAAATCAGGACGAATGCGCGAAGATATTGCCAGATAATGTTCAATGATTTTCTCATGGTGAAAGTCCTTGATGAAACGCATTCATCATACAATTAAACCTAAAAATGTGCCACGGATCACATCATGAATTTTGAGCATACCAGACATTCCGAAATGGAACGTCTGGTATAACCTCACCGGGTTAACCGCCGGGCTTTCCTCACGCCGGGAGAGCGGCTACTATAGCGCGTCTTTTTTCACAGGTACTGCTATGCGTGTTTTACTGGCCCCAATGGAAGGCGTGCTCGACTCTCTCGTGCGCGAGCTTCTGACCGAGGTGAACGACTACGATCTCTGCGTGACGGAGTTTTTGCGCGTGGTCGATATGTTGTTGCCAGTAAAATCATTCTATCGCCTTTGCCCGGAACTGCATCATCAGAGCCGCACCTCTTCCGGCACGCTGGTGCGCATTCAGCTACTGGGTCAGTATCCCGAATGGCTGGCGGAGAACGCGGCTCGTGCCGTAGAGCTTGGTTCCTTTGGGGTTGATCTCAACTGCGGTTGCCCATCCAAACTGGTGAATGGCAGCGGTGGCGGTGCCACCTTGCTGAAAGATCCGGAGCTGATTTACCGTGGCGCAAAAGCCATGCGTGAGGCTGTACCGTCGCATCTGCCGGTGACGGTAAAGGTGCGTCTTGGATGGGACAGCGACGCGCGTCAATTTGAGATTGCCGATGCCGTGCAGCAGGCCGGGTCCACTGAGCTGGTGGTGCATGGCCGCACCAAAGAAGATGGCTATAAAGCCGAACGTATTAACTGGCAGGCGATTGGCGAGATCCGCAAAAGACTCACCATTCCCGTTATTGCCAACGGGGAAATCTGGGATTACGAAAGCGCGCAGGCGTGCCTGAAAGAGACTGGCTGCGATGCGGTGATGATTGGCCGCGGCGCGCTTAACGTACCAAACCTCAGCCGGGTGATTAAATATAACGAACCACGTATGCCGTGGGCTGATGTGGTCACGCTACTGAAAAAATACAGCCGCCTCGAAAAACAGGGTGATACCGGGTTATATCACGTCGCGCGAATTAAGCAGTGGCTCAGTTATTTACGCAAAGAGTACAGTGAAGCGCTGGGGTTATTTCAGGAGATCCGCACGCTGCAGACTTCCGCTGATATTGCACGGGTGATTCAGTCCAAATAATAAGCGTTAATTTGCTCACACTTTTTTAAAATATAAAACAAAGCAGGTTTTCAACGTGACGCCACGATGTTAAGGTGCCACTGTATTCAACGCAGGATTGTTACTGGTTAACAGGCAAAACCTAAGCGTTTCACAGCACGTATCGCTGTGGAGCGCTTAGGTTTTTTTTTGCCTGTCATTTACGCAGGAGAGAAATTTGGCTTAACAATTTTTACTGACGTCTTTCACTGAAATGAATAATTAAATCGCGACAGGAAAAGAGAATTTTCCTGCGACGGCTTACGCACTCAATACTCACTCACAGGTTGTTATGATGGCATATAAAAATATACACACTACACTGTGCGCGCTCGCCTTAATAACATTCCCCTCTTTATCAGGGGCACAGGAATGGAATGGAACGGTGTTAGGTTTTGAAGCGCCACCGGACCCTCTCCTGGGCGATATGGGCGGCATCCGCAAGATCATTAACGATAACGGGTTTACTTATAATCTGGGCTATCTGAACGAAATCGCCTGGAACGGAGGTGGCGGCTATAACCATGATTCTCACGTGGCGTATATTGATCAGTTTGCGCTGACCTTTAATCAGGATCTGGAGCGCTGGACAGGCGTGCCGGATGCGCAGATCGAAGGAAATATCGTCAACCGTAATCACAATGACGATCTCACCACCAGGCGTGTTCAGGATCCGCGCGTTAACTTTAACGACCTGACCCAGGAAAGCTGGGGAGGGCAGTCCATTACCCGCCTGGGCTGGCTCACCTTTGCCCGCAGTTTTGACGATCGGCGTCTGACCTGGCGCATCGGGATGATGAACAAAGTGCAAACCTTTGATCAAATCATTCCGTGTGACTTCCAGTTGCTCTCGCAGTGCGGCGGGAAATCTGCCAACTCACTGACCTGGAACAACTGGAACGTGCATACCTGGGGCTCCACGCTAGCGTATAAAGTAACGCCCACGCTGACCATAAAAGGCGGTGTGATGGAGCAAAACCCGGACGCGTCAAGCCGTAGTCATGCCTGGAGCTGGTCAACAAAGGGCAGTAAAGGAATATTACTCCCGGTTGAAATCGAAGCGCGTCCGCATATCAACGGTCTGCCGGGCGCGTACAATCTGGGCGTAGTGTTTACCAATGCGCCGCAAACCGATTTTTACCGGGGTAAATCCGGTGGGGCGGGTGCGAGCGACCCGGATGGATTTGATAAGCACAACCGCACCTGGTTTATGTATGCCGGGCTAAACCAGCAACTGACCCAACATCAAAATGATCCGAATCGTGGGTTGAGCGCCTCTTTCAGCATGAGTCTTGCCGATCAACGCACGAACTCTATGCACCAGGTATACTCTGCCTCACTGCGATACCGTGGGTTGTTTGATGCGCGTCCACAAGACTGGATTGGCTTCGGTCTGACCTGGATTGATATGAGCAGCCAGTACGCACGCAACCAACGTTACCTGAACAGCCTGAGCGGGGCTTCCGATTATAACGATCCGGCATACCATCCTGTGCCGGACCATTCGCTGAACGGTGAGTTCTACTATCGCTTTCGTCCGCTGTCATGGCTGGAGCTACAGCCGGGCATCCAATACTGGCACCATCCTGGTGGGGTTTCCCGCACGCAGGATGCCTGGGTAACTGAGCTGAAAACGGTGGTGACCTTCTGAGATCACCGTCGCAAGTTCGATCTGCGTCACGTTTCTTACTCGTGACATATTGAGGCTACGAATGAAACTGATAGAGTGCCAGAACTGGATTGTTACTGCTTAGGCAGGCAAAACCTGATTTTCTGGCATCTGCCGGAGGTCAGGTTTTTTTGTTTCTGGGGTTCCGATGAAAATCGCCAAAATTCTTAATAATAATGTGGTGGTTGTTCAGGATGAACGCGGATGTGAACAGGTCGTGATGGGGCGTGGGCTGGGGTTCCAGAAACGCGTCGGTGATGAACTGGATACCGCGCTTATTGAAAAGGTGTTTGCATTACAAAGCGATGAGTTGATGCGTCGACTCGGAGAGCTGCTGAGCCAGATCCCGCTTGAGGTGATGACCACCTGTGACTGCATTATTGGGCAGGCAGCGCAGCGGCTGGGGAAACTGCAGGACAGTTTGTATATCACCTTAACGGACCACTGCTACTTTGCGATTGAACGCCAAAAGAAAGGGCTGGCAATCAAAAATGTGCTGCTGTGGGATATTAAACGTCTCTATCCGAAGGAGTTCGAATTAGGGCAGGAGGCGCGGGCCATTATCGCCAAACGCCTGAATGTTGAACTCGAGGAGGATGAAGCCGGGTTTATCGCGCTGCATCTGGTGACGGCGCAACTGAATAGCGAAATGCCGGAAGTGATGCACGTGACGCGGGTGATGCAGGAGATCCTGCAACTGGTGAAGTATCAGCTACAGCTTGAGTATGACGAAGAGTCGCTCAGTTATCAGCGTTTTGTCACCCATCTGAAATTTTTTGCTCAGCGGATGCTTACCCGCACCGTGGTAGAAGATGATGATGTTTCGTTGCATACGGCGGTAAAGGACAATTACGCGAAAGCCTGGAAATGCGCAGAGAAAATCGCGCAGCATCTGAATAAGAGCTATCAGCGTGAGCTGACAACCGAAGAAATTATGTTCCTCGCGATTCATATTGAGCGGGTAAGAAAAGAGGGGCGCTAAGCCTCAACAATGGGATTGTTACTGCATAATGCAGGCAAAACCCGGGTGCGGTCTTTGAAAAAAGACCGTTCTCGGGTTTTTTTATTTTGTACTCAGTCAACAGGTGCCTTCGGGCATCGGATGTAAGGAAATCGAGATGGAATACCAGGCTTTAGCACAGGATATTCTCGGGCACGTTGGCGGGAAAGAGAACATCGTCAGCCTTGTTCACTGCGCCACCCGACTTCGCTTCAAACTGAAAGAGAATCAAAAAGCGGATGCGGAAGGGTTAAAGAAAAACCCGGGGGTGATCATGGTAGTCGAAAGCGGCGGTCAGTTTCAGGTCGTGATTGGTAACCATGTGCATGATGTGTGGCTGGCGGTACGCAAGGAAGCAGGGCTGACAGATGATACCCCTGTGGTGGACGATAAGATGGAAAAAGGCAACCTGCTGGGCCGTCTGATCGACATCGTTTCCGGGATCTTCACGCCGTTTATTGGCATCCTTGCTGCGTCCGGTATTTTAAAAGGGCTGCTTGCGCTGGCCGTGGTTTGCGGCTGGCTCACGACTGAAAGTGGCACCTATAAAATCTGGTTTGCCGCAAGCGACGCGCTGTTCTTCTTCTTCCCGCTGGTGCTGGGCTATACGGCCGGGAAAAAATTCGGCGGCAACCCGTTTATTACCATGGTGATCGGCGGGGCGCTTACCCATCCGATGATGATCGCCGCCTTTAATGCGAGCCAACAGCCGGGGGCGGTATCGGAAGCCTTTCTTGGTATTCCGGTTACCTGGTTCAACTACAGCACATCGGTGATCCCGATTATTCTCGCTTCGTGGGTAAGCTGCTGGCTGGAAAAGCAGAGCACCAGGTGGCTGCCATCATCGATGAAAAACTTCTTCGCTCCGCTGATCTGTTTAGGCGTTACTGTTCCACTGACGTTCCTGGTCATTGGTCCGCTGGCGACCTGGCTGAGTCAGATACTGGCGAACAGCTATCAGGGGATCTATGTGCTGGCACCGTGGCTGGCGGGGGCGGCAATGGGGGCACTGTGGCAGGTATGCGTAATTTTTGGCCTGCACTGGGGGCTGGTGCCGCTGATGATTAATAACCTGGCGGTACTGGGGCATGACTCGATGCTGCCCATGTTGCTGCCAGCAGTATTTGGTCAGGTGGGTGCGGCGCTGGGCATTTTCCTGCGTACCCACGATGCCCGCCAGAAAATGCTGGCAGGCTCATCCGTCACGGCCGGGATCTTTGGCATCACCGAGCCAGCCGTGTATGGCGTAAACCTGCCGCTGCGCCGTCCGTTTATCTTTGGTTGTGTCGCTGGTGCTATCGGCGGGGCGATTGTCGGCTTCAGCGATACCCACGTTTATTCCTTCGGCTTCGCGAATATCTTTACCATCGCACAAATGATCCCGCCGGGTGGGGTGAATGCCACGCTGTGGGGCGGCGTTATTGGTACGGTGGTTGCGCTGGTACTGAGCTGTGGCCTGACGCTGGTGGCCGGTATGCCGGGGCGCACAATGCCTGATTCTGCAGTGTCGGTCGGGGAAAACGACGTGTTATCCCCGATGACCGGTACCGTTCTGGCGCTCGATCACGTGCCGGATACCACCTTTGCCAGCGGCCTGCTGGGCAGCGGGGTTGCCATTATTCCTTCAGATAACAAAGTGGTTTCCCCTTTTGCTGGCGTTGTAGCTTCGCTTTTCCAGACCAAACACGCCATCGGCCTGCTCAGTGACAACGGTATTGAAGTGTTAATCCACGTAGGTATCGACACCGTGAAGCTCGACGGCAAGCCATTTACCGCTCATGTGAAGGTGGGGGACAAGGTACAGCCGGGGGATCTGCTGCTGGAGTTTGATCGTCAGGCGATTATCGATGCCGGATACGACCTGGCGACCCCGATTATTATCAGTAATAGCGACGAGTACCGCGAAGTGGTGACCGTGGCGGCAACCTCCGTGAATGCGGGAGCACCGTTACTCAGCGTAAACCATCAATAACAGGAGAATGGAATGAAGACTTTCCCGGATGATTTTTTATGGGGCGGTGCGGTTGCCGCGAATCAGGTAGAAGGCGCTTATCGGGAAGACGGTAAAGGGTTGTCCACCTCTGACGTTCAGCCGCAGGGAGTTTTTGGCCCGGTGGTTGAGCGCGTCGAGGGCGACAGCGGCATCAAGGATGTCGCGATTGATTTCTATCATCGATACCCCGAGGACATCAAACTGTTCGCCGAGATGGGCTTTAGCTGCCTGCGCGTTTCCATTGCCTGGACACGCATTTTCCCGAACGGCGACGAGCAGCACCCTAACGAAGCGGGGCTGGCTTTTTACGACAAGTTGTTTGACGAACTGGCCGCGCACAACATCACGCCGCTTGTCACACTGTCGCATTACGAAATGCCGTGGGGGTTGGTGAAGCAGTACGGAGGCTGGGCCAGCCGTCAGACCATTGGGTTCTTTGAGCGCTATGCCCGTATCGTATTTACGCGCTACAAAACGAAGGTAAAGCTGTGGCTGACGTTCAATGAGATCAATATGTCTCTGCATGCACCGATGACCGGCGTCGGTCTGCCGGAAACCAGCAGCAAAGGTGAGGTGTATCAGGCTATCCATCATCAACTGGTGGCTAGCGCGCTGGCAGTGAAAGCCTGCCATGAGATCATTGCAGACGCCCGGATTGGCAACATGTTGCTGGGCGGGCTGATGTATCCGCTGACCTGCAAGCCGGAAGATATCCTGGAAACACTGCAGGAAAACCGCGCCTGGCAATTCTTTGGCGACGTGCAGTGCCGTGGTGTTTATCCGGGGTATATGCAGCGCTTCTTCCGCGATAACGATATCCAGATTGATATTACCGATGCCGATCGTGAGGCGTTGAAATCGACCGTCGATTTTATCTCGTTCAGTTACTACATGACGGGATGTGTCACCGCGGATGAGGCGCTTAATCAGCAGGCTCGGGGCAATATCCTTAGTATGGTACCTAACCCGCATCTGGCTAGTTCCGAGTGGGGCTGGCAGATTGACCCTGTCGGCCTGCGTACTCTGCTGAACGTGCTCTGGGATCGCTATCAAAAGCCGCTGTTTATCGTGGAAAACGGTCTGGGCGCGAAAGACACGCCGGATGCTGACGGCGTAGTGCAGGATGATTACCGCATTAGCTACCTTAACGACCACCTGGTACAGGTGCGTGAAGCCATTGAAGATGGTGTGGAGGTAATGGGTTACACCAGTTGGGGGCCGATCGATCTGGTCAGTGCGTCTAAAGCAGAACTCTCAAAACGCTATGGCTTTATTTATGTCGATCGTGATGACAGTGGAAAAGGGACGTTAGCGCGCAGTCGTAAGAAAAGCTTCTACTGGTATAAAGAGGTTATTGCCACAAAAGGCGCTTCCCTGAAAGCATAATGATGTGAATTTGCCCGGCGCTGAGCCGGGCAATGAAATCAGAAAATCATCTTGAATACACCGGTTACCACCAGCAGCCCTATCAGAAATATAATTAAAATAACCCACAGTAATATTTTCATTCGCTTCTCCTGCGTCTGTTTGTCGAAAGTAAGTGTAGCAGTGAATTTATAATGAAGATGAATTCACTCATTTAATTCATTCTTATGATGAATAATTTTCTGAGTATGAAAATGTATGACAAATTGCGGGTTGCCACGCGTTACTAAAAAAAAGAGCGACGTCTGGCGTAAGTTGCGCCTTTATTTTTCGCGTGAATGGCGTAATGAAACCTTTATCTCTGAGTATTCCCCTGGTTTTTATTCTGGTGGCCTGCGCGCCGGAACATGCCTCGGTTTCCCCTGTAAATATGCAATCAACAACGGCTGCGGTGAATACTACGCTGAGCCATACCGCGTGGCCGAAAGATGCATGGTGGAAAACGTATAACGATCCTGAACTCAATTCGCTGATTGCGAAGGCGCTGAACGATGCGCCGGATATGCAAATTGCCCGTCAGCGCATCACGCTGGCGGAAGCGCAGGCAAAAGCCACCCTGGCCGCCGGAGGGCCGGAAATTGATTTCTCAGCGGATGCTGAACGGCAAAAAATGTCGGCCGAGGGGCTGATGGGGCCCTTTGCGATAACCGATCCGGCGGCGGGAACCACCGGGCCGTGGTACACCAACGGTACTTTTGGTCTGAGCG
The DNA here is from genome assembly GCF_029967775.1 of Enterobacter sp. V89_11. Taxonomy (NCBI): domain Bacteria; kingdom Pseudomonadati; phylum Pseudomonadota; class Gammaproteobacteria; order Enterobacterales; family Enterobacteriaceae; genus Enterobacter; species Enterobacter sp. V89_11. The sequence goes on along the minus strand of NZ_JASCAN010000001.1, from coordinate 133,840 downwards.
CGGGCTGGGATCTCGATTTGTGGGGGAAAAATCGTGCACGGGTTGAAGCCCGAATTGGCCGGGTAAACGCGCAAAAAGCGGAGCTTGAGCAGACCCGGCAACTGCTTGCCAGCAGCGTCGCACGTCTTTACTGGGCGTGGCAAACCCAGGCCGCGGTGGGGGATGTCCTCACGGAGATTAAACACCAGCAGGACACGATTATTGCAGCCGACCGCGAATTGTATCAGCATGGGATCACCTCTTCCGTTGAGGGCGTCGAGACCGACATCAACGCCAGCAAAACTGACGAGCAGCTGGCAGAAGTGAACGGAAAAATGAAAGCCGTTGAGGCGCGTCTGAGCGCCCTGACGAACACCTCCTCAGTGACGCTTACACGCCACGCCTTACCCACAGTAGAAGCCTCGCTCCCGGCCACGCTGGGGTATGAACTGCTGGCACGTCGACCGGATTTGCAGGAGGCTCGCTGGTATATCGAGGCCTCCATGAGTGACGTTGAGGCCGCCAGAGCAGCGTTCTATCCCGATGTGAATCTGATGGCTTTCTTACAGCAGGATGCCCTGCACCTGAGCGATTTGTTCCGCTCTTCTGCGCAGCAGATGGGCGTCACCGCCGGGCTGACGCTGCCCATTTTCGACAGCGGCAGGCTAAACGCCGAACTGGATATTGCCCAGGCGCAGAACAATCTCTCCGTCGCGCGTTATAACAAAGCGGTGGTGGATGCGGTGAATCAGGTGGCGCGCACGGCCAGCGAAGTCGAAACACTGACCGCCAAAAACCAGCACCAGCAGCGTGTCGAAAAAGAGGCTGCCCGCGTTGTTGCACTGGCTCAGGCCCGCTTTCGCGCCGGCATTATCCCCGGCTCCCGCGTAAGTGAGGCCAGAATACCGGCCCTCAGGGAGCAGCTCACCGGGGTGATGCTCAAAGGCCAGTACGTTGACGCCACGCTGCAGCTGACCTCGGCGCTGGGGGGAGGCTATCATCAGGGCTAAAAAGCGCGATTATCTATACTTACCTCTTTGCAGCTTTTCTGGAGGTGAGTATGACCAAAGTCGCGATTGTTACCGCATCGGATTCCGGGATTGGGAAAACCACAGCCCTGATGCTGGCTGAACGAGGGTTTGATATCGGCGTCACCTGGCATTCTGACGAAAAAGGTGCGCTGGAAACCTGCCGCGAAGTCGAGGCGAAGGGCCGGCGTGCAGAGGCGGTTCAACTTGATTTAAGCACTCTCCCGCAGGGCGCGCAGGCCATTGAAACGTTAATTACGCGCTTTGGTCGGCTGGACGTGCTGGTCAACAATGCCGGGGCGATGACCAAAGCGCCGTTTCTCGACATGCCGTTTGAGGAGTGGCGGGGGATTTTTACCGTTGACGTGGATGGCGCGTTTCTCTGTTCACAGATCGCTGCGCGTCAAATGGTGAAGCAGGGAGAAGGGGGGCGAATTGTGAACATTACCTCGGTGCATGAACACACGCCTTTACCGGATGCCAGTGCGTATACGGCGGCCAAGCATGCCCTGGGCGGATTAACCAAATCCATGGCGCTGGAGCTGGTCGAGCATAACATCCTTGTGAATGCCGTTGCGCCAGGAGCCATTGCCACGCCAATGAATGATATGGACGACAGTGAAGTGAAGGCCGGTTCGATGCCCGCGATCCCGCTCGCGCGGCCGGGGCATACCAAAGAGATTGCCAGCCTGGTGGCGTGGCTGTGTGACGGTGACGCCAGCTATGCTACCGGGCAATCATTTATTGTCGACGGCGGTTTTATGCTGGCGAATCCGCAATTTAAGCCCGCCGGGTAGAAACTTTTCGCCCTCTCTTTGTGCGAGAGGGCGCCATTGCACTTACTCTTCATCCCGCGTCTTTTCCCGATGCTTCAGCCACAGCCGGACCGCAATTACCGCCACGACAATCAGGATAACCCATGCCCAGTGCTTCAGATGCTGGTCAACATTATGCAACCACGGACCAATCACTTCTCCACCCACATAACCGAGCGTGGTAAAGATCAGGGCCCAGGCAATCGCGCCAAGAATGTTCAGCGGCAGGAAAATTTTCGGCGGTAAATGGCTGGCGCCAATCAGTATTGGGCCGATAATCCGAAAGCCGTACATAAAACGGGTGCCAATCACGAACAGGTAAGGGTGACGCTGGATAAGCCGTTGGGCACGGTGAATTTTCTTGCGGTGCTTTGAAAAGCGCTTCAAAAGCGTGGGGCCAAAGCGCAGTCCCAGAAAGTAGAGCAGCTGATCGCCAATCATCCCACCGAGTGCGACTGCGGCAACAACGAGTGGGAATTTGAGTAACCCCTGATGCGCGGCCACCCCGCCGAGCAGCGTGATGGTTTCTCCTTCCGCCACGCTGCCAACGACCAGTGCAGCGTATCCATATTGTTCAATAAGACTGTTGATATCCATTACGTCAACGTCATCTCCCTTATTATGCCTCGTTTAATCATATACCCCATGAATCAATAACGGGGCAATCAACGGAAATTTCCCACTGTACATAAAATAATCTCAGGCCTGCATTATACTTAAGATATCGCTGACGGGCCGACAACAAGGGGGCGTTATGAACCATGTCTGGGGACTTTTCTCCCATCCCGATCGTGAAATGCATGTCATCAAAACGGAGAACGAAACGGTCTCGCACCATTACACGCATCATGTGCTGCTGATGGCAGCGGTGCCTGTAATCTGCGCGTTTATTGGCACAACACAAATCGGCTGGAACTTTGGTGATGGCACCGTGGTTCAGCTTTCCTGGTTTACCGGTCTTTCACTGGCCATTCTCTTTTATGGCCTGATGCTGGCGGGTGTGGCTGTCATGGGGCGTGTCATTCACTGGATGGCGCGTAACTATCCGCAACGTCCATCGCTGGCACACTGTATGGTTTTTGCCGGGTATGTCGCGACGCCGCTGTTCTTAAGCGGTATTGTGGCGCTGTACCCACTGGTCTGGTTGTGCGCGCTGATCGGTACTATTGCCCTCTTTTACACCGGTTATCTGCTGTATCTGGGGGTACCAACCTTCCTCAATATCAATAAAGAAGAGGGCCTGAGCTTCTCCAGTTCAACGCTCGCTATCGGCGTGCTGGTGCTGGAAGCGCTACTGGCTCTGACGGTTATTCTGTGGGGTTATGGATACCGTCTCTTCTAGGCTCACTGCATTGCTGGCGTAAATGCCAGCAATGCAGCATCTGTTCACGATTATCCTCTGGCGACAAAGCCCGGTGACCGCTATGATGCCGAAGCCAGCCTGCGTTTCTCCATCGACACAGGCGGTGTACGTCATAACGTGCGTGAATAATTATCAGAAGTCTCACCATGCTGAAATTCCGAGTCTCTTTACTTAGCCTGGCCCTGTTGCTGGGAGCGTCCGCTGCCGCGCCAGCGATCGCCAAAACGCCCGCCGTGACCACCGCTGCTGCCCAGCCGCAAATCGCTTCCGGCAGTGCGATGATTGTTGATCTCAACACCAATAAGGTGATTTACGCCAGCCATCCGGATCTGGTACGCCCGATCGCCTCGATTACCAAATTAATGACCGCGATGGTGGTGCTTGATGCACATCTGCCGCTGGACGAAAAACTGAAAGTGGATATCAGCCATACGCCGGAGATGAAAGGGATCTACTCCCGCGTGCGACTGAACAGCGAAATCAGCCGTAAAAATATGCTGCTGCTGGCGCTGATGTCTTCTGAAAACCGCGCAGCGGCGAGCCTGGCCCACCACTATCCGGGTGGCTACGAAGCATTTATTCGTGCGATGAACGCAAAAGCCAAATCGCTGGGGATGACCAATACCCGTTACGTCGAGCCGACTGGTCTGTCGATTCACAACGTCTCCACGGCCCGCGACCTGACAAAACTGCTGATTGCCAGCAAACAGTACCCGCTGATTGGTCAGCTCAGTACGACCCGTGAAGAGATGGCGACCTTTGCGAACCCGGCCTATTCGCTGCCGTTCCGTAATACTAACCATCTGGTGTACCGGGATAACTGGAATATTCAGTTAACGAAAACCGGGTTTACTAACGCGGCGGGACACTGCCTGGTGATGCGTACCGTATTCAACGGTAAACCGGTGGCGCTGGTGGTGATGGATGCCTTTGGTAAATACACCCACTTCGCGGATGCAAGCCGACTGCGTACCTGGATTGAGACGGGGAAAGTGCAGCCGGTACCGGCCGCGGCGTTGACCTACAAAAAGCAGAAAGCGGAGCAGATGGCAACCGCCCAGAACGACTGAGCCGGATTGCTAATGACTGTGTTTTCGCCCTCTCCCGCGGGAGAGGGCAACAGACCTCGCTGCGCCTTACTCCGGCAGCGTCCAGTCTCCGTCATTGAGTGAGCGCTGCATGATCACCGTATCCCGCCAGTCACCTTTCTTATACCCGACGCTGCGTAACTGACCGACGATTTCGAAGCCGTATTTCTTATGCAGCCGTAACGAGCCGGCATTGTTGTTGCCATCCCCCACAACGGCAATCATCTGCCGCCACGGTCCTTGCTCGCAGCGGGCGATCAGCGCATCCATCAGGACGGAGCCAAAACCACGACCGGTAGTACTCGCATCCACGTAAATCGACTCTTCCAGAGTGTAGCGATAGGCATGGCGCGGACGGTAAGGCGTCGCGTAGCAGTAGCCTACGACGATGCCGCGATACAGCGCGACAAGCCACGGTAAGCCATTCTCGGCCACGCTTTTCATTCGCTGACGCATTTCATCAACGGTGGGGGGAACTTCTTCAAAGGATGCGCGCCCGTGAAGCACATGCCAGGCGTAGATAGCGGCGATAGCATGCACATCGTCGGGAAGGGCATCGCGCACTTCCACTTCGGTTTCGGATAAAATATCAACAGCCGACATGATGTGCCTGCTCCTCGTAACAGATGCCGGAGAAACGTTTCTCCGGCGACAGAACGCTACTCTAGTACGATTAAGGCGCGCTTAACAATCTCTCAAATTTGGCTGTGGGAATTAATCAGACGCTTGCGTCACGGGCTGCTCCGCGTCAGGACTCTCTTTCCAGTATTTATTCCGCGTTGTTTTACCAATGCCGGGGTTCATGCTGTTTGTGGGGTCATTCTCGCGATAAAACTGCTTAAGTGCGTCAGGAGCCTTATAAAGATGCCCCACGTTATGTTCCGCAGGATATTGTGCGCCTCGCGCGTGCAGCAGCGCGAGCATCTGCTCTTTCAGCGCGTGCGCATCCACCCCTTTCTTAACGATGTAATCCTGGTGGAAGACGTAGCACATAAAGTGGCCGTAATAGAGCTTGTGGACCAGCTTGCTGTCGATTTCCGGCGGCAGGTGTTCAAACCACTCGGTATCGTTGCGGCGAAGGGCGATATCCAGCGCCAGAATGTCTTCCACCTCGTCTGAATGCACCGCCTGATAACGAATGGCGGCACCCGCAGCGGCGAAACGGTGCAGGAAGGCTTTGCTGCCCTCTTCAGGGGTACAGGCAAAGAAATCGCCTTCGGCAGTTTTGAAGAATTCACTGAGCCAGGTTTGCGCTTCGGCAATTCCGTCCCCGGCCATTTTCAGCAGCAGGTGATGCTCGTACTTATCGCGCCAGGTTTTCATCCGCTCCGGCAGATGTGACGGGAAGACGTTGCCCAATTTCTGCATAAAGCGGTCGGTAAAGTGGGGTTTAAACAGCGGCACTTTTTCCAGCATCGCGTCGGTACGGCCCTTCATGGTGAAGAAGAACGGCATTTTATCGGTGCCGAGCTTGTCGATCATCAGGAACGTATCTTTGCCGTAGCGTTCCGCGATGTCGTAAATATCACGGTGCATGTACTCGCCCGCCACTGGCAGGTGAGCGAACTCGCCCAGAATATGACGACGGATCTCGGTCAGCACGTCCGGCTGATTGGTGCCGATGTAGAACACCTGCTGTTTTTTCTCGGCCGGGAAGGTGTCGAGGCGCACGGCAAAAACAGCCAGCTTGCCCGCACAGCCCGAAGATTCAAACAGGCGGTCAGGGTCGGCGTTGTAACGTGCCGGGGTATCCGCTTCGATATCCCGCACGCGGGTGATGTAATCGTGGTCGTGAGCATGACGACCGTCGTGCTGGACGTCTTCATCTTTCACCCGATCGTCGTCGAGCTTACTCAGGATCTGTTCCGGCGTTACGCCAAGATCAATGCCCAGATGGTTGACCAGGGTCAGCTTGCCATTTTCGTCGATACGGGCAAAAAGTGACATCTCGGTGTAAGCCGGGCCGCGCTGCACCAGCGAACCGCCGGAGTTATTGCAGATCCCGCCGATCACGGAGGCGCCAATACAGGATGAGCCAATGACCGAATGCGGTTCGCGTCCCAGCGGCTTAAGCGCTTTTTCAAGGGAGTAGAGCGTCGTGCCAGGGAACGCGAGCACCTGCTCGCCTTTATCCAGCAGATGCAGTTTGTCGAGACGCAGGGTGCTGATGATTACGATGTCACGATCGTAATCGTTGCCGTTCGGCGTTGAGCCTTCAGTCAGGCCGGTGTTAGCCGCCTGCATGAGAATAATTTTGTCGGCGGCCACGCAGGCGCTCAGGACGCGCCAGAGTTCAAGCAGCGTGCCGGGAAATACCACCGCCAGCGCCTCGCCCTGACCGGAACGAAAGCCCTTACGGTAGCGGGCGGTTTTTGCCGGGTCGGTAAGCAGGTGAGAGGAGCCAACCAGGCGCGACAGTTCGTTAATAAACGTCGTGTTATCGTGAGTTCGAACAGAAGACATCTTCCACTCCTTGTGGTGGGGCAAATTTCTCGCTGTAAAGCATAGCGCGATTAACTGTTAAGCGGTCGAGTATTCACGAGAAAAATCAGAGAATAACCCTGCAACGTTCTGAGGGTTTGTGGCACACTGCGCTTTTCGCACGGTCTGGCCGAGTTCTTCCGGCGGTTATTGATGAGAGAGTAAAACGACATGAAATGGCTATGTTCTGTAGGTGTCGCCGTCAGCCTGGCGCTGCAACCTGCGCTGGCAGAGGATTTGTTTGGCAATCACCCGCTCACGCCTGAAGCCCGGGACGCGTTTGTCACGGAATTGCTCAAGAAAATGACGGTCGATGAGAAAATTGGCCAGTTGCGTCTTATCAGCGTCGGCCCGGATAACCCGAAAGAGGCCATCCGCGAGATGATCAAAGACGGGCAGGTCGGGGCTATTTTTAACACCGTCACCCGCCCGGATATCCGCAAAATGCAGGATCAGGTGATGGAACTCAGCCGCCTGAAAATTCCGCTGTTCTTCGCCTATGACGTGGTGCACGGTCAGCGTACCGTCTTCCCGATTAGCCTTGGTCTGGCATCGTCCTTTAACCTTGATGCGGTGAAAACCGTGGGGCGCGTTTCCGCCTATGAAGCGGCGGATGATGGCCTGAATATGACCTGGGCACCGATGGTGGACGTCTCCCGCGATCCGCGCTGGGGCCGCGGCTCAGAAGGGTTCGGTGAAGATACCTATTTAACAGCCACGATGGGGAAAACCATGGTGGAAGCGATGCAGGGTAAGAGCCCGGCAGATCGCTACGCGGTGATGACCAGCGTCAAACACTTCGCGGCCTATGGCGCCGTGGAAGGCGGTAAAGAGTACAACACCGTGGATATGAGCCCGCAGCGGCTGTTCAACGACTACATGCCACCGTACAAAGCGGGGCTGGATGCCGGCAGCGGCGCGGTGATGGTGGCGCTGAACTCCCTCAACGGCACGCCGGCGACCTCCGATTCGTGGCTGCTGAAAGACGTTCTGCGTGACCAGTGGGGCTTTAAGGGCATTACCGTCTCTGACCACGGCGCCATTAAAGAGCTCATTAAGCACGGTACCGCCTCCGATCCGGAAGACGCGGTACGCGTGGCGCTCAAGTCCGGCATTAACATGAGCATGAGCGACGAGTACTACAGCAAATACCTGCCGGGGCTGGTGAAGAGCGGTAAGGTGACCATGGCGGAGCTGGATGACGCCACGCGCCACGTGCTGAACGTGAAATATGATATGGGGCTGTTTAACGACCCGTACAGCCACCTGGGGCCGAAAGATTTTGACCCGGCGGACACCAACGCGGAAAGTCGTCTGCACCGCAAAGAGGCCCGCGATGTGGCACGCGAAAGCCTGGTGCTGCTGAAAAACCGCCTCGACACGCTGCCGCTGAAGAAATCCGGCACCATTGCCGTGGTGGGCCCGCTGGCTGACAGCAAGCGCGACGTGATGGGGAGCTGGTCTGCAGCGGGGGTGGCCGATCAGTCCGTCACGGTGCTGACCGGTATCAAGAACGCCGTGGGTGAGAACGCGAAAGTGGTTTACGCCAAAGGGGCGAACGTCACCAACGATAAAGACATTGTCACCTTCCTCAATCAGTACGAGGAGGCGGTGAAGGTCGATCCGCGTTCGCCGAAAGAGATGATTGATGAAGCGGTGAACACCGCTAAGCAATCTGACGTGGTTGTCGCGGTAGTGGGTGAAGCGCAAGGGATGGCGCATGAGGCCTCCAGCCGTACCGACATCACCATTCCGCAAAGCCAGCGCGATCTGATTGCCGCCCTGAAGGCGACCGGCAAGCCGCTGGTGCTGGTGCTGATGAACGGTCGTCCGCTGGCGCTGGTCAAAGAAGACCAGCAGGCCGACGCGATCCTGGAAACCTGGTTCGCCGGTACCGAAGGCGGTAATGCGATTGCCGACGTGCTGTTTGGCGATTACAACCCGTCAGGCAAGCTGCCAATGTCCTTCCCGCGTTCGGTCGGGCAGATCCCGGTTTACTACAGCCACCTGAATACCGGCCGGCCGTACAACGCCGACAAACCGAATAAGTACACCTCCCGTTACTTCGATGAAGCGAACGGCCCGCTGTATCCGTTTGGTTACGGTTTGAGCTACACCACCTTCAAGGTTTCTGACGTCAAAATGTCTGCGCCGACCCTGAAGCGTGACGGCAAAGTTACCGCAAGCGTCGAGGTGAGCAACACCGGTAAACGCGAAGGGGCAACGGTCATTCAGATGTACGTCCAGGATGTTACCGCCTCCATGAGCCGTCCGGTGAAACAGCTGCGTGGCTTCGAGAAGGTCAACCTGAAGCCGGGCGAAACCAAAACCATCAGCTTCCCCATCGACGTGGATGCGCTGAAGTTCTGGAACCAGCAGATGAAATATGATGCGGAGCCAGGCAAGTTTAACGTCTTTATCGGGGTCGATTCCGCTCGCGTAAATAAAGGCGAGTTCGAGCTGCTCTGACGTTTCCCTCCCTTGCATCCCCCGCTTTGCGGGGGATGCGTCTTACCTTATGTTAAAAAGGCATTTTGACGGTTAATTCCGCCGTTTTAAGCTACGCTTTTCTCTCAAGCCTCTGAAAAAGGCAGCAAAAAAATGAGGACAGTGGAATGACGATTGCAAAGGGGATGTTGGGTTCAGCGGTGTTACTGGCGGCGCTGAGTCTGCCATTACAGGCGGCAGAACCGGTAAAAGTGGGCTCCAAGATAGATACCGAAGGTGCGCTGCTCGGTAACATTATTCTGCAGGTACTGGAAAGCCACGGTGTTAAAACCGTCAATAAAGTCCAGCTGGGAACCACGCCTGTGGTACGCGGCGCGATTACCTCCGGCGAGCTGGATATCTACCCGGAATACACCGGCAACGGCGCGTTCTTCTTCAAAGATGAAAACGATCCGGCGTGGAAAAATGCCAAAGCCGGGTATGAAAAAGTCAAAAAACTCGACGCTGAGCAAAATAAGCTGGTCTGGCTGACGCCGGCGCCGGCCAACAATACCTGGACCATCGCGGTGCGCAAGGACGTGGCGGAGAAAGGAAAGCTGACCTCGCTTGCGGATTTGAGTCGCTACCTGAAAGAGAAGGGTGACTTTAAGCTTGCGGCTTCCGCTGAGTTTATTGAGCGTCCGGATGCGCTGCCGGCGTTTGAAAAAGCCTATGATTTCAAACTGGATCAGGCCCAGCTGCTCTCTCTGGCGGGCGGTGATACCGCGGTGACCATCAAAGCCGCTGCGCAGCAAACGTCGGGCGTTAATGCGGCGATGGCTTACGGCACCGACGGCCCGGTCGCGGCGCTTGGCCTGCAAACCTTAACCGATCCAAAAGGCGTCCAGCCGATTTACGCCCCGGCACCTGTCGTGCGGGAAGCGGTACTTAAAGCGTACCCGGATATTGCTGAATGGCTCAAACCGGTCTTCGAAAAGCTGGATGCAAAAACGCTGCAACAGCTGAATGCCAGCATTGCCGTTGAGGGACTGGATGCCAAAAAAGTGGCCGCCGATTTCCTGAAACAACAAGGGCTTGTGAAGTAACAGGACAGGGCTGTGCCAATAAAATGTCATAACCGCGTACTGCTGCTGTTGGCCTGTGTGGCCATCGCGGCGGTCGCGTTACCGTTTGTGAATGTGGCCCCGAATCGCCTGATGTCGGGGGAGAGTCGCTCGCTCTGGCAGGTCTGGTCATTTACGCCGTGGTTGCTGGTGGCGGCACTGGGCGCGTGGGTTGCGTTGTCGCTCTGGCAAGGACGCACGGCCCAGTGGCTGACGCTGCTGCTTTGTGAAGGGCTGTTTATCGCCTTATTCTGGGGAGGCGGGCTTGCGGCAACACACATGACCTCGGCGGAAAGTCCGCTGGCAAGAACCTCTGTGGGTAGCGGTTTGTGGCTCTGGCTGGCGCTGTGTCTGCTGGCCTGCAGCGATGCTATTCGCCGTCTTATCTCAACATCCGTCTGGCGCTGGATACTCAATGCCCAGATATGGTGTATTCCGCTGCTGCTGCTGTTTAGCGGTGAGCTGAATAATCTCTCGCTGTTAAAAGAGTACGCCAACCGTCAGGAGGTGTTTAATGACGCCCTGGCGCAACACCTCACGATCCTCTTCGGCACCCTGATCCCGGCCTTACTGCTCGGCATACCGCTGGGTATGTGGTGCTATCGCCACCCTTCACGTCAGGGCGGGGTGTTTGCCGTACTGAATGTGATTCAGACTATCCCGTCCGTCGCTCTGTTTGGCCTGTTGATTGCTCCGCTGGCCGGGCTGGTGAAGTCGTTCCCGGTGCTGGGAACGATGGGGATCGCCGGAACCGGTTTAACGCCAGCCCTTATCGCGCTGGTGCTCTATGCGCTGCTGCCGCTGGTGCGCGGCGTGGTGGCCGGGCTGAGCCAGGTCGCGCCGGACGTGCTGGAAAGTGCCCATGCAATGGGGATGAGCGCGAGACAATGTTTCTGGAAGATCCAGCTGCCGCTGGCTTTGCCCCTGCTGCTGCGCAGCCTGCGGGTGGTGGCGGTGCAAACCGTTGGCATGGCGGTGATTGCGGCGCTGATCGGCGCGGGCGGCTTTGGCGCGCTGGTTTTCCAGGGGCTGTTGAGTAGCGCCCTGGACCTGGTGTTATTGGGCGTGGTGCCCACGATTGCGCTGGCGGTTGTCATCGACGCGCTGTTTGCCTTATGGCTCGCGCTGCTCAGGAGAAGAGCCAATGATTGAATTTCACGATGTCAGTAAAACCTTTGCGGGTCGTCCGGCGGCAAGCCATCTCAACCTGAATTTTGCCGAGGGCGCATTTTCCGTGCTGATTGGCACATCGGGGTCGGGAAAATCCACCACCCTGAAGATGATTAACCGCCTGGTTGAACATGACAGCGGTCTGATCCGCTTTGCCGGAGAGGAGATCCGCAGCCTGCCTGTGCTGGAGCTGCGTCGTCGTATGGGGTATGCCATCCAGTCCATCGGCCTGTTTCCGCACTGGACGGTCGCGCAGAACATCGCCACCGTGCTGCAGCTGGAGAAATGGTCGCGGGCAAAAACTGCCGACCGGGTTGATGAACTGATGTCTCTGCTCGGGTTAGAACCTGCGCTGCGTGACCGCTACCCGCACCAGCTTTCCGGAGGCCAGCAGCAGCGGGTGGGCGTGGCGCGTGCGCTGGCGGCCAATCCGCAGGTGTTACTGATGGATGAACCCTTCGGCGCGCTGGATCCGGTCACGCGCGCCGCACTGCAGGCGGAAATGACCCGCATTCATCGCATTCTGGGGCGAACAATCATTCTTGTGACGCACGATATTGATGAGGCGCTGCGTCTGGCCGACCATCTGGTGCTGATGGACCATGGTGAGGTGGTGCAGCAGGGGACGCCGCTTGAGCTGCTGACCTGGCCGAAAAACGATTTTGTGCGTGAGTTTTTTGGCCACAGCGAGCTGGGCGTCAGGCTGCTCTCGCTGCGTACGGTCAGCGACTATATGCGTCGACAGGACGCGACGGTGCGTGGCGAGCCTCTGCAGGAACAGATGAGCTTGCGGGATGCGCTTTCGGCGTTTGTTGCCCGTCAGTGTGAAGTGTTGCCCGTTGCGGATGCCCGGGGCGCGCCAAGTGGCACCCTGCATTTTCGCGATCTGCTGGCAGGGGAGGTGACACGTGAAGGCACTTCGTGATCCGCTGTTCTGGCTGGTCGTGCTCTTTGTCGCTTTGCTGTTGCTGATGCCGCACAGCGCGGCGCTGTTTAGCACGCTCTTCCCCGACTTGCCGCGCCCGGTGTATCAGCAGGAGAGTTTTATTAATCTTGCCCTGGCCCATCTCTGGCTGGTGGTGCTCTCAAGTGCCGTCGCTATTGTACTGGGCGTGGGGGCGGGCATCGCGGTCACGCGCCCCGCGGGCCGGGAGTTTCGCCCGCTGGTGGAGACCATTGCGGCGATTGGCCAGACGTTTCCGCCGGTGGCGGTGCTGGCGATTGCAGTGCCGGTGATGGGTTTTGGTCAGCAACCGGCCATCATTGCGCTGATTTTATACGGTGTGTTGCCCATTCTGCAGGGTACGCTGGCCGGTATTGCGGCGGTACCTGCGTCGGTACTGAGCGTCGCTGAAGGGATGGGGATGAGTCATGCAGAGCGGCTGCGCAAAGTTGAACTCCCCCTGGCGGCACCGGTCATCCTTGCCGGGATCCGTACGTCGGTGATCATCAATATCGGGACGGCGACCATTGCGTCGACGGTGGGGGCCAACACCCTGGGAACGCCGATTATCATCGGCTTAAGCGGGTTCAATACGGCCTATATTGTGCAGGGGGCCTTGCTGGTCGCGCTGGCGGCAATCGTCGTCGATCGCGTTTTTGAGCGTCTGGCGCAGTATCTCAGCCGACACCGCCACGAACAATAAACGAATACCCGGCCAGCATCACGCCGCCGATACCGCTTACGGCCATCAGAACAAAAAGGGTAATTACGGCCAGTTTGGTTGCCTTCATCATGTGCTCCTGTTGTTAACGGAACAATTATACGGTGAAGCGCAGCTGTTAATGAACCATTAAATGCCGTTACGGCTCTTCCGGGCCAAGCGAGTAAACCGGGTAACCATGTTCACGCCATTCCGTCATCAGCTGTTGCTGTGAGGCGGAAGGCACTTCCCCGCACCAGACCAGCAGGGTCTGGCCGTCGAACAATTCAGGGCGAAATTGCGCCAGCGAGTGCACAAGGACGTCAACGCGCCAGCCATTCTGGGTGGCAATCCAGGCCTCCAGCCACAGACGAGTAGTATCGTGCACGTTCCAGCCGACCACCAGCGCGTCTTTTCCGTGCTTGTTCTTCGCCGAGGCAAGGCAGACGGCAATATAGTTGATCAGGACGCCGTCGAGCATACTCAACAGCGCCTGCAGGGTGGTCTGCTGACACTGCAGGCGTCGACGGAGCGGGATGAAAAGATGCGTGATCAGCGTTTGCGCGGGATAATCGCGCCCTTGCTCTTTTATCCATGCGCGCAGGCGCTGCAGATTGCCCGCCTGCAGAAGGCGCAGCAACGTTTCCTGTTGTTCGCGCCAGAGAAGCTGCGTGTCAGGATCGTCATGGCTGAGCAGGGATTTCACTTTGCCAACCTGCACACCGTTATCGATCCAGCTTTTGATCTCGCGGATCCGGTCGATATCGGCATCGTTGAAGAGACGATGGCCTCCGTCCGTTCTCTGCGGTTTGAGTAATCCATACCGTCGCTGCCATGCCCGTAGCGTGACGGGATTGATATCACAAAGGAGTGCCACTTCACCGATTGTGTAAAGCGCCATATTCGCCCCCTGGCTTACGCGTCCCCAGCTTAACTGTAGTCCCTGTTTACTGAACCAGGAAGAAATGGTTGTTTTTTGCACGAATAATGCGAAGCAGGCGTTAGGTTCGGCAAAAGGTGTGATGCCGGCCACGAATTGCAGCTTTTTTGCCGCGCTTCAAAGAAAGTTTACCGCCAGCAGTGTATGTTACGCGTTTTGAGGGTGTGCGGTTTTGAGTATGTACGAGTTTAATCTGGTGCTGCTGTTGCTTCAGCAGATGTGCGTGTTTCTTGTCATCGCCTGGTTGATGAGTAAAACGCGTCTGTTCATTCCGCTGATGCAAGTTACCGTACGCCTGCCGCACAAGCTGCTCTGCTACGTGACCTTCTCTATTTTCTGCATTATGGGAACCTATTTTGGTCTCCATATCGAAGACTCCATTGCCAATACGCGAGCCATCGGTGCCGTGATGGGCGGGCTGCTTGGCGGCCCTGTGGTCGGTGGGCTGGTCGGGTTAACCGGTGGCCTGCATCGGTATTCGATGGGCGGCATGACGGCGCTGAGCTGTATGATCTCAACGATCGTCGAAGGGCTGCTCGGCGGCCTGGTTCACAGCTATATGATTAAGCGCGGTCGTCCGGATAAAGTCTTTAGCCCGCTCACCGCCGGGGCGATCACCTTTGTCGCTGAAATGGCGCAAATGGCCATCATCTTGCTGATTGCCCGACCGTTTGAAGATGCGCTCCATCTGGTGAGCAATATCGCCGCCCCGATGATGGTGACGAATACCGTGGGTGCTGCGCTGTTTATGCGTATTCTGCTCGACAAGCGCGCCATGTTTGAGAAGTACACCTCGGCGTTTTCCGCGACGGCCCTGAAGGTCGCCGCTTCGACGGAGGGGATCCTGCGTCAGGGCTTTAACGAAGAGAACAGCATGAAGGTGGCGCAGGTGCTTTATAAGGAGCTGGATATCGGCGCGGTGGCGATAACCGACCGTGAACGGTTGCTGGCTTTTACCGGCACGGGCGACGATCACCATCTGCCCGGGAAACCGATCTCCTCCGCCTATACGCTGCGCGCCATTGAAACCGGCGAAGTGGTGTATGCCGACGGCAACGAAGTTCCTTACCGCTGTTCGCTGCACCCGCAGTGCAAACTGGGCTCCACGCTGGTCATTCCGCTGCGCGGGGAAAACCAGCGGGTAATGGGCACCATCAAGCTTTATGAAGCGAAAAACCGTCTGTTCAGCTCTATCAACCGTACGCTGGGAGAGGGCATTGCTCAGCTGCTCTCCGCGCAGATCCTCGCCGGGCAGTATGAGCGTCAGAAAGCGTTGCTGACGCAATCCGAAATTAAACTCCTGCACGCTCAGGTGAATCCGCATTTCCTGTTCAATGCGCTTAATACGCTCAAAGCGGTGATCCGCCGCGACAGCGATCAGGCCGCGCAGCTGGTTCAGTTCCTGTCGACGTTTTTCCGCAAAAACCTTAAACGTCCGTCCGAGATTGTGACCCTGGCTGATGAAATAGAACACGTTAATGCTTACCTGCAGATTGAGCAGGCACGCTTCCAGACTCGTCTGCAGGTGTCGTTATCCGTCCCGGATGAGCTGGCGTATCAGCATCTTCCGGCCTTTACCCTGCAGCCTATTGTGGAAAACGCCATAAAACACGGTACGTCACAGCTGTTGGGGATTGGGGAAATCACCATTTCCGCCAGCCGCTTTAACCATCATCTGGTGCTGGATATTGAAGATAACGCCGGGCTTTACGTGCCTTCCACCTCAGGCGGATTAGGGATGAGCCTGGTGGATAAACGCCTGCGCGCGCACTTTGGTGATGACTGTGGCATTACCGTGGCCTGTGAGCCTGACCGATTCACCCGTATTACGTTACGACTGCCGCTGGAGGAAAACGCATGCTAAGAGTGCTGATTGTGGATGATGAGCCGTTAGCACGGGAAAACTTGCGCGTTCTGTTGCAGGAGCAGCCTGACATTGAGATTGTGGGGGAGTGCGCAAACGCCATTGAGGCCATTGGCGCCGTGCACAAACTGCGCCCGGACGTGCTGTTCCTCGACATTCAGATGCCCCGAATTAGCGGCCTGGAGATGGTCGGAATGCTCGACCCGGAGCATCGCCCCTACATTGTGTTTTTGACCGCCTTCGATGAGTACGCCGTCAAAGCCTTTGAGGAGCACGCATTCGATTATTTACTGAAACCGATTGAAGAGAAGCGTCTTGAAAAGACTCTCAGCCGTTTGCGCCAGGAGCGCACCGCGCAGGATGTCACGCTGTTGCCGGAAAACCAGCAGCCGCTGAAATTTATCCCCTGCACCGGCCACAGTCGGATTTACCTGCTGCAGATGGACGATGTGGCGTTTGTCAGCAGCCGTTTGAGCGGCGTATTTGTTACCAGCGCGGAGGGTAACGAAGGCTTTACCGAGCTGACGCTGCGGACGCTGGAGAGCCGAACGCCGCTCGTTCGTTGCCATCGCCAGTATCTGGTGAACATGGCGCACCTGAAAGAGATCCGGCTGGAAGACAACGGACAGGCAGAGCTGGTGCTGCGTGCCGGGCAAACCGTCCCCGTCAGTCGCCGCTACCTTAAGAGTTTGAAAGAGGCGATCGGCCTGTAAAACTGGTACACTGCGCCCCATTGCATCATCGACAGTTAAGTTAAAGGCACCCATGCTCAGTAATGATATTCTCCGTAGCCTGCGCTACACCCTGAAAGCAAACAATAACGATATGGTGCGCATTCTTGCGCTTGCTGGCATGGAGTCCACCTCTGCCGGTTTCGACACCTGGATGACAAAAGAGGATGAAGAGGGGTTTGTTCGCTGCCCTGACATTATCCTGTCTGGCTTCCTGAACGGCCTCATCTACGACAAGCGCGGGAAAGATGACTCAGCACCAGAACTGGCGCTTGAGCGTCGGGTGAATAACAACACGGTGCTGAAAAAGCTGCGCATCGCGTTTTCACTGAAAACAGACGACATTCTGGCGATTATGACAGAGCAGAAGCACCGCGTGTCGATGCCGGAGATCACCGCCATGATGCGTGCGCCGGACCATAAGAACTACCGCGAGTGCGGCGACCAGTTTTTGCGTTATTTTTTACGCGGACTGACTCACCGGGTGCATCACGCTAAGCCGTGAGTGGTACCGGGGCGTGAAGGATGAAGAGGCAAAAAAAAGCCGGAGATTATCTCCGGCTTTTTTATTATTTCACCTGCTGACCTGGTTTGGCGCCTTCATCAGGGCTTAACAGGAAGATATCTTTCCCGCCAGGACCTGCCGCCATCACCATGCCTTCCGAGATGCCGAAGCGCATTTTGCGCGGTGCCAGGTTGGCGACCATCACGGTCTGACGGCCAATCAGCACCTGCGGATCAGGATAGGCAGAACGGATTCCGGAGAAGACGTTACGCTTCTCACCGCCCAGATCCAGCGTCAGGCGCAGCAGTTTGTCCGAGCCTTCGACAAATTCCGCGTTTTCAATCAGTGCGACACGCAGATCGACCTTGGCGAAATCATCAAAGGTAATGGTCTCCTGAATCGGATCGTCTGCCAGCGGGCCAGTCACCGGCGCAGCGGCAGCCTTCACCTCTTCTTTAGACGCTTCCACCAGGGATTCTACCTGCTTCATCTCGATGCGGTTGTACAGCGCCTTGAAGGTATTCACCTTGTGGCCGAGCAGCGGCTGCTGGATAGCATCCCAGGTCAGCTCGGTGTTGAGGAACGCTTCAGCGCGGGAGGCCAGCTGTGGCAGTACCGGCTTCAGCCAGGTCATCAGCACGCGGAACATGTTCAGGCCCATGGTGCAGATCGCCTGCAGGTCGGCGTCACGGCCTTCCTGTTTCGCGACAACCCACGGTGCCTGCTCGTCAACGTAGCGGTTAGCCACGTCAGCCAGCGCCATGATTTCACGAATCGCTTTACCGAACTCACGGCTTTCCCAGGCTTCGCCAACCGCCGCGGCGGCGTCGGTGAAGGTTTTGTACAGCTCAGGATCGGCCAGTTCGGCAGACAGCACGCCGTCGAAACGCTTGGCGATAAAGCCCGCGTTACGGGAAGCCAGGTTGACGACTTTGTTGACGATGTCGGCGTTCACGCGCTGCACGAAATCTTCCAGGTTCAGGTCGATATCGTCGATGTGGGAAGAGAGCTTCGCCGTGTAGTAGTAACGCAGGCTGTCCGCGTCGAAGTGGTTCAGCCAGGTGCTGGCTTTGATGAACGTACCGCGAGATTTGGACATCTTCGCGCCGTTGACCGTCACATAGCCGTGCACAAACAGGTTGGTTGGTTTACGGAAGTTACTGCCTTCCAGCATCGCCGGCCAGAACAGGCTGTGGAAGTAAACAATGTCTTTGCCGATAAAGTGATACAGCTCGGCGTCGGAATCTTTCTTCCAGTATTCGTCAAAGCTGACGGTGTCGCCGCGCTTGTCGCACAGGTTCTTGAAGGAACCCATGTACCCGATTGGCGCATCCAGCCAGACGTAGAAGTATTTACCCGGTGCGTTCGGAATTTCGAAACCGAAGTACGGTGCATCGCGGGAGATATCCCACTGCTGCAGACCGGATTCGAACCACTCCTGCATTTTATTCGCGACTTGCTCCTGCAGCGCGCCGCTGCGGGTCCACGCCTGCAGCATTTCGCTGAAGGACGGCAGGTCGAAGAAGAAGTGCTCGGAATCACGCATTACCGGTGTGGCACCCGAAACAACAGATTTCGGATCGATAAGCTCGGTCGGGCTGTAGGTTGCGCCGCATACTTCGCAGTTATCGCCATACTGATCCGGTGATTTACATTTCGGGCAGGTACCTTTGACAAAGCGGTCCGGCAGGAACATGCCTTTTTCCGGATCGTACAGCTGAGAGATGGTGCGGTTTTTAATAAAACCGTTCTCTTTCAGGCGAGAGTAGATCAGCTCCGACAGCTCACGGTTTTCGTCGCTGTGCGTGGAGTGATAGTTGTCATAGCTGATGTCAAAGCCCGCAAAATCGGTCTGATGCTCCTGACTCATTTCGGCAATCATCTGCTCTGGGGAAATCCCCAACTGCTGCGCTTTCAGCATGATCGGCGTGCCGTGGGCATCGTCCGCGCAGATGAAGTTAACCTCGTGGCCGCGCATTCGCTGGTAACGGACCCAGACATCAGCCTGGATATGCTCCAGCATGTGGCCGAGGTGGATTGAGCCGTTGGCGTACGGCAGTGCGCACGTTACCAGAATTTTCTTCGCGACTTGAGTCATAGTAGGCATTACTTCTTTTAACTGTGAAAAGGGTTTTTGATATTACCAAAAGGGGCATTATTAAGTAAGCACAAACCACGGCCTTTCAGGTAAACTTGTTCATCTAAGGTCTTATTCACAAGAACAAAGGAGTCGGGATGAGTTCTCAATCCCAGGCCAAATCACCGGAAGCCTTAAGAGCAATGGTCGCCGGGACGCTGGCTAACTTTCAGCATCCAACCCTGAAGCACAATCTCACCACGCTGAAAGCGTTACACCATGTCGCATGGCTGGACGATACGCTGCACATCGAGCTGCAGATGCCCTTCGTCTGGACCAGCGCGTTTGACGCGCTGAAAGAGCAAACCAGCTCTGAGCTGTTGCGCATTACCGGCGCGAAAGCCATTGACTGGAAGCTGACCCACAGCATCGCCACCCTCAAGCGTGTGAAAAACCACCCGGGCGTTAACGGCGTGAAAAACATCATTGCCGTCAGTTCAGGCAAGGGTGGGGTGGGTAAATCCTCCACGGCGGTAAACCTGGCGCTCGCGCTGGCAGCCGAAGGGGCGAAAGTCGGTATTCTGGACGCCGATATTTACGGACCGTCTGTGCCTAACATGCTGGGCGCGGAAAACCAGCGCCCAACCTCGCCGGATGGCACGCACATGGCGCCGATCATGGCCCACGGTCTGGCAACCAACTCCATTGGTTATCTGGTGACTGACGATAACGCCATGGTGTGGCGTGGCCCGATGGCCAGCAAAGCGCTGATGCAGATGCTGCAGGAGACAATGTGGCCCGATCTGGATTATCTGGTGCTGGATATGCCGCCGGGCACCGGTGACATTCAGCTGACGCTGGCGCAAAACATTCCGGTCACGGGAGCGGTCGTGGTGACCACCCCGCAGGACATCGCGCTGATCGACGCCAAAAAAGGCATCGTGATGTTCGAGAAAGTGGACGTGCCGGTGCTGGGTATTGTCGAGAACATGAGCATGCATATCTGCAGCAACTGCGGACACCATGAGCCTATTTTTGGCACCGGTGGGGCAGAAAAACTGGCTGCGCAGTATCACACCCAGCTGCTTGGGCAGATGCCGCTGCACATCTCGCTGCGTGAAGATCTGGACAGCGGGAAGCCGACGGTCGTCAGCCGTCCGGACAGTGAATTTGCAGAGATGTATCGACAGCTGGCGGGGCGCGTTGCGGCGCAGCTTTACTGGCAGGGCGAAGTCATCCCGAGTGAAATTGCGTTTCGCGCGGTGTGAGTGCTTTAGTCTGAATTGCCGGGCGGCGTTTGCACCTGACCCGGCCTACGGAAATAACGTGTTGTAGGCCGGCTCAGCGAAGCGTCACCCGCGTTTAACGCTGTACGTAATGCATTAAAAAGTACTCACCTTCCGGCGAGTCACCCTTCGCTTCAATATGCCAGCCATGGCGCTGGTAAAAGGCAACAGCCCGGTCATTCTTTACCAGACACTTCAGCGAACCCGTACTGGTGAACGCGTTTTGCACCTGTTCAAGGAGCAAATGACCGACGCCCAGACCTTGATACTGCGGATCGACAAACAGATTGTGCAGGAAATTGTCGTTCGTCCACACCGAAGCAAAACCCAGTCGATGCCCGTCCTGAACGGCCACCCAAATCACTTCGTCGCGGGTTGCCGCGTCAAAGTCTTCAAGCTGCCACTCGGAACCGTCCAGCCATGGCCAGGCCTCGCGCCGCGCGTGGAGATAGAGTGTTCGCAAAAAGGGGCGATCGCTCTCCTGCCAGAGCCGGATTAAAATGTCATTAGCGGTGATAGAAGATATCTCCATTGTAGGCTTTGTAGATTTTGCCATCTGCATCGCCAATCAGGACGTAGTTCTCGCCCATATAGGTCCAGTGGGTACCCGCATCCGGGGCCGGCAGGTTACGCAGCTGGTACTGTTTAATGGTGTACTCAGGCGTTTGATACTGCGCCGGTGCGGTGTCGCCAATCTTGAATTTGGTGAAATCAGCGATGAACTCTTGTTCCTCATAGGCTTTAATGCCTGATGGCGCAGCGGCGGTTTGCGGGGCAGAAAACGCGGAACCCGCCAGAGACAGTAATACACCCAGAAGCAGCAATTTACGCTTAGCCATTTTTTCTCCAGTGATATCGTTACAGATACTTTTCGTCTGCGGGTTCATGGAACGCGAGGCAGACGGTCCATTTTAAGTACCAAAGCATGGTGTGTTTGAAAAAAAATGTAACAAAAGTGGACGGTTTTGTGTAGTCGTAATGACGTGTGCAGTATCACTACAGTCAATATCTCCCGAGTTTGATATTTCCAATATTTATTATTTCATTAATCAATTCTGAAAATACCTTTTCACTTCGCAAATGGACTGTTCAACGCATGCTTTCCCACGTAAGAACATTTAATATCGCCTCCGTATGACATCAATCTCTTTCCATTTTTTCCAAAAGAATGGGAACGATTTTGCTTTTTTATCACCAGGAAGGGAAACGTTGTCTGTATTTTGTAATACGTCCGCTAAAACAATAACCCGTTGAAAATTTTAATGTAAATGAATTTATTTTTTATCTGTTTAACAACAAACACAACAATAAAAGAACTTTTTATATAAATGAAAAATACAACGCTATTTTCACTTTTATTTCTTTCAGTCGGCCAGTTAACTGGTTGCGTATTTTCGCCAGGTCAGGATCTCAGCATTACCGGGAAAAAAGTCATGGCTGACGGAGAAGCGAATTATCAGCTCGATCAACACGTGGAAATTTATCCCCTGACCCCGACGCTCGTTGAAAAATTGCGACCGCCTGTCCTCAAATCTCAGGCAAATCCTACTCTGGATGAGCAGGTTAAAAATTGGGAATACCGCATAGGCACCGGCGACATCCTGACGGTCACCGTCTGGGATCATCCGGAATTAACCACGCCCGCAGGGCAGTATCGTACCGCGAGTGACGCGGGTAACTGGGTGAATGCGGATGGAACGCTCTTCTATCCCTACGTCGGAAAACTGCATGTTGCAGGCAAAACGGTCGCGCAGGTGCGTGAAGCAATCACCGCGCAACTGGAGAAGGTTATTGAGAGCCCGCAGGTGGATGTCAGCGTGGCGTCTTTCCGCTCACAAAAAGCTTATGTGACAGGAGAGGTGGCAAAATCAGGCCAGCAACCGATAACCAATATTCCGTTGACGGTAATGGACGCGGTCAACGCCGCAGGTGGGCTTTCCGCGGATGCCGACTGGCGTAACGTGGTCCTCATGCATAATGGCCAGGACGCGCGCCTTTCGCTCTAAGCGCTGATGCAGCATGGTGATTTAAGCCAGAATAAGCTGCTGTATCCGGGCGATATCCTCTTTGTTCCGCGTAACGATGCCTTAAAAGTGTTCGTGATGGGCGAGGTGGTGAAGCAGAGCACATTAAAGATGGATCGTAGCGGAATGACCCTGGCGGAAGCCCTGGGGAATGCAGGCGGGCTGGATCAGAATATGGCCGATGCAACCGGGATTTTTGTTATTCGCTCGGTAGCGAAAAAAGGGGCGACGGACAAAATTGCCAATATCTATCAGCTCAATGCGAAGGATGCCTCCGCGATGGTACTGGGGACGGAATTCCAGCTTGAACCGTATGACATTGTCTACGTCACCACCGCGCCGTTGTCACGCTGGAATCGCGTGATCACCCAGCTGGTACCCACCATCAGCGGTGTCCATGACCTGACCGAAACCGTCCGCTTCATCCGTTCATGGCCGCAATAATGTTCAACTCAATCTTAGTGGTTTGCACCGGCAATATTTGCCGTTCGCCGATGGGGGAGCGGCTGTTGCGACAACAGCTGCCCGGCAGACTCGTGACATCGGCTGGGATTTACGGATTTGAAGGACGCCCGGCGGATGCAACTGCACGGGAGGTGGCCCGGTGTTACGGCGTTTCGCTGGAGGGGCACGTGGCACGCAAGATGACGCGCAGCATGCTGCAAACCTCCGATTTGATTCTGGTGATGGAGCCGGAGCACCTGCGTTTTATTGCCGCTGTGTCGCCCGAATGTCGCGGAAAATCGCTGCTGTTTGGCCAATGGCTGGAAAACAGGGACATTCCCGATCCTTACCGCAAAAGTCGTGAAGCGTTTGAATATGTTTTCGGGCAGCTGGTAAAAGCCAGTCAGGAATGGGCTCGTCGTGTGGGTCAAAAAGGAATGAAGCGTTAATGTCTTCTCATACATCAGACAAATACGGTGCTGCCGCACCGCACAGTAATGAAATCGATCTTATGCAGCTACTTGCTGAGATGATTGATCACCGCATGCTAATCGGGCTGGTCACGCTCCTGTTTACGGTGTGCGCGGGGCTCTACGCGTTTAGCGCCACGCCGGTCTACCAGGCGGATGCCCTGGTACAAATAGAAGCAAAGCAGGACAACTCGTTGCTTAAAAGCTTAAGCCAGTTTGGGTCTGACCTTTCACCCGACGCTGAACCTGAACTGTTGCTGCTTAAATCGCGCATGATCCTGGGGGGAACCGTTGATAATCTGGGGCTGACATATCAGGTAACACAGCGCGTTCTCCCGGTTGTGGGGCGCCTCTGGGAACGTCTACGCGGCAGCAAACCTGGCAACATGACGATAGGTGAGCTTACCCTGCCCCAGCAGGAGGGGAAACCGCAAGCGGTTGTCCTGACCGTGCTGGGGCAGGGCCGGTATCGTCTGGAAGGGGAGACGCTTAAGGCTGACGGTAGGGTTGGCAAACGGCTGGTGAAAGACGGGATCACGCTTCTGGTGACCTCGCTGAGCGCGGAGCCGGGGACCCAATTTACCCTTCAAGCCTTTACCAGGCTTGAGGCAATTAACGCGCTGCAGAAGAGACTTTTTGTCGCGGAATCCGGTAAACAGAGCGGTATGATCACCCTGACGCTGACGGGTGAAGACCCGGACAGGATAGCGGTGGTGCTCAATACGATTGCAGAAAATTATCTCAGCCAGAATATTGCGCGTCAGGAGGCACAGGATTCCCGAAGTCTGGCGTTTTTACAGGAGCAGTTGCCTAAGGTCCGTCACGAACTGGATGAGGCCGAAGCACGACTGAATGCCTATCGGGCGCAGCGCGATTCCGTCGACTTATCCCTTGAGGCGAAGTCCGTACTGGATCAGGTCGTTAACGTGGAAAATCAGCTCAACGAACTGACCTTTCGTGAGGCAGAGGTTTCTCAGCTTTTCAAAAAGGATCACCCGACCTATCGCGCATTACGGGAGAAGCGACAAACGCTCGAAGAGGGACGCGCGCGCCTGAACAGCCGGGTTTCATCTATGCCTTCTACCCAGCAGGAAGTGTTGCGCCTGAGCCGTGATGTCGAGTCCGGGCGTACCATTTACCTGCAGCTGCTGACACGCCAACAGGAACTGAACATTTCACGCTCCAGCGCCATCGGCAACGTGCGGATCATTGATACCGCGGTTACGCAACCTGAGCCAATAAAACCCCGTAAAGCGCTTATTATTCTGCCTGGCGTGCTGTTAGGGCTGATGGTCTCCATGGGCTGGGTGTTGGTTCGTACTGCCTGTCGGCGAGGGATCACCTCGTCAGAGCAAATAGAAGAGCAGGGGATGCCGGTTCTGGCGACGCTGCCGCGCTCGGTCTGGCTGTGGAAAAAAACGCATTTGCGCCGAAAGCACTTTTTGGCGCCCCACGGGAAACATAAAACTTCGGATATCCCCTTCCTGCCCACAGACCGGCCAGCGGATATGTTTGTTGAAGCGATGCGTGGACTGCGTACCAGCCTGCATTTCACGATGATGGATGCCTCAAACCAGATCGTGGTGATTACGGGCCCCACGCAGAATTGCGGCAAAACGCTGGTCAGCACGTCACTGGCATCAATAGCGGCTCAGGCCGGAAAGCGGGTGCTCTTTATCGATGCGGATATGCGTAAAGGCTATGTGCATAATCTCTTTAAGCTGAACAACCATCACGGATTATCCGCTGTCCTTGAGGGAAATGTGGCGTGGCAGGAGGCGATCCAGCGCGTTGATAAGGCGGGATTTGATGTTCTGACCTGCGGTCCTCAGCCGTTACGTCCCGCGGAGCTGCTCATGGGAGAACGCTTCCAGGAGGTGATGTCGGGGATGAACGCACACTATGACGTTGTTATCGTTGATACACCGCCGGTGCTGGCCGTGACCGATGCGGTGCTGATTGCCAGAGTGGCCGCAACCACGTTACTGGTTGCCCGCTTTGGTAAAACCAACGTGAAAGAGACGGAAAACTGTGTAAAGCGTCTGCAGCAGATGGGTGTGCAGGTGAACGGTGCCATTCTCAATGATATCGTGAAATCTGCGGCGCTGTATTACAGCGCGGGGTATAGCCATTTCGACTACGGCTATACCCCGAAGGAAAAGCGGCGTGAGGGTTAGTGCTTCACCAGCGTGGCGAAGTAATACACCAGGGGAATGGCGAGGATCCAAAGACCGACGGGGATATCGCGCCATTTCCCGGCTATCGCTTTGATAACGATATAAAACAGCAGCCCGCCCGCAATACCGGTCCCGAAACTGTTGGCAATCAGCGTAATCATCACCATCATCAACACTGGCAAGCCGTCGGTGAAGTTCGCCAGATCAACCTTACGTAAACCGCTAAACATATTCAGCCCGATGAGGATCAGGGCGGGCGCCGTGGCTTCTTTCGGGATCATCAGCGCCACAGGGGTAAACAGCAGCATCAGCAGGAACATTACCGCCGCGGCCAGCGCGGTCATGCCGGTTTTGCCGCCGGCTTCCGCGGCTGCGGACGATTCAATCAGCGCCGTGGCGGCAGGAATGCCTACCCACGGGCCAATCGCGGCGGCAATGGAGTCCACCATAAACGGGCGGTTAATGTTTGGCATATTGCCTTCTTCATCCAGCAGCCCTGCTTCCCCGCCCACCGCCAGCGTTGTTCCCATGGTGGAGAAAAACTCGGAGGCGAAGAAGACAAACAGGAATGGCAGAAAAGCAATATTCAGCGCGCCCAGCATATCGACATGCCCAAGGACGGGAGCGATGGAGTGGGGCACATCGATAAAACTGGCGGGTAATTTCGTGACGCCCATCGGAATACCCACGAGGGTCGCGAGCAGGATAGCCCACAGGATCGCACCCGGAATACGACGAGCCTGCAGGCCGATAGCCAGGAACAGGCCGAGTAACGCCACCAGTGCACCGGGTGACAAAAAATCTCCCAACATCAGTGCGTTCGTTTTGGCATTCGCCAGCACCAGCCCGGCGTTGCGGAAACCGAGTACGGCGACAAACAGCCCGATGGAGGCCGTCAGCCCCAGCTTGATGGACTGCGGCACCGAGCGGGTCACCACTTCACGCAGGCCAAACCGGGTCAGCAGGAAGAATAAAATCCCCGACCAGCAGGCGATACCCAGACCAATTTGCCAGCCAATGCCTTCACTGCCCGAAAGCGTCACCCCGACCAGCACCGAGCCACCAATTCCTGGCCCGACGATAAACGGCAGGTTGGCGTAAAACGCCATCAGCAGCGTCCCGGCAACGAAGACCAGAATGGTGCCCGTGGTCGCGGCGCCTTTGTCCATTCCTCCCACGGCCAGCAGCCCCGGGATCACCACCAGCAAATAGGCGGCGGCGAGAAAACCGGTGATACCCGCCAGGCACTCGGTGCGCACGGTGCTCCCGCGTGCACGGAGTGCAAAACGACGTTCAAGCCAGCGCCCTGGTGCTGGCGAATTAACGGTATTGTCGGCCATTATCCGGCTCTCCTTCGGTATTATTGTGTGTTGTCCGGGGTTTCCCGGTAAGAAATCAGCGTATCGACAATCTGGCGCGTGCTGCCATCGGTCAGTCCAAGATCGGTCAAATGTGGCCCGGCATTACAGGCAAGGCAGGTTCCTTCGATGGCCTTAAAGACCCGATACGGCGGTTCCCAGTCGGCAATCAGACTGCTGCGATCGCGCAGCGTCCTGAACTGCAGCGCCAGCTCGGCAGGTGGCAGTTCCGACAGCATGCCCGCAATCGGCATGGCAACGTGGGCAATCACGTCACCCTGTTGCGCCAGCGCCATGCCACCACCGCTGTTGATAAGCGTATTGGCAGCCAGTGCCATATCGTTCGGATCGCGGCCCAGAACCACCAGGTTGTGAGAGTCGTGCGAGTAGCTAGTGGCAATCGCCCCACGCAGTTCCCCCCAGCCTTCAAGCAGGGCAATTTGCGGTTTTGCTGCATGACGGGCATGGCGATGCTGAACCCAGATCAGGCTAAAGCCGTCCGGGATCTGCACGCACCCGTTGCGCACCTGCACATCTGTTTCACCCCAGCGGGTAAAGCGCGCGCCGCAGATGTGGCGCAAGCGAGCCACGCCATGGCTCGCGTTGCCAATACGCATGCAAAAATCATCAGCGGTCAGGGCAGACAACCGTACGGTATCACGCGGCAACGTAAGAGGCGTATCAGCAACAGGTTCGAGCGTTGCCCCGTCCCGGGCAATCAGCTTTCCGGCGACGTAGACCTGGTGCGCCGTCAGTTTATCCAGCGAGTCAAACACCACCAGATCCGCGCGACGCCCGGCGGCAATCAGCCCCAGGTCGTTACGCTGCAGGCGAATGGCTGCATTGAGCGTTGCAAAACGCAGTGCGTCGGTGGCCGCTAATCCATTTTCAATCAGCAGGTTCAGCAGCGCGATGATCCCGCCTTTTTCCATGAGGATGTCTGGCGGAACATCATCGGTACAAACCGTGATGTGAGACGAAAGATGGGGGAGCGTTTTCAGGGCGCTGACAATATCGGGCAGCAGATAAGGGTGCGAACCGCGGATCTCCAGCGTCAGCCCGGCACGCAGCTTTTCCAGCGCATCGTCAGCCGACGTTAACTCATGGTCAGAAGTCACGCCTGCTGCCAGATAAGCCTGTAAATCCGCACCGCTGAGACCGCGGGCATGGCCTTCAATCAGCTTTCCGCTGTCGAGCCCGGCCTGCATAATTTCAAGCATACGCTGGCTGCCATTGAGCACCCCATGCATGTCCATCACTTCAGCCACACCGCGCACTTCCGGCCAGCCAAGCAGGGTGTTCATCTCGTCTCCGGCAAAATCCGCCCCGGACATTTCCAGGCCGGGCGTTGAGGGCACGCTTGAAGGCGCGGCGACCATCACCTGCAGCGGCAGATTGCGGCTGGCCTCAATGGCAAAACGGACGCCGTCAATGCCCAGCACGTTGGCCAGTTCATGCGGATCCCAGAAGACCGCCGTGGTGCCCTGTGCAAGCACAATCTCCGCGTAGCGGGCGGGCATAAGATGAGAGCTTTCAAGGTGGACGTGGGTATCGATCAGCCCTGGCGACAGAAACTGGTTGTTCAGCGCGTGGGTCTCATGTGCGTCGTTGCGGCTGCCGCGCGGATGGACGCTGGCAATCAGTGATCCCACGATACCAACATCCGCTTCGCGGATCTCACCGGTGACCATATCCACAATACGGGTATCGGTGAGCAGCAGGTCAAAGGGCATTTCGCCTCGTGCAGCCTGAACGGCGCGGCGTCGGGTTTCAGCAGTCATGCAATTAACAGTTCCAGCATCAAAATAATGACGCTACTCTATGCACACGGCAAACGTTTGCCCAGCTGATAAAATTTATCGCCCGATAACCCCGGGTTATTCTGTGACGTGTGTAATGGATAATCATGACGGAACCCTGGCAGCGCTTGCCCGCGCTCTCTCTTCGACAGCTACAGTATTTTGTCACTCTGGCGCAGCTGCGTCATTTTACTGATACCGCCAGCAAACTGGCTATCAGCCAGCCGGCGCTCAGCAGTGCGTTGCGGCAAATCGAGACGGTGCTTGGGGGCAAACTGGTTAACCGGACCGCCTCGGCCGTGACGTTGACGGAGCTTGGCAATGCCATCCTGCCGCACGCGCAGCGGGTGCTCAGCGTGGCGCAGCTTGCGTTTGACGACATGCAGCACATTGTTCAGGCGGGCGGAGAAGGTACGGTGCGTATCGGGCTGATCCCTTCCGTGAGTTCGCTGCTGTTCCCCTTGTTGCCCCGGACGCTCGCGCAGGCTTTTCCCCGCCTCAGGGTGGAATTTCACGATCAAACCAACGATGCGCTGGTGGCCCAGCTGCTGAAAGGGCAGATTGATTTCGGCATTGGTGCGCTCGATAACTCTGTTCCCGACCAGCTGAACGTGTTTCCCTTACAGGACGACCCGTTTGTCGCTGTCATTCACAGCGACGATCCGCTGGCCGCGTCGGCGCACCTGCCCTGGAAGCAACTGGCAGGGCGGGATATCGCCGTGTTCTCAAAAGGTAATATTCAGCGTCTGGTTGCGGCGCTCGCGGAAAGCCACCGTTTGTCGTTGCCGACACGCTATCAGGTGGACTACATCGAAACTTTGTATGGTCTGGTGCGCTCGAAACTCGCCGTGGCGATTTTACCGCAGCTCTATACCACGCACCTCCAGGACCCGCAGCTCAGGGTGGTACATCTTCAACAACCGGCCCTGGCCCGCACGGTGGCGTTAATGCGCGCCCCGCAGCCGCTTCCTCCGCTTATCGAATCCTGCTTTACGCTGATGGCCGACACGTTGCGAACGAAATGACCCGACACTTCTTTACAGCGTGAGGGCGCATTGCTCGCTAAGATGACCGTCGATTCATCAAGAGGTCACAATGGAAAACCGCAAATTCAGTCGACTGCGCCGCTGGGCGCGGGAAGGGATCATCTTCTTTCTGCTCGCGCTGGCCGTAATGTGGGGCGTGGATCAATACCGCAAGCCCACACTCCCCGCCAGCTTTAGCGCTGCACCGATGCACAGCATCGACGGAAAGATCCACGATATAACGGTACTCAGCCAGGAACGCCCGCTGCTGATATACGTATGGGCAACCTGGTGCAGCATCTGCCGGTTTACGACGCCCTCGGTCAATACGCTGGCAGAACAGGGTGGCAACGTCGTAAGTATCGCCATGCGTTCCGGCGACGATGCAAAGCTGGCGCGCTGGGTCGACAAGAAACAGCTGGTCATGCCGGTGGTCAACGATGCCAACGGTGCGCTGTCGCAGGCGTGGCAGGTGAGCGTAACACCGACGCTGGTGATCGTGTCGAAGGGGAAAGTGGTCAGTACTACTACGGGGTGGACAAGTTACTGGGGAATGAAGCTCAGACTGTGGTGGGCAGGGCTGTAAAGAGAGCCCCTCTTCCGGCGGAAGAGGGGCTGGATATTACTTCGCCAGAACTTCCTGTGCGGTACGCTCAACCAGCGACAGCAGGACTTTAATGTCCTCCAGGGTCACGGTTGGGTTCAGCAGAGTCAGCTTCAGGCAGGTGACGCCGTTATGCTCGGTCACGCCGACGTTAGCACGGCCGGATTCCAGCAGCGCATCACCAATTTTCTGGTTCAGCAGGGCGATACCCGCGTCGTCCATCTGTACCTGTCCACGGAAGCGGAACAATACGCTTGCCAGCTGCGGCTGCATAACCAGTTCCAGAGCAGGCTGCTCTTTCACGTAAGCCGCAACCTGCTGTGCCAGCGTAACACCGTGATCGATGATCGCCGCGTATTGTTCCTGACCCAGCGCTTCCAGGCTCATCCACAGCTTCAGCGCGTCGAAACGACGGGTCGTCTGCAGAGATTTCGACACCAGGTTAGGCACGCCAGCTTCTTCATCGAACTCAGAGTTCAGATAGGCCGCCTGATAGCGCATCAGCTCATAGTGGCGCGCTTCTTTGAGCAGGAACGCACCGCAGCTGATGGTCTGGAAGAACTGCTTGTGGAAGTCCAGAGTAACGGAATCCACCAGCTCGATACCGTCCAGGTAGTGACGATACTGCTCAGACATCAGCAGTGCGCCGCCCCAGGCCGCATCAACGTGTACCCAGATATTCTGTTTCGCCGCCAGTTCAGCAATGGCACGCAGCGGATCGATTGCACCTGCATCGGTAGTACCGGCAGTGGCAACAATCGCCAGGATCTGCTCGCCGTTAGCATTGCACTGCTCAATTTTCGCTGCCAGATCGCTGAGATCCATGCGCGAGAATTCATCCGTTTTCACCTGCACGACGGACTGGTAGCCCAGACCCATCAGCGCCATGTTCTTCTGCACGGAGAAGTGTGCGTTTTCAGAGCACAGCACGCGGATTTTACGCAGATCGCCAACCAGGCCGTCCTGCTGAACGGAATGACCCTGACGCGCGAAGAACGCATCACGGGCCAGCATCAGACCCATCAGGTTGCTCTGCGTGCCGCCGCTGGTGAACACACCGGCGTCGCCAGCCTGATAACCCACGCGGGTACGCAGCCATTCGATCAGCTTGATCTCAATGATGGTTGCGGACGGGCTTTGATCCCAGGAGTCCATGCTCTGGTTAGTGGCGTTAATCAGTACTTCCGCCGCCTGGCTAACCACCAGGCTTGGGCAGTGCAGGTGCGCCACACACTGCGGGTGATGAACGGACAGGCTGTCTTTCAGGAAGAACTCCACGGCGCGTTCAATCGCCGCTTCGTTGCCCAGCCCTTTCGGGTTGAAATCCAGCTTAATACGGTCGCGCAGTTCCGCGACCGTTTTGCCCTGATACATCTCAGGCTGTTTCAGCCACTGCATCACAGCCTGAGTGCTTTGTTCAATCGCCTGCTGGTAAGCTTCAATGCTCTGTGCAGAGGAGAACAAAATTGGGTTTGAATCTGACATCGTGTTCAACAACTCCGGTTACGCCGGGCGAACGCCCGCAGCAAGCAGCGCCTGCTCGAATTTATCCAGGAAGACTTTCAGCTCATCATCGCTGATCAGCAGGGAAGGCAGCAGACGCAGAACAATACCGTTGCGACCACCGCGCTCCAGAATCAGGCCGGCTTCGAAGCACTTCTTCTGAATCAGTGCAGACAGCTCGCCATCACCCGGGTAGCAACCCATGTGGTCTGCCGCTTCGTGTGGCTTAACGATCTCAATCCCGATCATCATGCCCAGGCCGCGAACGTGACCGATAACCGGATAGCGTTTCGCCATCTCGTTCAGCTGGCCTTTCAGCCATTCGCCCTGTGCGGCCACTTTGCCCGCGATGTTCTGGTCTTTCAGGATTTTCAGCGTTGTCAGACCGGTTGCCATTGCCAGCTGGTTGCCGCGGAAGGTACCGGTGTGGTGGCCTGGTGCCCATGCATCGAACTGTTTTTTGATGCCGAGTACCGCCAGTGGCAGACCGCCGCCAACCGCTTTAGACATCACGATGATGTCTGGCTCAATGCCCGCGTGTTCGAAGGCGAAGAATTTACCGGTACGGGCAAATCCAGCCTGAACTTCGTCGAGGATCAGCAGAATGCCGTGTTCCTGAGTCACTTTACGGATGCGCTGCAGCCACTCAACCGGAGCCGGGTTCACGCCGCCTTCACCCTGAACGGCTTCAAGGATCACTGCCGCAGGTTTACGCACACCGCTTTCAACGTCGTTGATCAGGTTTTCGAAATAGTAGGTCAGCGCTTTCACACCCGCCTCACCGCCGATACCCAGTGGGCAACGGTACTGGTGTGGGTAAGGCATGAACTGCACTTCTGGCATCATTCCGTTAACCGCTTCTTTCGGAGACAGGTTGCCGGTAACGGCCAGTGCGCCGTGAGTCATACCGTGGTAACCACCAGAGAAGCTGATGATACCGCTACGACCGGTCACTTTTTTCGCCAGTTTCAGCGCCGCTTCAACGGCGTCAGCACCGGATGGACCGGTGAACTGCAGGCAGTACTCTTTGCCCTGACCAGGCAACAGAGAGAGCAGATATTCTGAGAACGCGTCTTTCAGAGGCGTAGTCAGATCCAGAGTATGTAACGGCAAGCCGCTGGTAATGACATTTTGGATGCTTTTCAGCACATCAGGATGGTTATGTCCAAGCGCAAGGGTCCCTGCGCCTGCTAAACAGTCAAGGTATTCTTTATTGTCTGCATCGGTGATCCACACGCCTTCTGCTTTAGTGATTGCTAAAGGCAGTTTGCGCGGATAACTCCTGACGTTAGATTCAAACTCGGCCTGACGGGCCAGATAGGTTTCGTTGCTTTTGTGGGCATCTACGGTGTCAATACGGACTTTATCCGTCATCATATCACTCCTACAACCGCCGCTTCGTTATGAGCAACGATTGAATAAAAAGTTAAAAAACAGATGGGGGCCTGAAAAAAACGCCGCCAATATAGAGCCTTTTGTCACGAGGCTCAATGGTTAATTTGTTTACTGTTTTGTGACATGCGGTACGGGGGAGGGAATATCCTCATTTTAAGAATGAAAATTGCGCTTTATGCCAAACAAAAACAGCCGGTTACGCGTATTTTGTCAGGACTGTAAAAAGAGAGAAAAGTGTGTGACAAATCGTGCCATTGAGGGACGTTAAGGGGGGGAGATAGCCCCTTTAAGCGCATTATCTCGACATTACCTGCAAAATACCGGGGTCACGACAGGTTGTTTTTATTCCCGGACATAGCGGTTACAGGCTTCTCATTACATCTGATTGGTATAACAAAATCGTGAAAGCGAGAAATCAACAGGTCTTGCATCACTGGTACTCTTCCCCTAATCTGCCAAATGTAAGTGAATTCTTACCAATGACTCGGGGTGCCCTTCTTTGTGAAGGCTGAGAAATACCCGTATTACCTGATCTGGATAATGCCAGCGTAGGGAAGTCAGATGCCTTCCCGGTCATCGCTTCTTCACGCACGGCAGGAGCGATACCATGCAGCCTGACCTGCTCGATTTACACGTTTTACATCAGTTTCGAACCCGTTCCCCACTTACCCACTGTATGACCAACGATGTGGTACAGACCTTTACGGCCAATGTGTTACTGGCGCTTGGCGCTTCCCCGGCTATGGTGATTGAAGCCGAAGAGGCCGAGCAGTTTGCCGCGCTCGCAGATGCCCTATTGATTAACGTCGGGACGCTGACGGCGCCGCGCGCCCAGTCGATGCGCCGGGCGATTGAGAGTGCAGTGGCAGCAGGGAAACCCTGGACGCTTGACCCGGTTGCCGTAGGGGCGCTGACGTTCCGCACCCGTTTTTGCCACCAAATCCTCGGCCTGAAACCGGCGGCCATTCGCGGCAATGCCTCGGAAATTCTCGCCCTTGCCGGGATGAGTGCGGGCGGGCGCGGCGTCGATACCACCGACACGGCGGCGGCTGCGTTGCCTGCCGCGCAGGCGCTGGCTCGCCAGACGAATGCCATTGTGGTGGTCACCGGTGAACGGGATTACGTCACCGACGGGCAGCGCACCCGCACGGTCGTGGGCGGTGACCCGATGATGACCCGCGTGGTGGGAACGGGATGCGCGCTCTCGGCAGTCGTGGCGGCGAGCTGCTCGCTTCCCGGCGACCGGCTGGACAACATCGCCGCCGCCTGCGGATGGATGAAACGTGCCGGAACGGCGGCCGTCACCCGGTCTGGTGGTCCCGGCAGTTTTGCCAGCGCGTTCCTCGACGCGCTCTACACTCTGGAGGAACGGGTATGAAACGGATTAACGCCCTTACCATTGCCGGTACCGACCCAAGCGGCGGCGCGGGCATTCAGGCTGATTTGAAAACATTCTCCGCACTCGGCGCATACGGCTGCTCGGTGATTACTGCGCTGGTGGCGCAAAATACGCGTGGCGTGCAGTCGGTTTACCGCATTGAGCCGGACTTTGTCGCCGCACAGCTGGATTCGGTTTTCAGCGATGTGCGAATCGACACCACCAAGATTGGGATGCTGGCCGAGACCGACATTGTTGAAGCGGTGGCAGAACGGCTTCAACGTTACCAGGTGCAAAACGTGGTGCTGGATACCGTGATGCTGGCAAAAAGCGGTGACCCGCTGCTGTCCGCCTCCGCCGTCGAGACGCTGCGAAATAAGCTGCTGCCGCAGGTTGCGCTTATCACGCCAAATCTGCCTGAAGCCGCTGCGCTGCTGGATGCGCCGCACGCGCAGAATGAGCGCGAAATGAAAGAGCAGGGGAATGCGCTCCTGGCGATGGGCTGCGGCGCCGTGCTGATGAAAGGTGGTCATCTTGATGATGAAGAAAGCCCTGACTGGTTGTTTACCCACGACGGTGCGCTGCGTTTCACGGCCCCGCGGGTACAGACCAAAAACACCCACGGGACCGGCTGCACACTCTCTGCCGCGCTGGCGGCTTTGCGCCCCCGTCGTGACAACTGGGGGGATACGGTCCGCGACGCTAAAATCTGGCTCTCTGAAGCGCTGGCAAAAGCCGATACTCTCGAGGTTGGTCACGGTATTGGTCCGGTACACCATTTTCATGCCTGGTGGTAAGCCGTATACTGGCAACACACACCAGGCCTGAGAAAAACAGAGATGGAACAAGCGCATACCCGCTTAATCGACCAACTGAATGAACGCATTGCCGCCCCGGACAACACGCCGCTGTATCTGAAATTTGCCGAAACGGTAAAAAACGCGGTACGCAACGGGGTGCTGGAGCATGGGAATATACTGCCCGGCGAGCGCGATCTCAGTCAGTTAACCGGCGTGTCGCGCATTACCGTGCGCAAAGCGATGCAGGCTCTGGAAGCCGAGGGCGTAGTGACGCGCGCCCGGGGCTATGGGACGCAAATCAATAACATCTTTGAATACTCGCTCAAGGAAGCGCGCGGTTTTTCTCAGCAGGTGGTGCTGCGCGGCAAAAAGCCCAACACGCTGTGGGTGAATAAACGGGTGGTAAAATGCCCGGAAGAGGTGGCCAGCCAGCTGTCAGTGCCGCCGGAGAGCGAGGTCTTTTTGCTTAAGCGCATCCGCTATGTGGATGATGACGCCGTATCGATTGAGGAGTCCTGGGTGCCGGTAGGGTTGATTCACGATCCGGATGCAATTGGGATTTCCCTGTATGACTACTTCCGTAGCCAGAATATCTTCCCGCAACGCACCCGCTCACGCGTCAGTGCCCGCATGCCGGACAGCGAGTTTCAGACGCATATCCGCATGGATGACAAAATCCCGGTGCTGGTGATCAAGCAGGTTGCACTTGATCAGCAGAACCGGCCCATTGAGTTCAGCATCAGCTACTGCCGTAGCGATTTATACGTCTTTGTGTGCGAGGAGTAACGCCTCGCGCCCTGGCGCGCAGTCGCCGCCGCGGTGGCTAACGACCCAGGCTGCCACTGCATTGCCAAGCGTAACGGCATCAGCCAGCGACCATCCTGCCGCCAGCCCGGCAAGCGTGCCACCGGCGTGGCTGTCGCCCGCACCGATCGTGTCGACGACGGTTGCGGGAAACGCCGGAACGTAGCCCGATTTATCACCCTCAAACCAGGCGGCACCGTCTTTATCGTGGCGAATAATCAGCGCAGAACCAAAACGCTGTAGCCACTGCGGGCCGAGTGTTTCAGCTTCCATGCCAAATCGTCCCGCTGCCATCTCCGCTTCCTGGCGATTAAGCGATACCATCGGCCTACAGGCCATGATCCGCGCCATCAGCGCATCGGGAATATCGGCAATGCGCGGCCCAAAGTCGATAAACGCGGTAACGTTTTCCAGGCCTTCCAGCCAGGCCGTCAGGAGCTCTCCGCACGGTGACGCCAGCTGATAGCCTGAGAGGTAGACCAGACTTTCAGGCGGCACGTGCAGCGCATCCAGCCAGCGCTGTTGCCACTGGTTCTCCACGCCGCTAAACGACATAAAGGTCCGCTCACCGTCCGGTTCGACCAGCGCCAGACACCAGCCGTTGTCGCCCGTTTCTACTTCGACGACGCTGTGCAGATCCTGTTTTGCCATGGCGTTACGGATGATGTCTGCCCACACTCCGTGACCGACGGGGAGCGCGTTTTGCGCGGCGATCCCAAGCCGTTTCAGCGCAATAGCAATATTCAGCGCACAGCCGCCGATATTGACACCCTGTTGTTTGAGTTCGATATCACACCCGCGCCAGGGCAGGGCATAGGCGTCGGCGATCACGTCGATGACCGCGGCACCCAACACCGTGACCGGGCGAGTGGCGTGCAGTGTTTCAAGGCGTGCAGCAAAAGCACTCATACGCCCTCCCTTTGCTCCCGGAAGTGCAGCAGTTTTTCACAGTAGTGGTTAAAGTCGAGGCGGTTTACGGCGTCGAGTTCCTCCTTGTACGCCGGGTCAATCGCCTGTACGCCGTGAAGCGCACCGCAGATTGCCGTCGCCATCGCGCCGATGGTGTCCGTATCACCGCCGAGGTTGGCGCACAAAATGGCGCAGCGGTTCGGGTCGGTGCCTGCCAGTTCGACCATCGCAATCGCCGCCGGAACCGACTCAAGCGTGCTGGTGCCCGCGCCAATAAGCTGGTAAACCTGCTCGCTGGCGGAATCGATGCCGTTGGCTTCACGCACGGTCTTAAGGGCGAGCTCAATCCGTGCCGCCAGCGATGCGCTGAAGGTGGTTGTTTTCGCTTCCTGTGCGTAGCGGGCAATGGCTGGCAGGGCATCGACGATGTTCTGCCAGCGTTCACCGTCAATGGCACGCGACACTGCCCAGGCTATCACCACCGCGCCGGCAATCGCGAGGTCGGATTTATGGGTCGGGCTGGAGGCCAGCGCCACCTCTGCGACAAAGTGCTCCAGACGCGTGGCCGGCAGCAGGCAGCCCAGCGGAGAGGCGCGCATCGCCGCACCGTTGGTGACGCCGTTGTTTTCCAGTTCACTGACCGGCTTGCCGTCACGAATGGCGTTAAGCGCAATCTTCGATGTCGGACCTAACACATTCTTGTTAAACGCATCGAACGACTCCGCCCAGTGCAGAATATGTTTGCCGATAACATCCGCGTTGATCTGCCCGTCGCATTCGATAATCGCATCCGCCAGGCATAACGCCATTGACGTATCGTCGGTGAATTCTGCCTGCTTAAAATAGCAGGCGGCGTTATTTTCAGCCGGTCCGGGTAAAAAACGGTCGATCCAGCCGAAGTGCGCTTTGACGCGCTTTCTCGGCCAAAGCTCCGACGGCATGCCCATCGCATCCCCTAACGCTTGCCCGTAAAGGGCACCGAGAACACGTTCTTGTTTCATTTAACTTCCCCTCGTGTCAGCGCGGTATCGCCTTCAACCACCTCAATTGCGGTGATCTCTTTGTCCGATTCGCGGAAAAACAGCATAAACAGCACGGCGATCACGGCAATCATGATCCCTCCGAATGCCCACATTCCGGCCCAGTTGAAGGTCAACCCATTCACCGGCTCTTTGTATGCGAACATTTTTTCCATCATCACGCCGCCCAGGCGGTAACCTAACAGGCTACCAAACCCCTGACAGCACAGCGTAATCAGGCCTTGTGCGGCGGTGCGCATATGCACCGGCGCTTTTTTATCCACGTAGATATACGCGGTCACATAGTAGAAGTCGTAGCTCACGCCATGCAGCAGAATGCCGAGGAACAGCAGGGCATAGGTGAAGTACTGATCGGCACCACCGTAAACAAAGAAGCCATAGCGGATGGCGGCGGTGAGCAGGCCCAGCAGCAAGACCTTCTTAATACCAAAGCGTTTGGTGAAGAACGGCAGCGCCAGCATAAAGAAGATTTCGGAGAACTGGCCGAGCGTCATCCAGCCGGTGGCGTTTTTCATCCCCACTTCGGTGAGATAGCCGTTAGCAAAGATGTAATAGAAGGCCAGCGGCATCGCGAACAGGAATGAGCAGAAGAAGAACACCAGGAAGTTTTTATCGCGCAGCAGGATCAGCGCATCCAGCCCCAGCATGACTTTGAAATCCATCTTGCCGGTACTCTTCGGCGGGGTGTTCGGCAGGAACAGCGCAAAGACACCGAGCAGCGCGGAGCTGCCCGCCGTCATCAGCAGCGGAATATTGGTATCGGAAATGTCGTTATAGCCCATCATCTGCGGGAGGAAACCGCACGCCAGTCCCGAGGCGATCCAGCCGAGGGTGCCCATCACGCGGATACGCGGGAAATCAGCCTCCACATCATCCACATTGGCGAAGGCAATACTGTTGGTCAGCGCAATGGTCGGCATATAGGTCAGGGAGTAAATCAGCAGCAGCGGGAAAAAGGTGCTGAACTGGGTTTGCTGTGCGGCGAAGTACATCACAATGGCACCGGCGAACATCAGTACGGCCAGTACTTTCTGCGCAGCGAAAAAGCGGTCGGTCAGTGAACCCACCAGAATGGGGGAGAGGATCGCGGCAATCGCGGTACAGGCATAAGACCAGCCAATTTCCCCGGCGGTAAAACCGCTTTTGCTCAGCCACAGCCACAGCGGTACAAACCACGCGCCCCAGATAAACCATTCAACAAACATCATGAATGACAGTTGGACTTTCGTTTTCATTGTTTAATCCTGCATGTCAGAGAGGGTACGCCTTTAACATACCACTTAATAATACCTTTTAAATACCTTTGCGGTGATTGTTTGATCAATGTAACAGTTTTGTTGTACACGAATCGAGCCAGCAGATTGTGCTGAAAAAAAATGCAAATGGTGGAAAATCTGTTAAGTCGGTACCAGGCTTAGTCTGCCCATAACGCTATGGGCCTGGATAAACACTCACCGACATTACGTCGGGCTTACGGGAGCATCACATGACTGATATTGCGCAGTTGCTTGGCAAAGACGCCGACAGCCTTTTACAGCATCGTTGTATGACCATTCCAGCCGACCAGCTTTATCTGCCTGGCCATGATTACGTCGACCGCGTGATGGTTGATAACAACCGTCCGCCTGCGGTACTGCGTAATATGCAGACCCTCTATAATACCGGGCGACTGGGGGGAACCGGGTATCTTTCTATTCTGCCGGTTGACCAGGGCGTTGAGCACTCCGCGGGCGCCTCCTTTGCGGCGAACCCGCTGTATTTCGATCCGAAGAACATCGTCGAACTGGCGATAGAAGCGGGCTGTAACTGCGTGGCGTCCACCTATGGCGTACTGGCCTCCGTATCGCGTCGCTATGCCCACCGCATTCCATTCCTCGTCAAACTGAATCACAACGAAACCCTGAGCTACCCGACCGAATACGATCAGACGCTTTACGCCAGCGTAGAGCAGGCGTTCAATATGGGCGCGGTCGCGGTTGGGGCGACGATCTACTTTGGTTCTGAGCAGTCGCGTCGCCAGATTGAAGAAATTTCTGTTGCCTTCGAACGCGCGCATGAGCTGGGTATGGTCACCGTTCTGTGGGCGTATCTGCGTAACTCCGCATTCAAGAAAGACGGAGTGGACTACCACGTTTCTGCCGACCTGACCGGCCAGGCGAACCATCTGGCGGCAACCATTGGCGCGGATATTGTGAAGCAGAAGATGGCGGAAAATAACGGCGGTTATAAAGCGGTAAACTTCGGTTACACCGATGACCGGGTCTACAGCAAACTGACCAGCGAAAACCCTATCGACCTGGTGCGTTATCAGCTGGCGAACTGCTATATGGGACGTGCCGGGTTAATTAACTCCGGTGGTGCGGCGGGTGGCGACACCGATCTCTCCGACGCGGTGCGCACGGCGGTTATCAATAAGCGCGCGGGCGGTATGGGGTTGATCCTGGGCCGTAAGGCGTTTAAAAAATCGATGGCTGACGGCGTGAAGCTGATCAATGCCGTGCAGGATGTGTACCTAGACAGCAAAGTGACTATCGCTTAAGACTTTTTGTAAAACGCTGGCCGGGTCAGGCATTACCGCCGCCCGGCCACACTGTCAACGCAGAAGCTGGCAGTCCGGTGGCAGCCGGCACTGTAGCGCGCCTGGTAACACCTCAATGCGGAACTGCTTCCCGCTCAGCGGCTCCCCGTCAAGATTAAACGTCATGCCGTGTGGGGCATTCACTTCAAACCACGCGGATTTACCGGCAATAATATTCGGGCTCTCCTCTGGCTGGGTCAGGGTGGTAAATAGCGCAGGCAGCAGGCCATCACCCGTGAAAATACGCAGCTGTAACTGACCATCATTGATCAGCGCCTCCGGGCATAACTGCTGTCCGCCACCGGCCTGACGGCCATTGCCGATACCAATCACCAGCGCATCACCCTGCCACTGAAAGTTCTCGCCGTGAATCTCACAGCGGTCCGGCTTCAGGGTATCCATGCGCATCAGGCCATGGATCAGATACGAGACGCCGCCCAGCGCTGCCTTCAGCTTTTCAGGGGTTTCGCTGGTAATGCGCGTCCCGAATCCACCGGTCGCCATATTGATAAAACAGGTTTTTTCATTCACCTGAGCAATATCCACGGCGGTGGCTTTGCCGAGGATAGCCAGCTGCAGGGCTTTTCCCAGTTCTTCGGGGATTCCGGCGCTGGTGGCGAAATCGTTGGCCGTACCGAGCGGCAAAATGCCCATCACCGGGCGGTCGGTTGAGGGAAGATCTATCAGAGCGCCGGCAATTTCATTAATGGTGCCATCGCCCCCGCCAGAAATAATGGTTTCGACCCCGAGCTTCAGACCTTCGTCGATATAGCGTGCCGCATCACCTTTTTCCCACGTCACTCGTACGTGTATACGTGCACCGTCTTCACGCAAATCCGTCACTGCCTGGCGCAACAAATCGTTGCCCGCACTTTTGCCATTGAGAATCAATAAACTGTCTGGATAGATTGCCATCCGCGCTGCTCCCTTTTTTAGCGTTAGTAAGAGTGTATAGCAGGGAGGAAAAAAGCGGGTAAGAACAGGATGAAAGGGAAAAAAATAAGCCTGTGTAAAGGAGATTTTTCCCCCGTATAACGTAATCTGTGCCCGGTGTCGTTTACACTTTTTACGTCTGTCAATCACTGGGCTATTGCCCTCAACGTTTGAGTCGCGACATTTGCCTTGTCTCTATTTTCAGCTGTTTACGCCAAATCCGATTATGTAGCGTTAGGGCGATTGAACGGTAAAAGAGTGATGTATTCATCCACACGACATTCATGCAGAAAAATCCCAACCCTAAAAAAGAGGTTATTTGCGGGATGTAATTCTCAACAGAGCCGAATAAAAGTGAACTCCACGTCCAGATAAAATAAACGATGCTCATCAGTCCAGTCAGCGTGATAACGGAAATATGCGCTTTAAATCCAGCCAAGGACCCCCGAGCAGTCAGAAACATAGTACTCATCGCAATCATGCAATACGCCACTGCTGCAAGAAATACACCCATCATGACTTTAAATTCGGGTAAGCCGAGCAGGCGAAATAGTAATATCCAGACAGAAACTTGTAGCATAGCGTAGCAAAAAATGGCGAGTAACATACTGATAGCCAAGGGAATGCCTGTCATATGTACACCTACAGGAACGCCAAACTGATCTTTTAAGCCATCTTTTAAAGACTCAAGCCGTTGGAGATCGTCAGTCGCCATTTGACTTGTGATCACAGTACTTAATGCCAGGCTCTTCTTGATGTATTTTATCATGCTCAGGTCAATAACTTCCTGTAAATGAAAAAGACTGGATCAAACCAAAAACGTATTTTCCAGATTGTGTAATATTCTGAGGATTCCTGATTGTACCCGAGACCGCACTTCCAACAAAAGCTGAGGAGTTGGAAATGGCATTCAACAGCTCACGCTGTAAGAGCAACTGCAGCGCTTCCGATGGGTAACGTTTAGGGTAAACCCCAGCTTTCATCGCTGCTTTAACACCTGAATTCGAGATGCCGGGATTTCGGATGCGAATAATTTCCTCCGTTAACCTCGTGCGGTCCGCTCGGCTCATTTTTTGTAATAAAGAGAGTAAACTTTCAGACGTCGAGCGATTAAGAAGGCGGTAGGTCAATACCGCACTTTTTAGACCCGCAGCGGCCCCAGCAAGTGAAATCGCATCCAGAGCGGTATTGGTTGCAGTATACCATTCCTGGGAATCCATCCACGCTACATAGTCATTATGATTCATGGCAATAAGTGACAAGCGGCCAAGCCCGTTCGCACACTGAATTCCTGTTGCCACACCACC
This sequence comes from Enterobacter sp. V89_11, assembly GCF_029967775.1. Taxonomy (NCBI): domain Bacteria; kingdom Pseudomonadati; phylum Pseudomonadota; class Gammaproteobacteria; order Enterobacterales; family Enterobacteriaceae; genus Enterobacter; species Enterobacter sp. V89_11. The sequence continues at coordinate 90,771 of NZ_JASCAN010000001.1, read as the reverse complement.
GGCGACAATCACGGCAGCAACAGCACCGGAAGAGCCTGCGGTGAGAGGAATGGCCATACCTGCGCCAGCAGCAAGTACGACAGTGAGAATGGCGGCTCCGCAAGAAATTGCCGTAGAACCGATTTCAGTCGCCAATGAAGGTGACTGAATCGTAGTCGTCGTTGCCTGGATGGCACTACTTGAGGAAGCATTTACTTTAGTGATGACTACATGACTTACCGAGCTTTCGTTTGGTGTCGCAATCCGCCTTGAGGGCCTTACTAACCACTGACGCGCACCGTCTGAGTAGATGATCCCAACCTGGCTAAAGTTTCGGCTACAGTCCAGGTGACTGGCAAAATCGTTGAAATTAATATCGCCGCCGGAGGCAAGGCCCAGACTGCGTGCGAGTTCGTAATCCGGAATGTCCTTTGAAAACTGACCGGGGAATGTCATGTCGTCTCTCAGTCCATGTGAAAACGTATTGTGCTAAGAAATCAAGAGTAAAGGGCATGCTATGGTCGGGAATTAGGAATGCTCTGAATAACACTCCCGCCTACCAGATCCAATAAAAGTTGTGATGAATATCATAGGTCCGTCCGATTTTCATGAACGGTATTCCGGCATACGTTATTGCGAATACACACCCTTCATATGGTGGGTCTATGCCATTGCATTCTTAATAAGTGGACTGAATTGTACAAAAAAATAAGCCCGCGTAAGGGAGATTACGCAGGCTAAGGAGGTGGTTCCTGGTACAGCTAGCATTTATGGGTTATGTTTTTCAGCGGGGGGATAATACCCGTATTGAACGAAGCGGTATGTGATCCGATTCTAAGAATTATCCCAGCGCGAAAAAATTTCCCTGCTTGATTATTTACTGTGCGGGTTACGGGTACTTTCACCGTTGAAATTACGCATCAGTAGCGCAAACTCCAGCTCCACTTCTTCGGGTACCGGCAGCCAGACGGTATGGCCGTTGCCTGGTGCCACGTCAATTGCTTCGCCTTTACCGTTTTCCAGATGTTCCAGGGTGAAGTTCATGTTGCCCTGCGGGGTCATCAACTCCAGGCTGTCGCCTTTGGTGAATTTGTTCTTCACCGCCACGGCGGCCAGCGCACCTTTGCGCTCACCGGTAAAATCACCGACAAACTGCTGACGCTCGGAAACGGAATAGCCGTGTTCGTAGTTCTGGTAATCGTCATGGGTGTGACGACGCAGGAAGCCTTCGGTATAACCGCGATGCGCCAGGCCTTCCAGGGTTTCCAGCAGGCTGGTATCGAACGGTTTACCGGCGGCGGCATCATCGATGGCTTTACGGTACACCTGAGCAGTACGCGCGCAGTAGTAGTAGGACTTGGTACGGCCTTCAATTTTCAGGGAATGCACGCCCATCTGCGTCAGACGCTCAACGTGCGCAATCGCACGCAGGTCTTTGGAGTTCATGATGTAAGTGCCATGCTCGTCTTCAAAGGCGGTCATGTACTCACCCGGACGTTTGGCTTCTTCAATCATGAACACGCTGTCAGTTGGCGCGCCGATGCCTAAGGTTGGCTCCACGTTGGTCACCGGGATCGGCTCATGTTTGTGGACGATATTGCCGATGTCGTCTTCTTTGCCTTCCTGAACGTTATATTCCCAGCGGCAGGCGTTGGTGCAGGTACCCTGGTTCGGGTCACGCTTGTTGATGTATCCCGAGAGCAGGCAGCGACCGGAGTAGGCCATGCACAGCGCGCCGTGAACGAAGATTTCGATTTCCATATCCGGCACCTGCGTGCGGATCTCTTCAATCTCTTCCAGCGAAAGTTCACGAGACAGAATGACGCGGGTCAGCCCCATCTGTTTCCAGAATTTCACCGTTGCCCAGTTAACGGCGTTGGCCTGAACGGAGAGGTGAATATCCATCTCCGGGAAGTGCTCCCGAACCAGCATGATTAAACCCGGGTCCGACATGATCAGCGCGTCCGGTCCCATATCAACCACCGGCTTCAGATCGCGGATGAACGTTTTCAGCTTGGCGTTATGCGGCGCAATGTTGACCACCACGTAGAATTTTTTGCCCAGGGCATGTGCTTCGTTAATGCCGAGCTGCAGGTTCTCGTGGTTGAATTCATTGTTACGCACGCGCAGTGAGTAGCGCGGCTGGCCAGCATAGACGGCGTCAGCGCCATAGGCGAAAGCGTAACGCATATTTTGCAGCGTTCCCGCCGGGGAAAGGAGTTCCGGTTTAAACATGTTTGTTCTCGTTCTGATGACAGGTCAGATCCGCATGCACCAGGTGCAGCGGTAAGGGGAGATCCCCCACTTTAAGGGCGGGCATTGTAGCGCTGAGGGACAGGGAGGTAAAGCGCCGGGTCGTACCATCGCTAACCCGGCCGGAGGCGTGTCGTCAGGTATTGTCTTTTACCGTCTGGCTTGAACCGTTAGTTTTGACCGACGCGATGCCTTTATCTCGCGACTGTTCCGAGGCATACATCTGGCTGCTGCCAATAACCTGATGATTCCCGGCCTTCAGATTGAAGTGGAATTTACCGTTGGTGGCCACTTTCTTCTCATAACGTTCATCAGAAGGGCTATTGGTGCGAACGGAGGCGATACCGTTTTCGGCGGAATTTTTGGTGGTGTAAAGCTCACTGGTCAGGATCGTTTCTCCGTTTCCTGCTTTGAGAACAAACCTGAACTGACCATCACTGCTTTTGTTTAACTCGAACCAACCAGACATAGGAACTCCTTGAACGAAGTGGAATTATCTGCACCAGTTATCAATAAGCGAACCGGTAATGTGAGTATGGTTGATTCTTCGTTGCTTTCCAGAATTGAAAAACCCGCCAGCAGGCGGGTTCGGTAAGCTAAATGCTCAGGCTATCCTGCACGCATCCGCTTCCCATCGGTAGCCCACGCCATACACCGCGCGGATAAATGACTGCTCCGCATCGAGCGCTTCCAGCTTGCGGCGCAGGTTTTTAATATGGCTGTCGATGGTACGGTCAGTCACGACCCGGTAATCATCATACAGACGGTTCAGCAGTTGCTCGCGGGAGAAGACCTTCCCCGGCTCGTGGGAGAGGGTTTTCAACAGGCGGAATTCGGCGGGGGTGAGATCCAGCAGCTTGCCGCGCCAGCTCGCCTGGAAGCGGCTTTCATCGACGATAAGTGGGCTTTCCGCGTCCAGTACCTGCAGTTCTCGATGGGGCTTACAGCGGCGCAGAATGGTTTTTACGCGCGCGACCACTTCACGCGGGCTGTATGGCTTGCAGATGTAATCATCCGCGCCAATTTCGAGGCCCAGCAGGCGGTCGATCTCTTCGATTTTCGCCGTCACCATCACCACCGGCACGTCTGAGAAGCGACGAATTTCCCGGCACAGGGTCAGGCCATCGGTTCCGGGGAGCATCAGATCCAGCAGGATCAGGTCCGGCGGCGTCTGGCGCACATAAGGCAGCACCTGATCGCCATGGCTGATAAGCGTGGGGGCATAGCTTGCCGCGCGTAAATAGTCGATCAGTAACTGCCCGAGCTTCGGCTCGTCTTCGACAATCAAAATGCGTGGCGTGTTTTCGTCAATCGGTAACTCGGTCATGCTTCTCTCGATAAATCCCGTTCCAGAGGTAACTCTACTGTAATGCTTACCCCGCCAAAAGGCGAATGGGCGGCGCGGATCGTGCCATTATGGGCCTCGACGATGTTTACGCAAATCGCCAGTCCCAGACCGGACCCGCCGCTGGCGCGATTGCGGGAGCCTTCGGTGCGATAAAATCGCTCAAACAGTTTTTCCAGCTGTGCATCCTGCACGCCGGGGGCGGAATCCGCAAAGGTCAGGGCAAAATGCCCGTTTTCTTGTTTGCCGGAAATATGCAGGCCACCGCCGCTGTCGGTGTAGCGCAGGCTATTTTCCAGCAGATTGTTGAACAGCTGCATCAGGCGATCTTTGTCGCCAAACACCACGGCGCTGTCAGGCAGTGAGAGATCGATTTTCAGGTTGCGGCTGGCGAAACGTTCGCGGAAGGCACCGCTTACCACCTCCAGCACGTTTATCACATCGACGGGCGCTTTCTGGTAGGCCAGCGCGCCTTCGTCCGACATGGAGAGCTGGTGGAGGTCATCGACCAGTTTGGTCAGCGTGCCCACTTCCGCCTGCAGCGAGGCCACCGATTCGGGAGTGAACTGACGCACGCCGTCCTGAATAGCTTCCAGCTCGCCGCGCAGCACCGCCAGCGGCGTGCGGAGTTCATGGGAAATATCGGCCATAAAATCGCGTCGCATCTGCTGGTTTTTTTCCAGGGTACTGGCGAGCTGGTTAAAGTCCTGCGCCAGCTTGCCGAGTTCGTCCTGGCTACGGGTATCGACGCGGGTGGAGAAATCCCCGGCGGCCAGCTTATGCGTCCCTTCCACCAGCCGTTTAACCGGCGCGAGCAGGCCACGGGCCAGCGGGAAGGTCGCGAGCGCGGCCAGCAGGGTGGAGAGCGCGACAATCAACCAACTGGTGCGGCGCTGCTGGCGATCAAAGTTGATATCGGTGTTACGCGTCAGGCGTTCAACCGGCGAGGCGATCACCCAGCCGACGGTGGCGTTATTCACTGTGATCGCCCGCTTTGTGCCATCCGGCGGAATGGGCGCGCGCGGGCCAACCAGTACGCGCATATCCTGGTCTATCACCCAGAACTGGGTGCGCCAGCCGTGCGGCGGCATCCCAGGCCCCGGGCGATCGTCACCGGTATCATGCTCAAGCGAGCGCAGGATCTGGAATACAAAGCGGTCGTTATTGCGCAGAAAACGCCAGTTACCGTGCAGGGCATATTGATCGCTCAGCGCATCGCTCAGCCCCTGTAAACGCTGTTCATTTCCATGCTTGATGTAATCAATAAAACCCCGTTCGAAACTGACCCGCACGGCCCAGTGCATGGTGACCAGCAGCACGATACAGGTGGCAAATATCGCCACAAAGAGTTTACCGGTAATGCCCGGACGCCAGAATTTCATGGTGCACTCCTTTTGCCGTGTCGGATAACGACGTTATTACGGGTATCATCCGGCACTCTGGCGAAGATGAACGCGGGCAGGGCAATAATCACCGCCATGCTGAGATAGGTATACAAAAAGACCTGATGGGCGACCGGCGTGTCGACGCTAAGATGATGCTGTCCGTACATGCCGAGCAGTAAACCGGCAAGGGTCACCCCTACGCTCATGGAGAGCTGCATGATCATCGACAGCAGGCTGTTTCCGCTACTCGCCAGGTCATCCGGGAGTGCTTTTAACGTCAGGGTATTCATTGATGAAAAGCGCACAGAGTTAATTATGCCCTGGCAGAACAGCACCAGCGGCAGCGCGTAGTACCAGCCCAGCAGCGCCACGGCCATAAACAGCAGGCTCACCAGGGCCAGCCCAAGCGTCGCGGCGACCAGGACGTGGCGATAACCAAAACGGTTAACCACCTGCACCACGATGCGTTTCATTCCCATGCTGCCAAGTACCATCGGGATCATCATCAACCCGGCGTGAAACGGTGAAAATCCCATTCCAATCTGCAAAAAGACCGGCGTCATAAAGGGCAACATGCCGCTGCCGACGCGCCCGGCAAAGCTCCCGAACAGGCCCAGACGATAGGTGGGGTTTTTAAACAGATCGAGCGTGAACAACGCGCTCTCGTTACCTCTGGCATGCCAGAGGTACCACAGGATAGCGGTAATGCCGAGCGCCACCAGAAGACCAAGCGTCAGGGCGGAAATCCCGAGGCCTTTTTGACCATCAAGCGCGAGGGTGAGCATCGCCATCCCCGCCGCCAGCAGGATAAAACCCAGGAAATCAAAGCGCCGGGTCTGCATGGTGTAGTTAGGCATCAGCATCAGGGTGGCAATCGCGCCGATGATGCCCACCGGCAGGTTGATTAAGAAGATCCAGTGCCAGGAGGCATACTCCACCAGCACTCCGCCCAGCGCCGGGCCAAGCAGCGGGCCGACCTGGCCGGGCAGGGTGACGAAGGTCATTGCGGCCATGTACTGCTCGCGGGGCACAATCTTCATCACCGTCAGCCGCCCGACAGGCACCATCATCGCCCCGCCAATGCCCTGTAACGCGCGGGCCATCACCAGTTGATCCAGCGTATTCGCCTGGGCGCAAAACAGCGAGCCTGTGGTAAACAGCACGATGGCGGTGAAAAAGATATTCCGCACGCCCACTTTGTCCGCCAGCCAGCCGCTGGCCGGAAGCATAACGGCCACTGTTAATACATAGGAGACAATCACCATATGCATATGCAGCGGACTCTCCCCCAGGCTTTTTGCCATCGAGGGGAGGGCGGTATTGACGATGGTTGTATCCAGCGACTGCATAAAGAAGCCGAAGGCGACAATCCACAGCTGCCAGCGCACGTGACGTGGGAGGTCGGTCATTTATTCGGTTACCGTCGTTCTGTTTTTACGCGAAAAACGCACCCGCAGACGGTCAAAGAACAGATAGACCACCGGCGTGGTGTAGAGCGTCAGCAGCTGGCTCATCACCAGCCCCCCGACAATGGTGATCCCCAGCGGCTGGCGCAATTCTGAGCCGTCACCGCCGGAAATCACCAGCGGCAGCGCGCCAAACAGCGCCGCCAGCGTGGTCATCATGATCGGGCGAAAACGCAGCAGACAGGCCTGGAATATGGCCTCTTCTGGCGTCAGGTTGCCATTTCGCTGGGCGTCCAGCGCGAAGTCCACCATCATGATGGCGTTTTTCTTCACGATGCCAATTAACAGCATGATACCAATCAGCGCAATCAGGCTGAAGGGCGCGCCGAACAGCTCCAGCGCCAGCAGCGCCCCGACGCCCGCCGACGGCAGCGTGGAGAGAATGGTCAGCGGATGGACGTAGCTTTCATAAAGCACGCCCAGCACGATATAGACTGTCGCAATGGCCGCCAGAATCAAAATCACCTGCGAATTCATCGTCTCCTGGAACACCTGCGCGGTACCGGCAAAACTGCCGCGTACCGTGGACGGCACGCCAAGCTGGGTCATCGCACGGTTGATTGCATCGCTGGCCTCAGAGAGGGACGAACCGGCTGGCAGGTTAAAGGAGATGGTCGATGCCGCCGAAAGGCCCTGGTGGTTCACCGACAGCGGCGCGTTCGCCGGCTGCCAGCTGGCAAAGTAAGAGAGCGGGATCGCCTTACCGTCGTTATTAATCACAAACATGTTGTCCAGCGCGCTGATGTCCTGGGTGTAACGTGGGTCCACCTCCATCACCACCTTGTATTGGTTCATGGGCTGGTAGATGGTGGAAATCTCACGCTGGCCGAAGGCATTGTTCAGCAGGCTGTTGGCGGCATCGACGTTAATCCCCAGACGTGACATGGTTTCACGATTGTAGGTTAGCGCCATTTCTGCGCCGTTGTCCTGCTGATCGGAGTTAACGTCCGCCAGCTGTGGCAGGGCGGCCAGCGCCTTGCGGATCTTAGGCTCCCACTCGCGCAGGGCGGCTAAATCGTCAGAGAGTAACGTGTACTGATAGCTGGCGTTAGCCTGACGCCCGCCGACGCGGATATCCTGAACGGCCATCAAAAACAGATTAGCGCCCGGCTCTTTGGCGAGCTTCACGCGCAGGCGGTCGATAACCTGCTGGGCGGTTTCATTGCGCTCGTCACGCGGCTTCAGGGTGATAAACATCATCCCGCTGTTCACCCGCGAACCGCCGGTGAAGCCGGTTACGTTATCTACCGCTTTATCTTCGCGGATGATCTTCATAAAGTCCTGCAGCTTGCCGCGCATGGCCTGAAACGAAATACTCTGGTCTGCCTGGATCCCGCCCATCAGCACCCCGGTGTCCTGCTCCGGGAAGAAGGTTTTCGGGATAGTAATGTACATCCAGACGTTGAGCACGATGGTGCCAATCAGCACCAGGCCGACAATGCGCGTATGCCTCAGCACCCACTTCAGGGACTTGCCATAGCTCTCCTGCATCGCCAGCAGGAAGCGACCAAACCCCTTACGGCGCGGCTGAGAGTGGGGCTTGCTGCGTTTTAACATCCAGCCGCACATCATCGGCGTGAGCGTGAGGGACACGATCAATGAAATACCGATGGCGACAGAAAGCGTGACGGCAAATTCCCGTAACAGCCGGCCAGGCAGGCCGCCCATCAGCAGTAACGGCAGGAACACCGCCACCAGCGACAGGCTCATCGACAGTACCGTAAAGCCCACTTCACGCGTTCCCTGCAGTGCGGCCTGCAGCGGTTTCATCCCCGCCTCCAGATGGCGCGAGATGTTCTCCAGCACCACAATGGCATCATCCACCACGAAGCCGGTGGCAATCGTCAGCGCCATCAGCGACAGGTTGTTAAGGCTAAATCCGCACAGGTACATCGCCGCGAAGGTCCCTATCAGCGAGACAGGCACTGCCACCGCGGGGATCAGCGTGGCCCGGCCTGAACGCAGAAACAGGAAGACCACCAGAATCACCAGCGCAACGGAGATCACAAGCGTCTGCTCCACCTCTTCGAGCGAGGCGCGAATGGTGGGGGAACGATCCTGGGCAATCTGCAGATCGATTGCCGCCGGGATGGTCTGCTGGAGTTCCGGCAATCTCGCGCGGATACCGTTCACCGTCTCAATAATGTTGGCTTCCGGCAGCTTGCGGATCATCAGCAAAATGGCCGGTTTAGCGTTGGTCATCCCGGCATTGCGCACGTCCTGCACCGAGTCGGTGACGCTCGCGACATCGCTCAGGCGCACCGCCGCACCGTTGTTGTAGTGAATGATCAGCGGCTGGTATTCCGCAGCGGTTTTCAGCTCATCGTTAGTCTGGATCTGCCAGCGGTGGCTACTGTTCTCGATGGCCCCCTGCGGTTTGCGCACGTTTGCATTGCTGATGGCGGAGCGCACGTCGTCCAGGGAAACACCCTGGTTAAACAGCGCCTGCGGGTTTAAGCCCACGCGCACGGCGGGCAGAGAGCTTCCGCCAACGCTGACATCACCCACGCCGTTAATCTGGGCTAGGGTCTGCGCCAGTTGGGTGGAGGCGAAATCGTACAGCTGCCCCTGCGAATAGGTGTCCGAAGTAAGCGTCAGGATCATGATCGGCGCATCGGACGGGTTCGCTTTACGGTATGTCGGACGGCCCGGCATCCCGCTCGGTAGCAGATTCTGCGCGGCGTTGATCGCCGCCTGCACATCGCGCGCGGCGCCGTTAATATCCCGGTCGAAGCTGAATTCCAGAATGATGCGCGTGCTGCCAAGCGAGCTGCTGGAGGTCATCTCGTTGACCCCGGCAATTCGCCCGAGTGAACGTTCCAGCGGTGTGGCAACCGACGAGGCCATGGTTTCCGGTGATGCACCGGGCAGCGAGGCGCTGACCATGATCACCGGGAAATCCACCTGCGGCAGCGGGGCCACCGGCAGCAGCCGGAAGCCCAGGACGCCGCACAGGGTGATGGCGAGTGAGAGTAAAATCGTCGCCACCGGGCGATAAATGAAGAGGGCGAAAAACTTCATTTACGCCTCCTCTTCACGTTTCGGGAAGCGGCTTTTCGTCCACAGCGCCAGACGGTCAAACAGCAGATAAATGACCGGCGTGGTGAACAGGGTCAGGACCTGGCTTACCAGCAGGCCACCGACCATGCCAATCCCCAGCGGACGACGCAGCTCGGCCCCGACGCCGGTACTGAGCATCAGCGGCAGGGCACCTAACAGGGCGGCGAGCGTGGTCATCAGGATCGGGCGAAAACGCAGCAGGCAGGCCTGGAAAATTGCCTCGCGCGGCGACATCCCCTGCTCGCGCTCGGCGGCAAGGGCAAAGTCGATCATCATGATGGCGTTTTTCTTCACGATCCCGATAAGCAGGATGATCCCAATGATGGCAATCACGTCCAGCTCGCTCCCCGCCAGCATCAATGCCAGCAGTGCCCCCACGCCCGCCGTTGGCAGGGTGGAGAGGATGGTAATGGGGTGAATGAAGCTTTCATACAGCACACCGAGCACGATATACATCGCCACCACGGCCGCGACAATCAGCCAGATGGTGTTGCCCAGCGCGGCCTGGAACGCCAGCGTGCTGCCCTGGAACTGGGTCTGAATATCGGACGGGAAGTTCAGCGTCTTCTCTGCGGCCAGAATGGACTCCACCGCTTCGCCCAGTGAATAACCGTCCGGTACGTTAAACGAGATGGTGGTGGACGGGAACTGATCCAGATGGTTAATCGACAGCGGTGTGTAGCGCTCCTCTACCGTCGCGATGGCGCTGAGGGGCACGATGCCCCCGTCTTTGCTGGTCAGGCGCACCGAATCGAGCGCGGCCAGGCCGGGCGTGTTTTCCGTGTTGTGTTCCAGCACCACGCGATACTGATTCGCCTGGGTATAGATGGTGGAGATCAGACGCTGACCGAATGCGTTATACAGCGCGTTATCCACGTCGGCCATGGTGATCCCAAGCCGGCTGGCGGTATCGCGGTTAACGTTCACATATGCCGCCAGCCCTTTGTCCTGCCAGTCGCTGCTGACGTCAGAGAGCTGCGGCAGGGCGTTGAGTTTATCCACCAGCTGCGGTACCCAGGTGCTGAGCGCATCAAGGGTGGTGGCCTGCAGCGTGAACTGGTACTGGGTACGGCTCACCTGGGTATCGATGGTTAAATCCTGAATCGGCTGGAGGTACAGCTCAATACCCGGCACGCGCGCCACGGCAGTTTGCAGGCGGTCGATCACCGTCTGCACGCGGTCGTCGCGATCGTCAAGCGGTTTAAGGTTGATCTGCAGGCGGGCACTGTTTAGCGACGGGTTGGTGCCATCGACACCGACATACGAGGTCAGGCTCTCTACTGCCGGATCTTTCATGATGATCTCTGACACCTGCTGCTGACGCTGCGCCATGTTAGCGAAGGAGACCGTCTGCGGTGCCTGAAGCGTGCCCTGGATAATGCCGTTGTCCTGAATCGGGAAGAAGCCTTTCGGGATGAAAATCCACAGCATAACGCTGAGCGCCAGCGTACCAAGCGCCACGCCAAGGGTTGCCCATGGATGGTTAAGCACTTTCGCCAGCACCCGTCCGTAAGCGGCAATAATGCGTTCGAACATCCGCTCAGAGGCGCGCGAGAAGCGGTTTTGCTTGCGCAGGGAGGCGTGGCTCAGCATACGGGCGCACATCATCGGCGTGAGGGTCAGTGACACCACGGCGGAAATCAGAATGGCGACGGCCAGCGTCACGGCAAATTCGCGGAACAAACGCCCGACGATATCGCCCATAAACAGCAGCGGGATCAGTACCGCAATCAGTGAGAAGGTGAGGGAGATAATGGTAAAGCCGATCTCGCCCGCCCCTTTCAGCGCCGCGGCTAACGGTTTTTCACCTTTTTCGATATAGCGCGAGATGTTCTCGATAACAACGATAGCGTCATCGACCACAAAGCCGGTGGCAATGGTAAGGGCCATCAGCGTCAGGTTGTTTATCGAAAAATCGAGGAACACCATGACGGCAAATGTTCCCACCAGTGAGAGCGGCACGGCGACGGCAGGAATGAGGGTCGCCGGCACGTTACGCAGGAACAGGTAGATGATCATCACCACCAGCGCAATCGCCAGCATCAGTTCAAACTGGGTGTCAGTCACGGACGCGCGAATATTGGTGGTCCGGTCAGACAGCACTTTCACGCTAACTGACCTGGGCAGGCTTTCAATCAGTTGCGGCAGCATAGTGCGAATGCTGTTTGCGGTTTCAATGATATTGGCACCCGGCTGGCGCTGGACGTTCATCACGATTGCCTGCTGTTTGTTGGCCCAGGCGCCGAGCCAGCTGTTTTCCGCACCTTGCTCAACGGTTGCCACATCGCCCAGACGCACCGGCGCACCGTTCTGGTACGCGACGATCAGCTGTCGATATTCATCCGCGGACTGCATTTGATCGTTCGCCGAGAGGGTCACGGCCCGGGTTGGGCCATCAAGCGAGCCTTTCGCCGAGTTGACGTTGGCATTACTGATGGCGCTGCGGATGGTTTCGCTGGTAAGGCCCAGCGCGGCAATGGCCTGGGCATTGAGCTTCACGCGCACCGCCGGACGTTGACCGCCGGCAAGCGTAACCAGCCCCACGCCAGAGACCTGTGAAATTTTCTGCGCCACACGCGTTTCGACCATGTCTTCGACCTGGGTCATCGGCATGGCGGAGGAGGTGACGGCGAGCGTCATGATCGGCGGATCCGCCGGGTTTACTTTGCTGTAGACCGGTGGGTTGGGCAGGTCCGATGGCAGCAGGTTGGTGGCTGCGTTAATCGCGGCCTGTACTTCCTGTTCGGCAACGTCGAGTGAGAGCGTAAGCTGGAACTGCAGCGTCACCACGGATGCTCCGCCGGAGCTTTGCGAGGACATTTGCTTCAGGCCAGACATCTGACCAAACTGGCGCTCCAGCGGCGCGGTGATGGCCGACGTCACCACATCCGGGCTCGCACCCGGATAAAGGGTGACCACCTGGATGGTGGGATAATCCACTTCCGGCAGCGCCGAGACGGGCAGGAAGCGATAGCCAATAATCCCGGCCAGCAGGATCGCCACCATTAACAGCGTGGTGGCAACAGGGCGCAGAATAAACAGGCGTGAAGGCCCACCTGTAGAGCTCGGGGGCATAACCTGCATCAGGACGTCGCTCCCTGCTTAGCAGGCTGTTGCTGGCCTTCAACCACTTCGACTTTCGCCCCCTCGGTGAGACGATCAATACCGTCGGTAACCACGCGGTCACCTGCGGAAAGGCCGGCGCTGATCACCACCGTCTGGCTGTCCTGAATGCCGGTTTTCACCAGATGCTTGCTGACGTTATTCTCACTGTTAAGCACCCAGACAAAGTTCCCTTCGTTGCCCATCTGCAGCGCCGCCGTTGGGATAACGACCGCATTTTCCTGCGTTGCGACCAGCATCCGCGCATTCACGAACTGATTCGGGAAAAGCGCATCATCCTGATTGTTAAAGCGGGCTTTTAACTTGATGGTGCCGGTGGTGGTGTCAATCTGGTTATCCAGACTGAGCAGGGTGCCTTCGCTCAATTTTTGCTTGTTGGTGCGATCCCAGGCCTCCACAACCAGCCCTTTGCCGGCTTTTTGCGCCTGAACCACGGTTGCGATGTCGCTCTCCGGCAGGGTAAAGACTAAATCGACAGGATGCGTCTGGGTGATGACCACGATACCGGTGGTATCGCCGCTGGAAATCTGGTTGCCAATATCAACCTGCTTCAGACCGACGCGGCCGTCAATCGGGGCGGTGATGCGGCTCCAGTCGAGCTGTAACTGTGCGCTGGCCACGGCGGCTTCGTCAGCTTTAAGGGTGCCCAGCGCTTCGCTGACCAGAGACTGCTGCGTATCCAGTTCCTGACGCGATACCAGGTTGGTTTTCACCAGTTGCTGATAGCGTGCCAAATCGCGTCGGGCGTTCGCGAGCGTGGCCTTGTCTTTCGCGAGCTGACCCTGCGCCTGCGCGAGGGTGACTTTAAACTGGCTTGGGTCAATTTCCGCCAGTAAGTCCCCGGCTTTAACCTGCTGGCCTTCCTGGAAGTGAAGCGCCATCAGCTGCCCGTCCACACGGCTGCGAACCGTAACGGTGTTGGCGGCGGTAATGGTTCCCAGCCCGGAGAGATAACGGGGCACCGCTTTATTTACCGCAGTAGCCGCCTGAACGGGAGCCAGCGCACCGCCGCGCATGCCGTGACGCCCGCCACTCGCGGGACGCTGTGATGGGCTGCTGGCACCTGCGGAAGTGTCAGAAGAGTGATTGTGCCAGAACCAGGCGGCGGCAAGAGCCACCACAATGATGCCAGCGGCGATTGCCCAGCGGGATTTGTTACTGCCTTTCATCGTTATACGTTCTCATCCTGAATACTTCGGGGAATGATACTAGTTTAGTCAGGCAACACGGCAGAAAAATGGAGGAAATATGGAAGACTGTCTGGATTTGTCTGATTGGCAGGGGGAGGGGCGCGGCGTGAGACGGCCTTCAAATCGGATCAATTGCCAGTGCATAATTTACCAGGAATATTCCCTGCCACCTGAAATATTCTTATTATTTATCTGCCGGGTGAGAAACGGAGAAAGATAACAATTGGTTTTATTATTTAATTTGTCTTTAGGAAAATTTCATTATTCATCATGTAAGGATCGGAATATTCTCTGTTATACCAATATTTTTCATCTTGTTATCAAATCATTAACAAACTAATGATTTTTTGCAATGTGACGTATTTATTTGATTTGAAATATGTTTTTGTTATTCCTTTCATTGCACCACTTTTGATTTGTATCAAAAAGCTAAAACAGTTTAAATTACCTAAAATTGCGATAATTATAGATTTTTATTTTAAAAATGTTATTTAAATGGTTTTATGTTTTCATTTAAGCGATCTCGTCATGAATGATTATGAGAAAAATCCTAACGACGGAGGTTTTTTTCGTCATTCGATTGGTTGTTCTGAAACATAATTCAAATAATACTTTTTTGGCGCGGTAAATCCCGTTCGCATTTAAATGGAGCTTCCAGGTTATTTATTAAATGGCACCTGGCAGTACGTTTGTTCTCAGGAGATGAAAATGAAAAAATTATTACTGGTGGCCTCTCTGGTTTCTGTATTTGCTGCTGCAAATGCTATGGCTGATGTTACGGCATCTGCCACCGCATCATGGGATGCAACGGCAACGAAAGATACAACCAGCCTGCTGGTCGTGACCCCATTGAACTCGCTGACGTTCCAGTATGCAGAGGGCCTGAATGGGTTTAACACTCAGGATGGCGCTTTTGATGTGACGATTCAGGGACAGGAAAGTGCAACCGATTTTGAACTGACTGCTCAGGTCATCAGCAATACGCTGACCAATGCAAGCGGTGATGCATCTACCCTGAATGTGGGCGTGGCATGGAATGGTCAGGCGCTGTCTAACTCTGCCGAAACCGTTCTGGTGAATGCGGCTTCCACTTCAGGTCTGGAAAGCCTGCTGGCCGATGGAGCCTATAACGGCGCTGAGCGTGTAAGCGATCAGTCCAGCTTCAAATTCTCCATCGCTTCAGCGACTTCTGACGGTTCGACTGCTGTAACTGACTATTCTGCGCTGCCGGATGGTTACTGGACGGGTGACGTAAAAGTTCAGTTCAATGCAACCTGGACCACTCCAGCGTAATGAATATTAATTCGGGAGAGGCTCTCTCCCGAATTTCTCAGGAATGCACTGATGAAGAAATATTTGCCACTCGCAGCGCTGGCAGGGATGGCTATATCCTTTTCCAGTCTGGCGATTAATGTGGGTGATATCACGTCGATAATGACGGCCGATCAAAACGCGTTATCAAAAGAAATTATCAACACCACTGATTCCGCCCGCTATGTGAGCGTTACCGTAAAAAGGCTCTCTTCACCGCTGCCTGACGGAACAGAAATGCAATTTGAAACGTCGGGAGAATTACTTTCTACACCGGCGAGCCTTATTTTACCCGGTGATGCAAAAGATGTTTTTCGCTTTTTCTATAAAGGGCCAGAAGATGATAAAGAACGTTATTACCGGCTGCAGTGGGTTGACGAACCCGTAAGCGAAAGCGCATCGACTAAGGCTGGCAAAGCCGCGATTGCGACAGCGTCGGCAGAAATCGGGACAATACTGGTCGTGGCGCCACGCAAGGAACGATTTGAATACGGTCGTGACGGGGATGTCATCACCAACAAAGGCAACGTCTCGTTTCGGGTCATTGCTTACGGAGCCTGCAAAGAGGCGTCACAGGATCGGGGACGCGGGTGTCGCGAGCGTTATTACGTCATGCCAGGCACAAAAATAAGATTGCAGAAAAGCGATGTGTCAAACAGTCGCACCCGCATTGGGATTTGGCATGGCAAGCAATTTATTACAGTGAAGTAATACACGGCGTCATTTCCGGTACCAGTAATAAAAATACCGAAAAGTAAGGATGCGTATGTCTTTTAAATATCTTATAGGAGGGAGTTTATTACTCTCTTATGCGCTAACATCAGGGGTTGCGCATTCTGCACCGGTTAAGATTGGTAATTATGTTATTCCAGGGGCATTCGCGCGTTCTCTTGAACAGGGGATGACGGTCCCTGTTTATATCCGCTACCAGGAGACGGATACAAAAAGCCAACAAAAAATTGCTGATGCGGTCATCTCGCTGGTTGAGGGAAATATCGTTGTAAAATCCATTATGATTGCCGATTTGCCCAATAACGCGGTGCTTTCAGAGAAAACGCGCGAGATGGTGGAAAAAATAGGCGATGCGAAATTTATCGACAATACCTCTCTTGCCCTTTCGCGAGACGCACGGCTGAAATTAAACGTCTCCTCTTTTCATCTGGAGATGATTGTCAGCCGGGATGCCCTGACTGAAGCGGTAGTCGCCCGCAGTTCATTGCTGGGACCGTCCAGCGTTGATCGACTATCTAATGTGCTGAATTACAACTTTGGCACCTATTACAATGACTACCGCAATGGCAGCAGCTCTCGCAGTTATTTAACACTGGATAACACCACCTCGTTGAGAGAGCACCACCTCAATATCAATGGCTCGGTCTATGGTATTGGCGAGAGTAACCGCTCCAGCAAACTGTATCGTGCCATGTATGAGCGCGATTATGAGGGTTATCGTCTGGCGTTGGGCATGCTCGACACCTGGAACGTTCAGTCGATCGCCAGCCTCAATGCGCTGAATGGCGGCAAGATCTACGGCGTCAGCTACGGCAATAAAGGCAGTACGGTGGTTGAAAACACCTCCCTGTCCTTGATCCCAATAACCATATTTTTGCCGTCTGCCGGTGAAGTGCATGTGTTTCGTGATGGGCGCTTGTTAAGCGTTCAGAACTTCAACATGGGCAGCTACGAAATTGACACCAGCCGGTTCCCTTACGGTGTGTATGACGTCACGGTGGATGTCGTGGTAAATGGCCGGACGGTGAACACCCGCGTCAGTCGGGTGAATAAAATTTTTGCCCGCCAGCAGGCCGCAGGCCTGCATGAAGTCGCATGGCAAATTTTTGGCGGTTCACTTGATTACGACCGCGTGAGTTATAAGCGCAATCATTACCGTGATGCCGGCAGTGAACAGACCTGGATTGCGGGTGGTGCGGCCTCGTTAACCCTGGCAATGCTCTCCGGGCTCACCCTGAAAACGACAGGTTATGGGTTTGATGACAATGCCGTCAATGAAACGGACATTACCCTTAACGTCAACGAATATGTCAGTGTCGGGACACAAACGCTGGTGGCGAACGACGGAACATGGCGCAACGTCAGCAGCGCCAGTCTTAATGCTCCAGGCGGGTTTGGATCGCTGTGGGCGTCGCGGGAAGACAGCAAAATCGGTAACCGTCTGCCGGTGCAGGAGCGGGATAACTATTCGGTTGGCGCAACATTGAACCTGAGCCGGTTTATTCCGCACGGTGGCACGTTAACGGTCAGCCAGACCGAAAACCGCTATTCCGGTAATACCTACCGAAACCTGGATTACAGTACCACCCTCTATGCAGGACGGTACGCCACAGTGGGGTTACGGGCCGGGGTACAGCGCTATTACTACAACAATACGAATGATGACGGACGTCAGGAACGCTATGTCAGCCTGGATTTATCGCTGCCGCTGGCCTCGTGGATGAGTGTCGGGGTTTCACGCGATCGCTACGGCGCAACACAGGGCAATATCAGCGCGCGTAAACAATTTGAGGATAGCGTTATTACGTCTGCAGGCATTTCCGCCTCGACTCGCCTGAGTGGAGAGCAGAACTACGACAACAATTACGCTGTAAATGGCAACCTGAGTTATGACACCCGCTATAACGGCGGTACGGTTTCGGTGACCCGTTCAGCGGACAACTCGACCAATATGAACTTCTCCTCTCAGGGTTCCGTTGCCTGGGCGGGCGGCGATTTTGGTCTGAGCAAAGAGCGACAGCGCTCGGGCATCATTGTGAAAACCGAGCTTGTGGGTGATGGAAAGCTGGCCGCAAAAATAAATAACCGAAATTATATTCTTAGCGGCAAATCGAGCTTTATTGCACTCCCGCCTTACGCGCAATACAAGCTGGAAATTATGAATGATAAAAACTCTGAAGACAGTTTTGACATTGTCTCGGGCCGTAAACAGGCGCTTAACCTTTATCCCGGTAACGTCGGCGTGGTGTCACCTGAGGTGAAAAGCATGGTGACCGTGTTTGGCCGGGTGCGATATCCCAATGGTGAACTGGCGTCAAATACGGACATCCATAACCACATTGGCAAAACGCGTACCGACGCGAAAGGTGAGTTCGCCATTGATATTGATAAGAAGTATCCCGTTATTACCCTGGTGTCTGCCAACGGTAATATCTGCGAAGCGGATTTAGATCTGGAAAAAGCCAGGGGCGCTGCGTGGGTAGGGGATGTTAAATGTGCACCGCAAACCACGATGGCGCAGAGATAATGCTATGAAAAAAAGTGCTTCCGTTTTTATTTTGCTCCTGTTTTTGGCGGGGTTAATTCCCTTCTCCGCAAGGGCACTGACCGCCTCATCGTCAGGGGCGATCAACAACACGTTTTTATTTATCGAGAACGACATTGACGGTGAGTATTTCATTACGCCGTCCGCGTTAGATCCCCGTTTCAGCGGGTCAAATACCTGGGTTAAATACGGTACCTCCCAGGTCAGCCTCGGTTACCTGGGTTATGTCATTTGGACTGCGCCGGCCAATAATTATCAGGATATGTGGATTGATAATTCGCCCATTGATGTTCCTTTCACAGGAATACGCTGCTACCGAGGTTCGCAGTGTCCGACGACGGGCTACATTGCCGGGCAGGGGGTGGATAACAATGGTTTTTACCACGCGCAGGTTGGATCCGTGGCGGGGGTTATTGGCGGAGCGTATGGCTTTGCTTCGCTGAGCAACTCAGCCTATGAGTATTTTCGTAATATGCCGACGGGTGGCAGCGAAACCTATGTTTTTAACCGCTGCTATACCTCGGTTAACTATGATTACGCCTCAGGACAACGTTGTAAGGATCAGACAACAGGTCGCTGGAATTACATCAATTACACGTTAAACAAGCGGGGACATCTGGCGCTGGAATCAACAAGTGCCTTTCAGGAGCTGTGGATCGCCAGTGATGGAACCCCAAGTATCACAAATGATTCCGGATCCTGTGAGCTGGGTGTCGTCAGTAACGTTGATGGCGTAATTTGTAAAATGGTCAAATACAACCTTGAGCAGACGCAAAATTTGACGGCATCGTTGACATTCAGAGCGTATATCGATTCTGCTGCGTTGGGTTTTACCCCTTCCGCAACCACCGTGAAATATTCAGGAAATGGCTCGACATGGTATAACTTCAGCGCCTCGACGGCGTATTACAACGTCTTTTCGACATCTGGCCAGTATATCTATGTCTTTTTGTCGAAAACATTCCTTAAGAATCTGGTGGATGCAGGCGTCAGTATTACCAACAGCCAGCCCTTTACGTTTGCGTTTACGAATGCCTTAACCCCGGAGTCAGGCTATTACCAGTTTACCCCCTCTTTGCAGCTCAATATTGTGCCGAAGGAGTATGGGATTAGCATTGTCTCATCGAATAATACGGCCTCTGCCAGTGGAAGCGGCACCATCGGAGATGACGCGCCGATCGAGATGGATTATGTCGTCACCGTATCGGGACCCCGTCAGGCTGACAGTATTACGGCCCAGGTTATCGGGGACAGCACGACAATCAACGATACCCCTTACTGCCTGTTTACGTCGGCCCAGGGGGGAATAAACGTGCCTGTCCCTGCCTATCTGCAATACAACACCGCGTCGGGAAGCCCTACTCTGGTGAGGAACAGCTGCAGTGAAAATGCCATTAGTCTGAACGATGCGTTATGGCAACAGGTGCCATGGGATGCCAACAACACGGATGATGGCAGCTTTTTCAGCACCAACTTAACGCTGCTGTTCCCGATGAATGATTCCCGCTCAGCACTGACGGTGGCTGGCGCTGACTGGGAAGGCGTGGTCAGCGCCAGTGGTGAAATCAAAGTCACCGCGAACTGGCTGGGAGTAACAAAATGATGCGCTGGCGGAAGGTCGCGGAGGGTGTGGTGGGACTCTGCATTGCGCTTTACACGCTTTCTGCCCACGCGCTGTATCTGGACTCCACGATCTATGATATCCCCGCAGAGCGGTCGTTCATTAGCAAACGTATTTACAACGACAGCCACAAACAGAATGTGTACAGCATTTCGGCGATTAAAATCGACCGTCCAGGCCCGGGTGGGGAAAAGCGTCTGCCAATAGAGGACGGTGAGTTGCTGTTTACACCGCTCACGTTTTCGCTCGCCCCTGACGCCGGGGAGTATTTTAAGATCTTCTATCGCGGGCCCGAGGATGACAAAGAGCGTTACTACCGGATTCAGTTTCGCGAGATGCCGGTAACGCTGTTTGCTGAACGTCATTCAGGCAAAGCAAGTGAAGCTGTACCCGCTATTGCATTGGATACGATCCTGGTGGTCAGGCCCAGAAAGCTGACGCTAGGTTATACTCTGGATGAGCAAAAAGGGGCGCTGACAAATACCGGTAATACGTTTTTCAGGATCATCGTACACAAGGGATGCCAGTCAACCGATGACGAGGCGACGATGCGCTACCTGCTGCCTGGAGAGACCTACCGAAGCAGCGCGTTAAACACTAAAAATAAAAAATTCATCGTTGCGTTGAAAAAATATATACCGATAGGCGATGGTTGTTTTAAAAATAACAGTTAAAGTTTAAAGAAACAGTTCTTATATTGCTAACTGAACTCTGGGAATATATTCTGTACTGCGTGCTGGCATTGCCGCCGATAATAAAAGAGTTCCCGGATGAAAAAGATAATCAATGATCATATTGTATACGATTCAGAGACCAGAGCGCTAAGTGTACAGGGAGAAAGAGTGGTTCTGTCCGCTGCAACGGCAAGATTACTGGAGCTCTTTATTGCGAACAACCGCAAACAATTACATCGGGATCTGATTATAGAAGAAGTGTGGGGAAGGTATGGGTTGATCCCATCAGGTCACAGTCTAAATAAAAATGTCAGTATTTTGCGCAAAACGTTAGCAGAACTGGGAATGGATAATCTGATCGCAACTATCCCCCGAGAAGGATTTGTTTTTCAGGCTCAGATCGAAAACGTAATAGAAGATGCGTTGCCGCATAGCATCACTGCATTAACCTCCGCCACCAAACCCGGGTTAAGGCGATACGGTAAAACTATCGTTGGCGGAATGTTAGGCATCAGCCTGGTGATATCTGGTTTTGTTCTTCTGCCAAAATTATTACGAGATACCGATGGTGTCGTGCATGTACAAAAATCCGGTTCCTGTGAAATATTTACGACAGATGATAATTCAGTTGAGAAAATATCCACTTTTTTGAATTCATCCCGATGGCAGCAATTCAAATCTATCTGCAAGGGAAGAAATAAGGTCATTGTGTTTTATGATGACAATGGATTGTCTGCAGGTAATAAACTAAAGGAATCATTTTTCAGTATTTGTACGTTAGGCTCCCGGGGAGTTGCACATGCGTGCGAAAATTATGTATTTTAGTCTTGCCGTAGCGCTTGTTATCATTTTCTTGTTTTTATTTAAACGTCATGAGGTTCCGGCAGCGCTGGTATGCTCAGCGAAGAACCATCTTGTGCTCAATACGCAAAAAACAGGTATGCACATAGAAGGGGAGGTATTGCTGGTTTTCAGGATATCATCTGCTGAAGAGGGGGTATTGTCACAAGTGGGCGTGATTAATGTTAATGGGAAAAGCTACGCCATTAACCGTTCCACGATGCTTAAATTTTTAGGTAATGATAGTGACGGCTACATACGTACCCAACGGGTTTCTGTGATCAAAAATGATAATGATGATTTGCCTGATGAGATCACGGGATTAATTATGTCTAAGCAACACAACTTCTATTATAAAATAATGCATATTGCGCACAATGTGTACGGTATACGCGATTTGCGACGCACCCTGTTGGTGTGTCGGGCAGCGTAATCCTCAGAATAGGGTATCGTCTTATTCTGAAATAATAACCTATGTGTCGCATTATTTATGGTTTTTTATTCTGTTAAAATAGTGTTTGTTATCACTAAAGTTTGTCCGAATGTGAATATAAGCGCATAAGTTTGTACTCATTTCGGACCTCAGAATTCGCTACCGATACAGCAAGAATATTCTTATCATTTCCCCTGCGCTCAGTTTTATTGTAAGGGGGATGAGCTACTACACACTATGCAATCTAAAGGCATTTTATTTGTTTTACCTTAAGTCTATGTGAATACCAGGTCAATTGTGAATACACTTTCCTGTTCGGGAAGGCTGCGTTTTACAATGAAAACGTGATGGTGATTATTATGAATAAGAAAAAGGTCTTCCTGCTCAGTTATGACATTTATCTTTTCGCCGGGCTTAGGGCTTTTTTGCCTAATCTGGTACTGGTCGACAGTCAGACATTTATATCAGAGTCAGACCTTTCTTTTCAGCAATACAACTCCTGTCTGTTAATTGTTGATAACCGGATGCCCTTTTTCCTGGTGAAGAAATGGCTACATCGTAACAGTAGCCAGTTTATCATGGTAAACAGCGTTGTTCTCAGGGTGAGCGAAAATGAGTGTATTAATCGAGGCTATGAATACAGTACCTCAATTGATGTAACACTGCATTATACGACCGTCATCGATATACTCACGCGTATACTGATGACCACCCCGCAACCGGAATCACGCGTAAAATCAGATGAGCTGGACGTTTTCGCGCTAACCGAATTTGAGGCAGACATGCTTAATGCCATGATGACGAAAGAGGGGCAGGCCGAATTCTGCCGGGCAAATTCATTGACCACAAAATCCCTGTATCGCTACCGGGATAAAATAACGCACAGGCTTGGTTTTAAAAATTTTATTGAATCTATTATTTTTCTTATCCGCAATGGTTTCCTGACTGAAAGGGATGTGGGGCAGAACAGTATGCTAATGCGCAAATCCACCGGGCGTAGTTATGATAATAATGATGCGGGGCGTCTGAGTCTGGCACTCAAAAATGATGAAATTTTACCTTATTATCAACCCGTTGTCGGTGCAGGTGGTGAACTGTGCGGTATAGAGATTTTGGCCCGCTGGCCATTAGGGCATAATTACACGATTTCGCAGCGAGAATTTATTCCGCTGGCAGAAAGTTGTGGTCTGATTAACGAACTCACCAGCTATTTAATGCATAAAGTTGCCAGTGACTTAAAGCAAAAGAGCAACGGGTTAAATACACCGCTGTTTGTGGCGTTTAATGTCAGTCCAACCACGTTAAGTAACCCGGTGTTTTATTGGGAGTGCCTCAATTTTTTAGAGCTGACAGAATCGTTACCGGTGAAGCTCATGATTGAGATCACCGAAAATCAAACGCTGGCCGTGACGCCTGCAATAAAAGAACTGATACGTTCACTGCGTAATCGCGGGGTGATGTTTGCTCTGGATGACTTTGGTACAGGATACGCGAATTTATGCTATCTGAATGAACTCGAACTGGATGTCATAAAAATTGATAAGACCTTTATCAACGCTATCCAGGCTGATAACCAACCGCTGCCGATGCTGGAATCGATTATTAATCTGGCGATGATTCTGGGACTGCGTACCGTGGCGGAAGGGGTGGAGTACGCTTATCAGCGAGAGTGGCTTATCAGCAAACAGGTGGATTACCTGCAGGGGTATCATTTCCTGCCCCCGGTGCCGTTCGCTGATTTCCGGCGATTTGTCGAGCAAAGCCAGCCGACGACAAGAGAAGCGGCATGCAAAAAGGGCAGCGTGCTGCCAGGTAAAAAGGAAAATGTGCGTTTTAACGCGCTGTAAACGACGGAAGCCCTGCGCATTTCGAGGGCTTCCGTCGGGGCTTAACGGAACATCACCTGTGCCCAGCGGGCCAGACCTGCCGTTACGGAGCCAAAGTCATCGCCACCGGCAATCGGAATACCCGGAAGCTGTTCCGCCAGCGCTTTCTTGATAAGCGGTGAACGGGCGCTACCGCCGGTCAGGTAAATCACATCCGGCTTCTCTTTACCATTCTCCAGCGCCAGTTGCACCTGCTCGAGGATCCGCTGCAGCGGCTGGGCGAGTGCCGTTTCCAGCCCTTCCTGCGATATCGCGGTCGCCAGCTCATCACTGATAAAAGGTAATGAGACAGCGTGTTCAGCACGGTCAGAGAGGGCGATTTTGCTCTCTTCAGCGGTACGCACCACGCGATAGCTGAGACGCTGACGCCACACTTTATAGAGCAGGGCGACTTTATCCGCGTCCTGCGCGTCGCGTACCAGATCGTTCAGGAAGCGCCCGTTCGCGGTGCTGTAAAAATCACTCTGCGCCGGAACGTCGTTGATGGCGATGGCGTTCCACCAGGGCAGAATTGGCAGGGCAATGCCTTTTTCGGTTTGTCCGCCCATGCCGAGCAGCGGCATCAGGCTTTTAAATGCCAGAGCAATGTCCAGGTCGTTACCGCCTACGCGGCAGCCGCTGTGGCCCAACAGGCTGGTTTCGCGGTCACGACGCTGATGCCATTGTGGCCCCATCAGCAGTAAAGAGCAGTCGGTGGTGCCCCCGCCAATATCCACAACGAGCACGCGTTGCTCTTGCGTTAATGTGGCTTCAAAATCCAGCCCTGCCGCTACCGGCTCATACTGGAAGACCACGTCACGGAAACCGGCTCGGTGTGCGGCGCGCTCGAGGATCCCCTGCGCTTGCTGGTTAGCCTCTTCACCGCCCAGACCCTGGAAGTTGATCGGGCGACCAATAACGGCCTGCGTGATGGGATCGGGTACCTGGGTCTGCGCCTGGTTACGGATGTGCAGCATCATGGCGCACACCAGGTCTTCGAACATCGCCACCTGCTGTGGTTTTAACCCACTGGCGCCCAGAAACGACTTCGGTGATTTAACGAAGTAAACCTCTTCCGGATCGTCAATGTAATGGCCCAGCGATGAGAGGCCAAACTGCACGCTGGAAGGGGTCACGTCGATATCTTCGTCGCGGTTAAAACTGACCGCCCGGCGCAGCAGCGCCTGGGTTTCCGCTGCGGTAGCGGGCACCTGATGATGACGGAACAGCCATTCGCTGACCGCTTCGCGTGTGGGTGCGCAGAGCATTGATGGCAGCAGCGTGCTCTCTTTTTCCATCTTCAGGAGCTGTGGTTGCCCGTTTTGCATAATGGCAACCGAACAGTTTGCCGTACCGTAGTCAAATCCAATAAACACGATTAATCCCCATGCCAGTGAGAAGGGGCGAGACTTTAGCGAAATGTCTGCCTGGCGACAACAGGAATATGAAAGCAAGGCGAAACAAGGCCTTTCGGTTTATGCTGAGGGGAACAAAAAAGGAGCGATGATGTATACCCTGACCTGGCAACCCCCTTACGACTGGCAATGGATGTTTGGTTTCCTTAGCGCACGTGCGGTAGCGGGCGTAGAGACCGTCACGGACCACTATTACGAGCGCAGTTTCGCCTGCGAGGGGCATCAGGGGATATTTCGCGTTACGCCGGACAGCCAAACCCCTAC
This sequence comes from Enterobacter sp. V89_11, assembly GCF_029967775.1. Taxonomy (NCBI): domain Bacteria; kingdom Pseudomonadati; phylum Pseudomonadota; class Gammaproteobacteria; order Enterobacterales; family Enterobacteriaceae; genus Enterobacter; species Enterobacter sp. V89_11. The sequence goes on along the minus strand of NZ_JASCAN010000001.1, from coordinate 65,270 downwards.
GCTTGCCGTGACGCTCAGCCCGGGCTTGATTCCGGTTGCGCAGACCTGCCTTGAGCGTATCGGGCGACTTTTCGATCTTGGCTGCGATCCTCAGGCGATCCGCTCGACACTGGGGGATCTGGGGGCCGCACGGCCAGGCTTACGGTTGCCGGGGGCGATGGATGCCTGGGAGCAGGGTGTGCGGGCGATACTCGGGCAACTGGTTAGCGTGGCGATGGCGGCAAAATTGGCTTCCCGCGTTGTCGCCCTGTGCGGAGAGCCGGTTGAAGACGCCCCGGGTTATCTCTGCTTCCCGACCCCGCACGCGCTGGCCGCAGCGGACCCGCTGGCGTTGAAAGCGCTTGGAATGCCGGTAAAGCGGGCGGAGTCGATCGTTCATCTGGCTCAGTCTGTGGTGGACGGGACGTTTCCGCTTTCCCCTCCTGCGGATATTGAGGCGGGAATGAAGGCCTTACAGCAGCGGCCCGGAATAGGACGCTGGACGGCAAACTACCTGGCCCTGCGCGGCTGGCAGGCGAAGGACGTTTTTCTGCCGGATGATTATCTGATTAAGCAACGTTTTGCCGGGATGACGCCTGCGCAAATTCGGCGCTACGCCCAGCGCTGGCAGCCCTGGCGCTCGTATGCGTTGCTGCACATCTGGTATACCGACGGCTGGGCGCCATCAGTTGATGGCGAAATAGCTGGTATTAAGCAGTAGATCCAACGGCTGCGGCTCGGCGATGGTGTCGCCGTAAATAAAATCAATGCCGATGCCGGAGAGCGTGTCCATCATGATGGGCTGGTTACACGGACCAGCGATGGTTTTCATGCCCAGGCGCTGGGCGTGCCCCTGAACGATCGTCACCATCATCTCATCCATCAGGTTGCCATAAACATTCGTCACCATTTCCGTATCAAGCATCAGATAATCGGCCATATTGGCGCTGAGGTGGCTAAAGACGTTCATATCGCGTCCCACCTGGCTGAGTACGACGCGGCAGCCAGCATGGCGAAGCTTTTGCAGGCCCTGCTGCAGGTTCTCATCCGGGTTACATACCACGTCGGCAGCGATAACCAGATGCAGCAGACGGCCCGGCATGGGGCTCTTCTCCAGCAGGTCGACAAGTTCATCAACCAGCGTGACGCTTGCTAAACCCGCTTCAGACAGCGGAAGCGCGACCCCCATGCCTTTGTGGGCGACCTGTGCGGCGGAGGTGCGGAAAAACTCGTTGAAGATACGTCTGTCAAGGGCGTGCAACAGTTCAGGCTCCGCAAGTCCGGAGCGGAACACATGCTCTTCCTGCACTTCGCCCTGGCTGGTCCACAGGCGTAATGAAATCAGCCAGAAGTTGCAGCTTTCCGGTATCCGTGGAGACGCGACGCTGCGGGCAATCATCATCAGGTGATTGTCTTTAATCATGTGCCACTGCTCATCAAGCGACATCATGCTGCGCATGCCGTGGTCCCGTTCCTGCTGGGGTTCGTAAACCGTGACGACGCCGCGTCCGCTGTTTTTCGAGGCGTAACAGGCGATATCCGCCTGTGACATGATTTCTGAAGCCTGATGGTTATTTTCATCAATCAGAGTGATACCCGCGCTGGCGCCGATCCGGTGCAGACGTCCTTCCCACATAAAGTGATAGTCATTGATGGTGTTAATCAGGCGGCCGGTAATATAACGCGCGCTTTCGATATTGCAGTCCGGGAGCAACAACCCGAATTCGTCCCCGCCGAGACGAGCCAGCACGTCGCTGGAGCGGAGCATGGTCAACATTAATGACGAAAGCTCCCGCAGCAGAGCATCACCCGCCGCATGGCCTGCGGTGTCGTTGACGGCTTTAAAACGATCGAGATCGATAAACACCAGCGCATGACGCTGGCGTGTCTCCTGTACGGTCTGTAAGAGCCGTTTGAGGTGATTTTCGAAACTGACCCGGTTTGCGAGGTGGGTGAGGGCATCGTGCGAGGCACTGTAACTGAGCTGACGCAGCATTTTGCGCGATTCCGTCACGTCCTGAATCACGATCACGGAGCCAATGTTCTGCCCGTCCAGCGTACTGAGCGGGGTGATGCTGTAGTGGATATCGTAGTTGCCGCCGGTACGGCAGTTCAGCACCACGTCCTGGTCTATATCGGAACGGGACATATCGCCGCTGTGAATATTCTCCATCAGCGGTCCCTTTTCACCAAAGGTGATGTGCAACACTTTCAGGACAGGCTGCCCGATAGCCTCGGTCTGCAGCCAGCCGCTCATTTTCTCGGCAACCGGGTTCATAAAGGTGACATTCATGTCGATATCGGTACACAACACCGCTTCGCCGATGGAATCGAGGGTAATGTGCAAACGCTCTTTTTCCTGGAACAGCGCTTCGTTGAGCTGCTTCACCTCGGTCATGTCCATGTTGATGCCGAGCAGGCGTTCGACTTCACCCTGTTTGTTCAGTACCCGGTTCGCCAGAGAGCGTATATGGCGCACGCCTTCTTTAACACGAATGCGGAACTCAAGCTTAAACGGCAAACGTGAAATGAGGGAATCCCGGAGCACCTTTTCAGCGTGAGCGCGGTCTTCCGGGAGCATCGTTTCGTGCCAGAGCTGCCAGGTGGGCTTGATGTGCGGCGGGATCTCATACAGCTCAAACATCCGCTTATCCCAGCTGATAATGTCCGGCTCCAGATCCCACTCCCAGATGCCGATACCGCCCGCTTCGTTGGCGAGGGTGATGCGCTCCATCAGGCGTTTATTGACCCACTCGGTCTGCTTCAGGTCGTTAATATCTTCAATCTGGGCGATAAAATAGAGCGGTGAACCGTCGGTGTGGCGCACCACGGAGACGGCAAGCAGGGCCCAGACCACTTCACCGTTGCGGGTGTAGTAACGCTTCTCAAGGGTGTAGGTGTTGATGTCGCCGTTGACCAGCTGCTCCAGCTGTTCGAGATCGGTATTCAAATCTTCCGGCCAGGTTAACTGCTGGAAGGTGAGGGCCTGAAGCTCCGTCTGGCTGTATCCCAGGAAGTTACACAGGGCTTTATTGGCCTGAAGCCACTGCCCCTCTATGCTGACCAGCGCCATGCCGATGGCGGAATACTCCATCGCGTTACGAAAACGCGCTTCACTTTCGGTGATATGTTTGCGTTCGGCGCGAAAGGCATACATCACCATGGTCATAATATTGGCCGGCAACAGCATCATCAAAAAGGGTAGCCAGGGCGCGTTTAGCGTCACCAGCAGGTTTTGCGGCGTCATGGATACAGGGTTACGCGTCATGATCAGCGAGACCATCATCACGGTGACCAGAAATACCAGAAACGCCTCCATTCGCGGCAGGCGCACGGCGCTCCACATAAGCAGAACGATAACGCAGGTGAAGGGCCACGGCAGCCAGGTAATCGCCATCCAACTGAGAGCCAGCGTCACGGCCATGGTGGCGAGCGTTTCCAGCAGCAATTTTGGGTTGCGGTGACGCAGCAGATAATGTGGTTTAAAGAGTAACCCTAACGGCACCAGCGCCAGCGCACCAATGGCTTCTGATAACACCCAGACGAGGAAATTACGCAGCGGCTCCGGACCCGGCACCAGAAGATACACCAGCACCCCGCCAACCAGCGGTGGCACCAGCGCACTACCGATGGACAGACGGATCCAGTCATTCAGATTCTGCAGGGGGTTATACCACGGGAGCAGTTTACGCAGTAACACCGCGCCAATCACGGCTTCAACCACGTTGATAGCGGTATAGGTCGGGTTGATCGACGACCAGGAGAAAAGCATCCACGCGGCCAGGATATTGCCAAACGAGCAGGCCAGAGCGATACCCGGCCACATCTTTCCTGCATGACGGTAAAAGGCCACCATCATGATGGCGGTAGGGAACCAGAGCGGGGCGAGCAGGGTGCCGAAGCGGGTCAGCTCCAGCGAAAATAAGGTAAAGATAAAGGTGACCAGGCCCAGACAGACAAGTCGCAATAAAGGATGTGGGGTGGTAACCAAAACCCGCTGGTATTGTTTATTCATTACCGCTTTATCCAGAGACGCCATGCCGTCAGGAGAGAAATCCGGACGAGTGAATTTGATAATTTGGTTTATGCTAGTACAAACAATTTACAATTCATATGGCGACTGCTCATAATTTGACATCATAGACTTATTAAATAGTTACTCGGTAAAAAATCCCCGACAAACGCTGAAAAAACGTGCGTTTAAATTTCACAAAGGGATCATTTCGTCGCTTTTCACCCTGTCTCGCAGAACCTGCGCTTTCGACTGGTATCATGCCCGCGAAATCCCTATAATTGCCGCGTTTGACGCTCCGGCGTCGTCCTTCCTTAACATCCAGGTTAATCAGGTCGCTAAATTTATGACTGATAAGTCTCATCAGTGCGTCATTATAGGCATCGCCGGCGCATCGGCTTCAGGTAAAAGTCTTATTGCCAGTACGCTTTACCGCGAACTGCGTGAACAAGTTGGTGATGAGCATATCGGCGTCATTCCCGAAGACAGCTATTACAAAGATCAATCCCATCTGTCGATGGAAGAACGCGTAAAAACTAACTATGACCATCCTAATGCGATGGATCACAGCTTACTGTTCCAGCATTTAGAAGCACTTAAAAGCGGCCAGGCAATAGAACTTCCCGTCTATAGTTATGTAGAACATACCCGTACGCAGGAAACGATCCGTATCGAACCGAAGAAGGTCATTATTCTTGAAGGTATTTTGCTTCTGACCGACTCCCGTCTGCGTGAATCAATGAACTTCTCGATTTTCGTCGATACGCCGCTGGATATCTGCCTGATGCGCCGCATTAAGCGTGACGTCAATGAGCGTGGACGTTCGATGGACTCCGTGATGGCGCAATACCAGAAAACTGTCCGCCCGATGTTCCTGCAATTCATTGAACCATCCAAGCAATACGCCGATATCATCGTGCCTCGTGGCGGTAAAAACCGCATAGCCATTGATATCTTAAAAGCGAAAATCAGCCAGTTTTTTGAATAAGCCGCGCGAATTGTGTACCGTTCAGGGATAACCTGGTTTTGCCCTGAGTCTTTATGGCTTCAGGGTACGATGCATGAAAGGAGAAAGTGCGATGCGTCTTTGTGATCGCGATATTGAAGCCTGGCTGGATGAAGGCCGTCTGTCTATTACACCACGTCCACCCGTGGAGCGTATCAATGGTGTGACTGTTGATGTGCGCCTGGGAAATAAATTCCGCACCTTTAGCGGCCATACCGCACCGTTCATCGACCTTAGCGGGCCGAAGGATGAAGTCAGCGCCGCACTTGATCGCGTGATGAGTGATGAAATCGTTATTGACGAGGGCGAAGCCTTTTATCTGCATCCGGGTGAACTGGCGCTGGCGGTGACCTATGAATCCGTGACGCTGCCTGCGGACCTGGTCGGCTGGCTCGATGGCCGTTCTTCTCTGGCGCGACTGGGGCTGATGGTTCACGTGACCGCGCACCGTATCGATCCAGGCTGGTCGGGCCGTATCGTGCTCGAGTTCTTCAATGCCGGTAAACTGCCTCTGGCACTGCGTCCGGGGATGATGATCGGCGCATTGAGCTTTGAACCGCTAACCGGTCCGGCAGATCGTCCTTATAACCGCCGTCAGGACGCTAAATATCGCGACCAGCAGGGTGCGGTCGCGAGCCGTATTGATAAAGACTGATCGTTAGTCCACTGAGGATGCTATGAGAAGAGTTCTGACAACGCTGATGATTTTGCTGGTGGTTCTGGTTGCTGGCCTTTCGGCGTTAGTCCTGCTTGTTAACCCTAATGATTTCCGTGCTTACATGGTGCGGCAGGTCGAAGCGCGTAGTGGTTATCAACTGAAGCTTGATGGGCCGCTGCGCTGGCACGTCTGGCCGCAACTCAGCATTCTCTCAGGCCGCATGTCGTTAACCGCGCCGGGTGCCTCCCAGCCGCTGGTCTCTGCCGATAACATGCGTCTTGATGTGGCGTTGATCCCGCTCTTTTCACACCAGTTGCAGGTCGACCAGGTGATGCTGAAAGGGGCGGTGATTCAGCTGACGCCGCAAACTGAAGCCGTGCGTGACTCGGATGCGCCGGTCGCCCCGCGGGAAAATACGCTGCCCGACGAGCCGACGGATACGGGCTGGTCATTTGATATAGCCAAACTGAAAGTCGCCGACAGCGTGCTGGTTTTCCAGCATGAGTCCGACGAGCAGGTAACCGTCCGTAACATCAACCTGAAGATGGAGCAGGACGCCCACCATATTGCCTCGCTGGAGTTTAGCGGAAGGCTGAACCGCGATCAGCGCGATCTGAATCTGTCGTTGAACGCCAACGTGAATGCCTCAGATTACCCCCATCAGCTCACGGCGGATATTCAGCAACTGAACTGGCAACTGACGGGAGCCGATCTTCCTGCCCAGGGGATCACCGGTCAGGGAACGCTGCAGGCCGTGTGGCGCGAAGAACAAAAACAGCTTGAGCTGGATAATCTCAACCTGCAGGCGAACGACAGCAGTCTGACAGGGCAGGCGAGCGTCACGCTTGAGGAGAAGCCGAAGTGGGTAATGAATCTGCAGTTTGACAAGCTCAATCTGGAGAACTTACTTCCGCCTCAGCCAGCAGGTGCAACCGACGGTAACGCTGCTCAGAATGGGCAAAGCCAGCCGTCCAAGCCGCGTCCGGTCATCTCCTCGAGTCTTGATCAGCCAGACTATAATGGTCTGCGCGGATTCACGGCTGATATCTTACTGAAAGCTAACAGCCTGCGCTGGCGCGGTATCGATTTTACCGACGTGAGCAGCCAGATGTTTAACCATAACGGTTTGCTGGTGATCTCCGAACTGAGCGGCAAAATGGGCGCCGGACATCTTTCTCTGCCGGGCACGCTGGACGTGCGTAAAGAGACGGCCAGCGCCGAATTCCAGCCGCGTCTCGACAACGTTGAGATTGGTACCATCCTTAAAGCCTTTAATTACCCGATCTCCTTAACGGGCCAACTGACGCTGGCGGGTGACTTTTCGGGGACGAAGATTGATGCTGAGGCTTTCCGCCGCGAATGGCAGGGGCAGGCCCATCTTGATCTGAAAGACTCCCGTATGGAAGGGCTTAACTTCCAGCAGCTGGTGCAGCAGGCGGTGGAGCGCAGCAGTGATGTCAAAGCCCAGGAAAACTACGACAGCGCAACGCGCCTCGACAGCTTTACCACTGACCTGACGCTGGATAATGGGCAGCTCACCCTCGACGGAATGCAGGGGACCTCTTCACTCCTGTCGTTAACCGGTGAAGGTAAGCTGGATCTGGTGAAAGAGACGGCGGATACCCGATTTAACGTGCGGGTACTTTCCGGCTGGCAGGGTGAAAGTAAACTGATCGACTTCCTTAAAGAGACGCCGGTTCCGCTCACTGTCTATGGCAAATGGCAGGCGCTGAATTACAGCCTTCAGGTGGATCAGATCCTGCGCAAACATCTGCAGGACGAAGCGAAACGTCGTCTGAACGACTGGGCGGATCGGAATAAAGATTCACAGTCAGGGAAGGATGTGAAGAAGCTGTTAGATAAGCTTTGATGCCCGAGCGCCCGGTAGCGCACATGCTACCGGGCAAAACAACTCACTAAACCTCATAGTCCAGTTCTTCATCATCCCGCAGTGGAGTGAGCTGCACCTTCTGTACACGGTGGCTCTCAACCTGCAACGTTTTAAGCAGATAGTCCCCCACCTGAACCTCTTCTCCCGGCTGCGGGATACGCTGCAAATATTCCATCAGCAGACCGGCAATAGTGTGGTATTCGCGTTTTTCATCCAACGGCAGCGGCACATATTGCACCAGGTCTTCCAGCGGCATATGGCCGTTCGCCGTCCACGACCCGTCGGCATTTTTCTGGATGTCGTGGCGCGCATCAATCTCATCCACCTCGTTGGGCAAATTACCGGCGATGGTTTCCATGACGTCGCTGAGCGTGACCAGTCCTTCAACGGAACCGAATTCATCCACCACAAAGGCAAAGTGAGTGCGCGCGTTACGGAACTGCTCAAGGGCAGAAAGCAGCTGCAGTCCTTCAGGGAAGACCAGCGGCTGGCGTACCAGGGCGCGCAGATTGAGTGCTTCACCGTGCAGCTGCTGTTGCAGCAGGTCGATGACGTGCACCACGCCCAGCAACTCCTCTTCCTCTTCACCGCCGGTGACAACCACGCGGGTGTGCTGGTTTTTATCCAGCAGGGCGCGAATGTGCTCCTCCGGTGCCGTCAGGTCTATATGCTCGATGTCATGCCGTGATGTCATGATGCTGCTGACCGTCCGCTGATTCAGATTGAGCACCCGCTCAATCATCAGTCGCTCCTGCGGATTAAAGATCAGCCCGTCACTGTGATCGGCAAGCATCGCGGCGGATTCCGCATCCAGTTCTGCATCCTCTTTTTTCCCGCTCAGCAGGCGCATGACCGTGTCGGCCGTGCGTTGACGTAACGTCTGATTCGCTGAGAGGAAGCGGCGACGGTTGAATATCGCCAGCTGGTTCAGCGCTTCAATCATTACTGAGAAACCAATGGCGGCATACAGATAGCCTTTCGGAATGTGGAATCCAAACCCGTCTGCCACCAGGCTAAAGCCAATCATCAGCAGGAAACTCAGGCAGAGAATAACAATGGTCGGGTGGCTGTTAACGAACCGGGTCAGGGCTTTACTTGCCATCACCATCAGCGTAATGGCAATGATCACTGCGGCCATCATCACGGCCAGGTGGTCAACCATCCCGACGGCGGTGATCACCGAGTCCAGTGAGAAGACGGCGTCCAGCACCACGATTTGCGCCACCACAGGCCAGAATTTTGCCCCGCGTCGCTGGGTCGGGTTTTCACTGTCTTTGCCTTCGAGCCGCTCATTAAGTTCAACCGTCGCTTTAAACAGCAGGAACAAGCCACCGAAGAGCATGATCAGGTCACGGGCGCTGAAGCTCAGGCCGTGAACGGAGAACAGAGGCTGTGTCAGCGTGACCAGCCAGGAGATAGAGGCCAGCAGCAGCAACCGCATCACCATCGCCAAAAGCAGGCCCGTTACGCGAGCGCGGTCACGCTGAGAAGGGGGCAGTTTTTCGGCGAGGATGGCGATAAAGACCAGATTATCAATACCGAGCACCAATTCGATGACGACCAGCGTCACCAGTCCGGCCCAGATTGATGGATCGGCAATCCATTCCATAGTAATAGCAATACCTTCTGTTATATGACGAATGTCACACTTCGATCATGGATAAAGCGGCGGGAAATTGCAATGCCGGGCTGAGATTTCTCTTAATAAGGCCGAACAAAAAGAGAGCAATACGCTGGCGCTGTAAATAAGGTAATTACTTATATTTTATTACGCACAGTACATTTTAGGATATATCGCAATTAATGGTTTTTATTGTTGCTTTGTCAATATAAAGAAAATCCTAAAAGGTCAAAACTTTGCTCTTAATATTAATCTTAAAAACAGTTATTAGGACAGTTGTCTCCTTGCCTGCTATTAGGTTAGCTGCAACAATTCCTCCAGCATCAAATGTTAAATCTCCTTGTTGCTATTATTGTTTCGGTCTTCAGGAATGGTTATTGATTATCCGTCGGGCGTTTTTGCGGCTGATATATTTCCAGAAGACCTTGTTCAAGAGGGTGTCTATCCATAACACATTGTTTAGTCAGTGGATTGGTAACTGAAAGCCAAGGGCGGTAGCGTGCCTGAAAGCGTGTGAATCAGCCTCGATTATTCTGTCAATAGCCAATGGATGAATAAGCTTTTTTTAGGACTGATGCCAGTTATATTTCTATTTGATTAACTGCATGCTGAAACCCAATACGACCCGGCTTATTTTAAATTGCACAGGATAATTACTCTGCCAAAGTGATAAATAATCAATGATGAAATCCAAAATGAAATTGATGCCATTATTGGTGTCTGTGACCTTGATGAGTGGTTGTACGGTCTTTCCCGGCAGCAATATGTCAACAATGGGTAAGGATGTGATCAAGCAGCAGGATGCCGATTTTGATCTCGACAAAATGGTGAATGTTTATCCACTCACGCCACGTCTGGTCGAACAATTACGCCCACGTCCGAATGTTGCTCAGCCGAATATGTCTCTGGATCAGGAGATTGCCTCCTACCAGTACCGCGTGGGGCCGGGTGATGTCATCAACGTCACCGTCTGGGACCACCCTGAACTGACCACACCAGCGGGCCAGTACCGTAGCTCAAGCGACACCGGTAACTGGGTACAGTCAGACGGCACCATGTTCTATCCCTATATTGGCAAGGTACACGTTGCCGGGAAAACGCTCGCCGAAATCCGCAGTGATATTACCGGCCGCTTAGCGCAGTACATCGCCGATCCGCAGGTGGACGTTAATATCGCCGCATTCCGCTCGCAAAAAGCCTATATCTCCGGACAGGTGAATAAATCCGGCCAACAGGCCATCACCAACGTACCGCTGACCGTTCTGGATGCCATTAACGCCGCCGGCGGTTTAACCGACGGTGCCGACTGGCGCAACGTGGTTCTGACGCACAACGGCAAAGAGCAGCGCATTTCGCTGCAGGCGCTGATGCAAAACGGTGACCTGACTCAGAACCGTCTGCTCTATCCGGGCGACATTCTCTACGTACCGCGCAATGACGATCTGAAAGTGTTCGTGATGGGCGAAGTTAAGAAACAGAGCACCCTCAAAATGGACTTCAGCGGCATGACCCTGACCGAAGCGCTGGGTAATGCAGAGGGTATTGATCTGACCACCTCCAACGCCACCGGTATCTTCGTGATCCGTCCGCTGAAAGGTGAGGGCAGTGCGAAAGGCAAGATTGCCAACATCTACCAGCTGGATATGTCCGATGCGACGTCTCTGGTGATGGCAACGGAGTTCCGTCTCCAGCCATACGATGTGGTGTATGTCACCACCGCACCGGTTGCCCGCTGGAACCGTCTGATCAACCAGTTGCTGCCAACCATCAGTGGCGTTCGCTACATGACGGATACGGCGCGCGACATTCATACCTGGTAATCCGCGATGTTTAACAAAATTCTGGTGGTATGCGTGGGGAACATTTGCCGTTCCCCCACGGCTGAACGGCTGCTGAAACTCTACCAGCCCGAACTGACCGTTGACTCCGCAGGGCTGGGTGCGCTGGTCGGTAAAGGTGCCGATGAGCGCGCAACGAGCGTGGCCCGCGATCATAACCTTTCGCTCGACGGGCACATCGCCCGTCAGGTCACCGGCCGTATGTGCCGGGAGTATGACCTGATCCTGACGATGGAAAAACGCCATATCCATGCGCTGTGTGATATCGCACCGGAGATGCGCGGCAAGGTGATGCTGTTTGGTCACTGGGACAATGAACGCGAAATCCCCGATCCATATCGCAAAAGCCATGAGGCCTTCGAGGCGGTATACACCTTACTTGACCAGTCTGCCCGTCAGTGGGCGCAGGCACTGAAAGCTCAGCAGGGATAACAATGACAGAAAAAACAAAACCTTCTGCCGCCCCGACTTCGGGCAGTGATGAAATCGATATTGGTCGCCTGGTCGGCACCGTCGTAGAGGCAAAGTGGTGGGTGCTTGGGATCACCGCCGTGTTTGCCGCGGCGGCCGTCGTCTATACGCTGTTTGCGACGCCCATCTACAGTGCCGATGCGCTGGTGCAGATTGAGCAGAATACCGGTAACTCGCTGGTGCAGGACATTGGCTCCGCACTGGCGAACAAACCGCCGGCCTCCGATGCGGAAATTCAGCTGATCCAGTCGCGCCTGGTTCTGGGTAAAACCGTTCACGACCTCGGCCTTGATATTTCCGTCACCAAAAATACCTTCCCGATCTTTGGTGCCGGCTGGGACCGTCTGATGGGACGCAGCAACGACACGGTCAAAGTGACTGACTTTGTGCTGCCAAAAGGAAGCGCGGATCAGACCTTTACCCTGACGGTGTTAGGCCCGAAACAGTACCAGTTGACCAGCGATGCGGGCTTTAGCGCGCGCGGTGAAGTGGGGCAGATGCTGACGAAACAGGGTGTCAGCATGATGGTCAGCGCGATCCACGCCCAGGAGGGCGGTGAATTTACCGTGACCAAATTCTCCACGCTGGGAATGATTAACAATCTGCAGAACAACCTCACCGTCACCGAAAACGGCAAGGACACCGGTGTCCTGAGCATGACCTTTACCGGTGAAGATAAGGATCAGATCCGCGACATCCTCAACAGCATCACCCGCAACTATCTTGAGCAGAACGTTGAGCGTAAATCGGCTGAAGCGGCGAAAAGCCTGGCATTCCTCGCTAAACAGCTTCCGGAAGTCCGCGCTCGTCTGGATGATGCCGAGAACAAGCTGAACGCCTATCGTCAGGATAAAGACTCTGTCGACCTGCCGCTGGAAGCGAAATCCGTTCTCGACTCGATGGTTAACATTGATGCGCAGCTTAACGAGCTGACCTTCAAAGAAGCGGAGATTTCCAAGCTTTATACCAAGCGTCACCCGGCCTACCGTACGCTGCTTGAGAAACGCCGCACGCTGGAAGAAGAGAAGGCGAAACTCAACGACCGCGTCACTGCGATGCCTAAAACGCAGCAGGAAATCGTACGTCTGACCCGCGATGTGGAATCCGGACAGCAGGTGTACATGCAGCTGCTGAATAAACAGCAGGAGCTGAAAATCACCGAAGCCAGTACCGTTGGTGATGTGCGCATCGTTGACCCGGCCATCACCCAGCCTGGGGTGTTGAAGCCGAAGAAAGCCCTCATCATTCTCGGCAGCATTATTCTGGGTCTTATCCTCTCCATCGTTGGCGTGCTGCTTCGCTCGCTGTTCAACCGTGGAATCGAAAGCCCGCAGGCACTGGAAGAGAGCGGTATCAACGTCTACGCCAGCATCCCGCTGTCGGAGTGGCAAAAATCGCGTGACAGCGTCAAAACCACCAAAGGCGTTAAGCGTTACAAACAAAGCCAGCTGCTGGCCGTGGGTAACCCAACCGATCTGGCCATCGAAGCGATTCGTAGTCTGCGTACCAGTCTGCACTTCGCCATGATGCAGGCCAAAAACAACGTCCTGATGCTGACCGGTGTCAGCCCGTCAATTGGTAAGACCTTTGTTTGTGCCAACCTGGCGGCGGTGGTGAGCCAGACCAATAAACGGGTGCTGCTGATCGACTGTGATATGCGTAAGGGCTATACCCACGAACTGCTGGGTACCAATAACGTCAACGGGCTGTCGGAAATCCTGCTGGGCAAAGGTGAGATTAGCCAGAGTGCAAAACCGACGACGGTGCCGAAGTTTGACCTTATTCCGCGTGGTCAGGTGCCGCCAAATCCATCAGAGCTGCTGATGAGTGAACGTTTTAGCGAGCTGGTGGAGTGGGCGAGCAAAAACTATGACCTGGTGTTGATTGATACCCCACCAATTCTGGCGGTGACCGATGCCGCCATTGTGGGCCGCCATGCCGGCACCACGCTGATGGTGGCGCGTTACGCGGTGAACACGCTGAAGGAAGTGGAAACCAGCCTGAGCCGCTTCGAGCAAAACGGAATTGAAGTGAAAGGGGTGATCCTGAACTCCATCTTCCGTCGTGCGACCGGTTACCAGGACTACGGTTACTACGAGTACGAATACAAGTCTGACAGTCACTAATCGTTAGCTTTCGGGGAAGACCATGACTACACAACGCCCTTTAGTTTCTATTTATATGCCGACATGGAATCGTCAGCAGCTGGCGATCCGCGCAATAAAATCTGTGCTGCGACAGGATTACGATAACTGGGAACTGATCATCGTTGATGACTGTTCTTCCTCGTACGAACAGCTGCAAAAGTTTGTGACTGACCTTAACGACCCGCGCGTGGTTTACACGCACAACGAGATTAACTCCGGTGCGTGCGCGGTGCGTAACCAGGCGATTATGCAGGCTAAAGGCCAGTATCTGACCGGCATCGACGACGATGACGAATGGACGCCGAACCGTCTGTCGATCTTCCTGTCGCACAAAGCACAGCTGGTGACGCATGCGTTTTTGTATGCCAACGACTATGTCTGTCAGGGTGAAGTTTACTCGCAGCCTGCCAGCCTGCCGTTGTATCCGAAATCGCCTTACTCACGCCGCCTGTTCTATAAACGCAACATCATCGGTAATCAGGTCTTTACCTGGGCGTGGCGCTTTAAGGAGTGCCTGTTCGATACCGAGCTGAAGGCTGCGCAGGATTACGACATCTTCCTGCGCATGGTGATGGAGTATGGCGAGCCGTGGAAGGTGGAAGAGGCGACGCAGATCCTGCATATCAATCACGGGGAGATGCAAATTACCTCGTCGCCGAAGAAATTCTCTGGTTACTTCCACTTTTACCGCAAGCACAAGGACAAGTTCGACCGTGCCAGCCGGAAGTATCAGCTGTTTACCCTCTATCAGATCCGCAATAAGCGCATGAACTGGCGCACGCTGCTCACGTTGTTGTCCGTGCGTAACGGCAAGCGTCTGGCTGATGGACTTCGGGGGAAATAATGTTTCTGGAAGATTGCCGCGCTAACAGCTGGAGCCTGCGCCCGTGCTGCATGGTTCTGGCGTACCGCATCGCGCATTTTTGCTCGGTGTGGCGCAAGAAAAATGTTTTAAACAATCTCTGGGCAGCACCGGTGCTGGTGCTGTACCGCATCATTACTGAATGTTTTTTTGGTTATGAAATTCAGGCCGCTGCCACCATTGGTCGCCGTTTTACCATTCATCACGGTTATGCCGTGGTGATCAACAAATTCGTTGTAGCCGGTGATGATTTCACTATTCGCCACGCGGTCACCATCGGTAACCGTGGGCCCGACAGCCTGGCCTGCCCGGTGATTGGCAATAACGTCGAGCTGGGTGCGAACGTGGTCATCATTGGCGACATCACGATTGGTAACAACGTCACGATAGGCGCAGGCAGCGTGGTGCTGGACAGTATTCCGGATAACGCGCTGGTGGTGGGTGAGAAAGCCCGCGTGAAGGTGATCAAATGAACATTCTGCAATTTAACGTCCGTCTCGCAGAGGGCGGGGCGGCCGGTGTGGCGCTGGATCTTCACCAGCGCGCGCTGCAAAAAGGACTTCAGTCTCGTTTTATTTACGGTTATGGCAAAGGCGGTAAGAAAAGCGTCAGCCACGATAACTACCCGCAGGTGCATAAGCACACGCCGCGCCTGACTTCCGTGGCCAACATTGCCTTGTTCCGCCTGTTTAACCGCGATCTGTTTGGCAATCTTAATACCCTTTATCGCACCGTGACGCGCTCCCAGGGGCCGGTTGTGCTGCATTTCCACGTGCTTCACAGCTACTGGCTGAATCTGGAAGAGGTGGTAGCGTTTTGCCAGAATGTGCAGGCCCACAAACCGGATACCCGCTTCGTCTGGACGTTGCACGATCACTGGAGCGTGACCGGTCGCTGCGCCTTTACCGACGGGTGTGAAGGCTGGAAAAGCGACTGCCAGAAGTGCCCAACGCTGAGCAACTATCCGCCGGTGAAAGTAGATCGTGCCCATCAGCTGGTGGCCGGAAAGCGCCAGCTGTTCCGCGACATGCTCTCGCTCGGCTGTACGTTTATCTCTCCAAGCCAGCACGTGGCCGATGCCTTTAACAGTCTGTATGGGGCAGGGCGCTGTCAGATCATCAATAACGGTATCGACGTGGCGACGGAAGCGATTCTGGCCGAACTTACCCCGGTTGCAGAAACCCCGGGTAAACCAAAAATCGCTATCGTTGCGCATGACCTGCGTTACGACGGCAAAACCAATCAGCAGCTGGTGCGCGACATGATGGCGCTGGGTGACAAGATTGAACTGCACACCTTCGGCAAGTTCTCGCCGTTCGAAGGGGCTAACGTGGTGAATCACGGGTTTGAAACCGACAAGCGCAAACTGATGAGCGCCCTCAATGGGATGGATGCGCTGGTATTCAGTTCGCGCGTGGATAACTACCCGCTGATCCTGTGCGAAGCGCTCTCCATCGGTGTGCCGGTGATTGCCACCCACAGCGATGCGGCACGTGAAGTGCTGGAAAAATCGGGCGGGACCACGTTTGCGGAGCATGAGGTGCTGCCTCTGGTGCAACTGTCGAAGGCGCAGATCGCGCAGGCCGTTTTTGGTACCGACCTGGAATCGTTCCGCAACCGCAGCCGCAAGGCCTACAGTGGACAACAGATGCTGGAGGAATATGTCTCGTTCTATCAGAGTCTGTAGTTATCTGCTGCTGCCGCTGATTTACCTGCTGGTCAACGTCAAAATTGCCCAGCTTGGCGAAAGCTTCCCGATAACCATAGTGACCTTCTTGCCCGTTCTGCTTCTGCTGTATGTCGACAAAATCAACCTCAAGAAGCTGATGATGGCCTTAGGGCTGGGCGTGGGTCTGACGCTATTTAACTACATCTTTGGTCAGTCTCTGGATGCCAGTAAATACGTCACCTCCACCATGCTGTTTGTTTATATTGTCATTATTATTGGCATGGTCTGGAGTATTCGTTTCAAGGTTATTTCGCCACACAATTATCGGAAAATCCTTAGGTTCTTTTATATTGCCGTTGCGTTAATTGTTATGCTTGCTGCACTGGAAATGGCGCAAATTATTTTGACCGGTGGCAGTAGCCTGATGGAGATAATTTCGAAATATCTCATTTACAGTAACAGCTATGTATTGAACTTCATCAAGTTTGGCGGAAAGCGTACGACAGCCCTCTATTTTGAACCGGCGTTTTTTGCTCTGGCACTAATCTCAATTTGGCTCAGCATCAAACAGTTTGGTATCAAAACCCCTAAGACCGATGCTATGATTCTTGCAGGAATTGTTCTGTCAGGATCGTTCTCAGGGGTAATGACATTTATCCTGTTTTACCTGCTGGAGTGGGCGTTCCAGTACCTGAACAAAGATGCGATTAAGAAAAAACTGCCGCTGGCGATTATCTCTCTGACAGTATTTATGGTTGGCGTGATATTTGCCTTCCCGTACATCTCAGAACGCCTGGGAGATTTGGGAACCGAAGGCTCGTCATCCTATTATCGTATCATTGGTCCACTGGTGATGGTGGGTTATTCCTTAACCCATATCGATGGTGTAGTAAGATTCGGCTCACTTTACGAATATGTTGCATCATTCGGAATCTTTAACGGTGCGGATGTCGGTAAAACCATAGACAATGGCCTGTATCTGTTAATTATCTATTTTTCGTGGTTCGCCGTACTGTTGACACTGTGGTATCTGTTTAAAGTTTTCAAAATGATGATTAACGCGTTTGGTGATAACCAGAACTTTCGCGTGCAGCTTTATCTGTTTACACCGGTGTCGTTGTTTTTTACCGGGTCAATATTTAGCCCGGAATATGCTTTCTTGATTGTCTGTCCGTTTATTCTGCGCAAAGCGCTTAATATTACGAACGTATGACGAAATGAGGTGATTTATGTTTCTTAGCGTCATTACTGTCGCTTTTCGTAATTACGAAGGGGTGGTAAAAACCTGGCGCTCGCTGCGCAACCTGGCGCGCGATCCAAGCCTCACCTTTGAGTGGATTGTGGTCGATGGCGGCTCGAACGATGGTACGGCGGAGTTTCTGGAAAAACTCAACGGTGAGTTCAACTTACGTTTCATCAGCGAGAAAGATAAAGGCATCTACGATGCGATGAATAAAGGCATCGACATGGCGCAGGGCCGTTATGCCATCTTCCTGAATTCCGGTGACGTATTTCATGAGGATGTGGCGTTATTTGCCCGTCAGCTGGCGCGCCAGAAAGAGGATGCGATGTACATTGGCGACGCGCTGCTCGATTTTGGCGATGGCCATAAAGTTTGCCGCAGTGCGAAACCCGGCTGGTATATCTACCACAGTTTGCCAGCCAGCCATCAGGCCATTTTCTTCCCGGTAAAAGGTCTGAAAAAACAGCCTTACGATCTGCAGTATAAAGTTTCTTCAGATTATGCGCTGACTGCCAGCCTGTATAAATCAGGTTACCCGTTCCGTCGAATTAAAGGGCTGGTATCTGAATTTTCAATGGGCGGCGTGTCAACGTCTAATAATCTGGAACTGTGCCAGGATGCCAGAAATGTGCAGCGTAAAATATTAGGCGTGCCGGGGTTCTGGGCGGAATTATCTTATTTATTACGTCTGCGTACCACGGGTAAAACGAAAACCTTATATAACAAAGCCTGAATATAAGGAAACGTAATGCAGGATCTTAAAGGTTTCTCCGTGCCGAAAGGCTTTCGGGGCGGGAGTGGTATTAAAGTGCAGTTGTGGTGGGCCGTACAGGCCACCTTATTTGCCTGGTCACCGCAAATACTGTACCGCTGGCGAGCTTTTTTATTGCGACTGTTTGGCGCAAAAATCGGAAAAAACGTAGTCATTCGCCCGTCGGTAAAAATTACCTACCCGTGGAAATTAACGCTTGGGGATTATGCGTGGGTAGGGGATGACGCGGTGTTATATACCCTTGGCGATATTACGATTGGTGCTAATTCGGTGGTTTCACAGAAGTGTTATTTGTGCACCGGCAGTCACGATTTTATGAGTCAGCATTTTGATATTACCGCCACTCCGATTGTGATTGGCGAAAAATGCTGGCTGGCGACAGATGTTTTTGTTGCACCTGGTGTTTCTGTTGGCGATGGCACGGTAGTCGGTGCCCGCAGCAGCGTTTTTAAATCGCTACCGGCAAATAAAATTTGCCGTGGCAACCCCGCAGTGGTGATACGCGAACGCGTTGAAACTGATTAAATTCATAAGTAGAGGAATATAAACATGTCTAAAGTCGCTCTCATCACCGGCGTTACCGGACAGGATGGTTCTTACCTGGCAGAACTGCTGCTGGAAAAAGGTTATGAAGTACACGGTATTAAGCGTCGTGCTTCTTCATTCAACACCGAACGTGTGGATCACATTTATCAGGATCCTCATGCGGCGAACCCGAAATTCCATCTGCACTACGGCGACCTGACCGATACTTCCAACCTGACCCGTATTCTGCAGGAAGTGCAGCCGGATGAAGTGTACAACCTGGGCGCGATGAGCCACGTTGCGGTCTCCTTCGAATCTCCGGAATACACCGCTGACGTTGACGCAATGGGTACGCTGCGTCTGCTGGAAGCGATTCGCTTCCTCGGCCTTGAGAAGAAAACCCGTTTCTACCAGGCATCCACCTCTGAGCTGTACGGTCTGGTGCAGGAAATTCCTCAGAAAGAGACTACCCCGTTCTACCCACGTTCTCCGTACGCCGTGGCGAAATTGTACGCGTACTGGATCACCGTGAACTACCGTGAATCCTACGGCATGTATGCCTGTAACGGCATTCTGTTCAACCACGAATCCCCACGTCGTGGTGAAACTTTCGTTACCCGTAAAATCACCCGCGCTATCGCTAACATCGCACAGGGTCTGGAATCTTGCCTGCACCTCGGCAACATGGATTCCCTGCGTGACTGGGGCCATGCCAAAGACTACGTAAAAATGCAGTGGATGATGCTGCAGCAGGAAAAACCAGAAGACTTCGTTATCGCAACCGGCGTGCAGTACTCCGTACGTCAGTTCGTTGAGATGGCTGCCGCTCAGCTGGGTATCAAACTGCGCTTCGAAGGTACCGGCGTGGAAGAGAAAGGCATCGTGGTTTCCGTAACGGGCCATGACGCACCGGGCGTGAAACCTGGCGACGTGATTGTACAGGTTGACCCACGTTACTTCCGTCCTGCTGAAGTGGAAACCCTGCTGGGCGACCCAACCAAAGCACACGAAACACTGGGCTGGAAACCAGAAACGACTCTGCAGGAGATGGTTTCCGAGATGGTTGCCAAAGATCTTGAAGCAGCGAAAAAACACTCCCTGCTCAAGTCTCATGGCTACGAGGTTGCCATCGCGCTGGAGTCCTGAGAATGACAAAACAACGTATTTTTGTCGCGGGTCATCGCGGAATGGTGGGTTCCGCGATTGTTCGCCAGCTTGAACAGCGCGGTGATGTTGATGTGATTGTCCGTACCCGTGACGAGCTGAACCTGCTCGACAGCAAAGCGGTACAGGACTTCTTCGCCAGTGAACGTATTGACCAGGTGTATCTGGCGGCGGCGAAAGTGGGCGGCATTGTTGCCAACAACACGTATCCGGCGGATTTCATCTACGAGAACATGATGATTGAGAGCAACATCATTCACGCAGCGCATCTGCACAACGTGAATAAGCTGTTGTTCCTCGGCTCATCCTGTATCTACCCGAAAATGGCGAAGCAGCCGATCGCTGAGAGCGAACTGCTGCAGGGCACGCTGGAAGCAACCAACGAGCCGTATGCGATTGCCAAGATTGCCGGGATCAAGCTGTGCGAATCCTACAACCGTCAGTATAACCGCGACTATCGTTCGGTGATGCCGACCAACCTGTACGGACCGCATGACAACTTCCACCCGAGCAATTCGCACGTGATCCCGGCGCTGCTGCGTCGTTTCCACGAAGCAACGGCCGAAAATGCACCGGATGTGGTGGTGTGGGGCAGCGGGACGCCAATGCGTGAATTCCTGCATGTGGATGACATGGCGGCTGCCAGCATCCACGTAATGGAGCTGGATCGTGAGGTGTGGCAGGAAAACACCGAACCGATGCTGTCGCACATTAACGTCGGTACTGGCGTGGATTGCACCATTCGTGAGCTGGCGCAAACCATCGCGCAGGTGGTGGGTTACAAAGGCCGCGTGGTCTTTGACGCCACCAAACCGGACGGCACGCCGCGCAAACTGCTGGACGTGACCCGTCTGCATCAGCTGGGCTGGTATCACGAGGTATCACTGGAGCAGGGGCTGGCAAGCACCTACCAGTGGTTCCTTGAAAACCAGCACCGCTTCCGGGGGTAATGATGTTTTTAAGTCAGGAAGATTTTGCCACGGTAGTGCGTTCCACTCCGCTCATCTCAATTGATTTGGTGGTGGAAAACGAACGCGGCGAGTTCTTGCTGGGAAAACGAACCAACCGTCCTGCACAGGGCTTTTGGTTCGTGCCCGGCGGGCGCGTGCAGAAGGATGAGACGCTGGAAAATGCTTTTGAGCGTCTCACTCTGGCGGAACTGGGCCTGCAACTGCCGATGGCGGCAGGCCAGTTTTACGGGGTCTGGCAGCACTTCTATGACGATAACTTTTCGGGCACCGGTTTCACCACGCACTATGTGGTGCTCGGTTTTCGCCTGAAGGTGAGTGAGGCAGACCTGCGTCTGCCTGATTCTCAGCATGACGACTACCGCTGGCAGACGCCAGAGGCGTTGCTGGCCAGTGACAATGTGCATGACAACAGTCGTGCCTATTTCCTGGCCGATCGTCAGTCCGGAGTGCCGGGCTTATGAAAATTCTGGTGTACGGAATCAACTATTCGCCGGAGTTAACCGGCATCGGTAAATACACCGGCGAAATGGTCGAGTGGATGGCGAGCCAGGGACATGACGTGCGGGTCATTACCGCGCCGCCATACTACCCGGAATGGAAAGTAGGTGAGCGCTATTCAGGCTGGCGCTACCGTCGCGAAGAGGGTGCCGCGACCGTCTGGCGTTGCCCGCTGTACGTGCCGAAACAGCCTTCAACGCTGAAGCGGTTACTTCATCTGGGCAGCTTTGCCCTGAGCAGTTTCTTCCCGCTGATGGCGCAACGTCGCTGGAAGCCGGATCGCATTATCGGTGTAGTGCCAACGCTGTTCTGCACCCCAGGCATGCGCCTGCTGGGCAAACTCTCCGGCGCGCGCACGCTGCTTCACATTCAGGATTATGAAGTGGACGCCATGCTCGGCCTGGGAATGGCCGGCAAAGGTAAGAGCGGGAAGGTGGCGAAACTCGCCAGCGCCTTCGAGCGCAGCGGCCTGCATAACGTGGATTATGTCTCGACCATCTCGCGCTCAATGATGAACAAAGCGCAGGAGAAGGGCGTACCGGCGGAAAAAGTGATCTTTTTCCCCAACTGGTCTGAAGTGGCGCGTTTTCGCGACGTGACAGACAGTGATGCTCAGGCGCTACGCGCTCAGCTCGGTCTGCCTGACGACCAAAAAATCATTCTTTACTCAGGCAACATCGGCGAGAAGCAGGGGCTTGAGAGCGTCATCGACGCCGCACAGCAACTGAGCCATCAACCCTGGATGTTTGTCATCGTCGGGCAGGGCGGCGGAAAAGCGCGACTGGAAAAAATGGCCAACGAACGCGGCCTGACGAACGTGAAATTTTTCCCGCTTCAGTCTTACGAGGCACTGCCTGCGTTGCTGAAGATGGGCGACTGCCATCTGGTAGTACAAAAGCGCGGTGCGGCAGACGCGGTGCTACCGTCCAAGCTGACCAACATTCTGGCAGTGGGCGGTAACGCGGTGATCACGGCGGAAGCCGAAACAGAATTAGGCCAGCTGTGCGACAGCTATCCGGGGATCGCCGTTTGCGTGGAACCGGAATCGGTCCCGGCGCTGGTCACTGGCATTGAACGGGCACTTGCCATGCCAAAAACGAACACGGTGGCACGTGAATATGCCGAACGCACGCTCGAGAAAGAGAACGTGCTGAGCCAATTTATTGCAGATATACGGGGATAAATCATGAGTCAAACCACTTTGTATCCGGTTGTGATGGCAGGTGGCTCTGGTAGCCGGTTGTGGCCGCTGTCCCGCGTGCTCTATCCAAAACAGTTCCTCTGCCTGAAAGGGGAGCTCACCATGCTGCAGACGACGGTTAACCGCCTGCAGGGTGTGGAGTGTGAAAGCCCGGTGGTGATTTGTAACGAACAACACCGCTTTATTGTCGCCGAGCAGCTGCGCCAGCTGAACAAACTCACAGAAAATATCATTCTGGAGCCTGCCGGACGTAACACCGCCCCCGCGATTGCGCTGGCAGCGCTGGCGGCCAAACGCAGCAGCCCGGATTGCGATCCGCTGATGCTGGTTCTGGCGGCAGACCATGTTATTCAACAGGAAGAGTCGTTCCGCGAGGCGGTACGCGCGGCTATTCCTTACGCCGAAAACGGCAAACTGGTGACTTTCGGCATCGTGCCGGACCTGCCGGAAACCGGCTACGGGTATATTCGTCGTGGCAATGTGACCCCGGGCGAAGGCGACAGCGTAGCGTTTGACGTGGCGCAGTTTGTCGAAAAACCGAATCTGGAAACCGCGCAGGCGTATGTGGCCAGCGGTGAATATTACTGGAACAGCGGGATGTTCCTGTTCCGCGCTGGCCGCTACCTGGAAGAGCTGCGCAAATATCGCCCGGATATTCTGGACGCCTGCGAGAAAGCGATGGCGGTAGTGGATCCGGATCTCGATTTTATCCGCGTTGACGAAGCGTCTTTCCTCGCCTGCCCGGAAGAGTCAATTGACTATGCGGTAATGGAACGCACGGCCGATGCCGTTGTGGTACCGATGGATGCGGGCTGGAGTGATGTTGGCTCCTGGTCCTCCCTGTGGGAGATCAGCGCCCATACCCCGGAGGGTAACGTCCATCACGGTGATGTTATCAGCCACAAAACGGAAAACAGCTATGTCTACGCCGAGTCCGGTCTGGTGACCACAGTTGGCGTGAAGGATCTGGTGGTCGTACAGACGAAAGACGCCGTGCTGATTGCTGACCGTAATGCCGTGCAGGACGTTAAAAAAGTGGTGGAGAAGATCAAGGCCGATGGTCGCCATGAACACCATATCCACCGCGAAGTGTATCGTCCGTGGGGCAAATATGACTCCATCGATGCCGGTGAACGTTACCAGGTGAAACGCATCACCGTGAAACCGGGGGAGGGGCTGTCGGTACAGATGCACCACCACCGTGCCGAGCACTGGGTCGTGGTGGCGGGTACCGCCAAAGTCACGATTGATGGCGAAGTGAAACTGCTGGGCGAAAACGAGTCAGTCTATATTCCGCTGGGAGCCACGCACTGTCTGGAAAACCCGGGGAAAATTCCTCTCGACTTAATTGAAGTGCGCTCCGGTTCGTACCTGGAAGAAGACGATATTGTCCGTTTCCAGGACCGTTACGGGCGGGTATAGCGCCGTCTCTAAAGCCGGATAGCGTTTCGCGCATCCGGCCTGCGAATGAATAAAAACAAATTTGCCTGTTAATCGGGCGGGCCAACTGTTGCCTGAAAAAGGGGTCATCATGGAAAAATTAACCTGTTTTAAAGCCTACGATATTCGCGGCAAGCTGGGCGAAGAGCTGAATGAAGATATCGCGTGGCGCATTGGCCGCGCATACGGCGAATATCTTAAGCCACAAACGATTGTCCTGGGCGGCGATGTGCGCCTGACCAGTGAGTCCCTGAAGCTGGCGCTGGCAAAAGGGCTGCAGGATGCGGGAGTGGACGTGCTGGATATCGGCTTGTCCGGCACCGAAGAGATTTACTTTGCCACCTTCCACCTCGGCGTGGACGGCGGTATCGAAGTGACGGCCAGCCATAACCCGATGGACTACAACGGTATGAAGCTGGTGCGCAAGGGCGCGCGTCCTATCAGCGGCGATACCGGTCTGCGTGACGTGCAGCGTCTCGCCGAAGCTAACGATTTCCCGCCGGTGAATGAAGCGAAACGCGGCAGCTATAAGCAGATCGACCTGCGTAAAGCGTACATCGACCACCTGCTGGGCTACATCAACGTTGCAAACCTGAAACCGCTGAAGCTGGTGATCAACTCCGGTAACGGCGCGGCCGGCCCGGTGGTGGATGCGCTCGAAGCCCGCTTTAAGGCCCTGAACGTGCCGGTAACCTTCGTTAAGGTCCATAACACCCCGGACGGCAACTTCCCGAACGGTATCCCGAACCCGCTGCTGCCGGAGTGCCGCGACGACACCCGTAACGCGGTCATCGAACACGGTGCCGATATGGGTATCGCCTTTGACGGCGATTTCGACCGCTGTTTCCTGTTCGACGAAAAAGGCCAGTTCATCGAAGGCTACTACATTGTCGGCCTGCTGGCGGAAGCGTTCCTTGAGAAAAACCCGGGCGCGAAGATCATTCACGATCCGCGTCTGTCCTGGAACACCGTGGATGTGGTGAACGCCGCGGGCGGCCAGCCGGTAATGTCCAAAACCGGTCATGCCTTCATCAAAGAGCGTATGCGCGAAGAAGACGCCATTTATGGCGGCGAGATGAGCGCCCACCACTATTTCCGTGATTTTGCCTACTGCGACAGCGGGATGATCCCGTGGCTGCTGGTGACCGAGCTGCTGTGTCTGAAAGGGCAGACCCTTGGCGAGCTGGTACGCGACCGCATGGCGGCCTTCCCGGCAAGTGGCGAAATCAACAGCAAACTGGCGCAGCCGGCCGAGGCCATTGCCCGCGTGGAGCAGCATTTTGCCCTCCATGCGCTGGAAATTGACCGTACCGACGGCATCAGCATGGCGTTCCCGCAGTGGCGTTTTAACCTGCGCTCTTCAAATACCGAGCCGGTGGTGCGCCTGAACGTGGAATCCCGCGCGGATACCGCGCTGATGGAAGCGCGAACGAAGGACATTCTGGCGCTGTTGAATCAGTAAATAGCTTTCCCCCTCACCCTGATGTGGGGTGAGGGGGCAGGTGTTGAACTAAAGGAACAACGATGACGAATCTAAAAAAACGCGAACGAGCGAGAACGAATGCATCGTTAATCTCCATGGTGCAGCGTTTTTCTGATATCACCATCATGGTCGGCGGATTATGGGTGGTGAGTTGGGTAAGCGGGCAATCCTTCTTCTACATGCATCTGCTCATGGCGCTGATTGCGCTGGTTGTGTTCCAGATGATCGGGGGGATGACCGACTTCTACCGTTCGTGGCGTGGTGTGAAAATGACCACCGAACTGATGCTGTTGCTGCAGAACTGGACATTAAGCCTGATCTTCAGTGCAGGTCTGGTGGCATTCAGCCATGATTTTGATAATCGCCTGGTGACGTATCTGTGCTGGTACCTGATTACCAGCGTCGGCATGGTGGTATGCCGCACCCTGATCCGTTTTGGCGCCGGCTGGCTGCGTAACCGCGGTTATAACCGTCGCTTTGTCGCCGTGGCGGGGGATTTGCCGGTAGGGAAGGTGCTTCTCGATAGCTTCCGCAAAGAGCCATGGTTAGGTTTTGAAGTGGTCGGGATTTATCACGACGCGAAGCCTGGCGGCGTGCCTTCAGACTGGGCGGGTAATTACGAACAGCTTATTGAGGACGCGAAAGCCGGCAAAATTCATAACGTCTACATCGCGATGCAGATGAAAGATGAATCCCGCATTAAGAAACTGATGCGTGAACTGGCCGATACCACCTGTTCGGTGATCCTGATCCCGGACGTCTTTACCTTTAACATCCTCCACTCCCGTATTGAAGAAGTGAACGGCGTGCCGGTCGTGCCGCTGTATGACACCCCGCTGTCGGGTATCAATCGTGTGCTCAAGCGCCTGGAAGATATCGTGCTCTCTTCACTGATCTTACTGCTGATCTCGCCGGTGCTGTGCTGCATTGCCCTGGCGGTGAAGCTGAGCTCCCCGGGCCCGGTTATCTTCCGTCAGACCCGCTACGGCATGGACGGTAAGCCTATCATGGTGTGGAAATTCCGCTCAATGAAGGTGATGGAGAACGACAAGGTCGTGACCCAGGCGACGCAGAACGATCCACGTGTGACGCGGGTGGGGAACTTCCTGCGCCGTACCTCGCTGGATGAGCTGCCACAGTTTATCAACGTCTTTACCGGTGGCATGTCGATTGTCGGACCCCGTCCCCATGCCGTGGCTCACAACGAACAGTACCGCTCGCTGATTGAAGGCTACATGTTGCGCCATAAAGTGAAGCCAGGCATTACCGGCTGGGCGCAGATCAACGGCTGGCGCGGCGAGACCGACACGCTGGAAAAAATGGAAAAACGCATCGAATTCGACCTGGAGTACATTCGTGAATGGAGCCTCTGGTTCGATATCAAGATCGTCTTTCTGACCATCTTCAAAGGTTTCGTGAACAAAGCGGCGTACTAAGATGAGCTTACGTGAAAAAACCATCAGCGGCGCCAAATGGTCAGCGATGGCGACCATTGTCATCATTGGCCTCGGCCTGGTGCAGATGACGGTGCTGGCGCGCATTATCGATAACCACCAGTTCGGTCTGCTGACTGTCTCGCTGGTGATTATCGCGCTGGCCGATACGTTGTCTGACTTCGGCATTGCTAACTCGATTATCCAGCGCAAAGAGATCAGCCATCTGGAACTGACCACGCTCTACTGGCTGAACGTTGGGCTGGGGGTGTTCGTTTTCGTGCTGGTGTTCCTGTTGAGCGATACCATCGCCAGCGTGCTGCACAACCCCGATCTGGCACCGCTGATGCGTACGCTCTCGTTTGCTTTTGTGGTGATCCCGCACGGGCAACAGTTCCGCGCGCTGATGCAGAAAGAGCTGGAATTCAACAAGATTGGGATGATCGAGACCAGCGCTGTTTTCGCAGGGTTTACCTTTACCGTGGTCAGCGCCCATTTCTGGCCGCTGGCCATGACCGCTATCCTCGGGTATCTGGTTAACTCTGCCGTGCGTACGCTGCTGTTCGGCTACTTTGGCCGCAAGATTTACCGTCCTGGGCTGCATTTCTCTCTCGCTTCGGTGTCATCCAACCTGCGTTTTGGCGCGTGGCTCACCGCCGACAGCATCATCAACTATGTCAACACCAACCTCTCCACGCTGGTGCTGGCACGCATCCTCGGCGCGAGCGTCGCGGGCGGGTACAACCTGGCGTACAACGTTGCGGTAGTACCACCAATGAAGCTCAACCCGATTATCACCCGCGTACTGTTCCCGGCGTTCGCCAAAATTCAGGATGACACCGAGAAGCTGCGCGTCAATTTTTACAAGCTGCTCTCTGTGGTGGGCATTATCAATTTCCCGGTTTTGCTGGGGCTGATGGTGGTCTCGAGCAACTTCGTGCCGCTGGTGTTTGGCGAGAAGTGGAACAGCATTATCCCGATCCTGCAGCTGCTGTGCGTGGTGGGGCTGCTGCGATCCGTTGGCAACCCGATTGGCTCACTGCTGATGGCTAAAGCGCGGGTTGATATTAGCTTCAAATTCAACGTGTTTAAAACGTTCCTGTTTATTCCGGCGATTATCGTCGGTGGACATATGGCCGGCGCCATTGGGGTCACGCTTGGTTTTCTGCTGGTGCAGATCATCAACACCATTCTGAGCTACTTCGTGATGATCAAGCCGGTGCTGGGCTCCAGCTACCGGCAGTACATTCTTAGCCTGTGGCTGCCGTTTTATCTGTCACTGCCTACCCTTGCAGTGAGCTATGGACTGGGCATCGTGCTCACTGGCCATCTGCCGCTCGCGGCCATGCTGGCAATACAGGTCGCAGCAGGTGCACTGGCGTTTGGCGTGATGATTGTGCTGTCACGTAATGCGCTGGTGGTGGAGATGAAGCGCCAGTTTTGCCGTAACGAAAAAATGAAAACGCTGCTTCGCGCAGGCTAGTTATTTAAGAGGCCATTATGAAATTACTTATTCTTGGCAACCATACCTGCGGCAACCGTGGCGACAGCGCCATTCTGCGCGGTTTATTGGATGCGATTAACACCCTTAAGCCTGAGACTGAAGTGGACGTGATGAGCCGTTATCCGGTCAGCTCTTCCTGGTTATTGAACCGCCCGGTAATGGGCGACCCGCTCTACAGCCAGATGAAGCAGCACAACAACGCCGCCGGCGTGATGGGACGCGTGAAGAAAGTTCTGCGCCGTCGCTATCAGCACCAGGTGTTGCTGTCCCGTGTAACTGATACCGGCAAGCTGCGTAACATCGCCATTGCTCAGGGCTTCACGGATTTCGTTCGACTGCTGTCGGGCTACGACGCCATTATTCAGGTCGGCGGATCGTTCTTCGTCGATCTTTACGGTGTGCCGCAGTTTGAGCACGCACTCTGCACATTCATGGCGAAAAAACCGCTGTTTATGATTGGTCACAGCGTCGGGCCGTTCCAGGATCCGCAGTTTAACCAGCTGGCAAACTATGTCTTCGGCCACTGCGATGCCCTGATCCTGCGTGAGTCGGTAAGCCTCGATATGATGAAACGCAGCGAGATTGACACTTCGAAAGTGGAACACGGGGTGGACACCGCCTGGCTGGTGGATCATCAGGACGACAGTTTCCAGGCGAGCTACGCAGTGCAGCACTGGCTGGACGTGGCGGCGAAACAGAAAACGGTCGCCATCACCCTGCGCGAACTCGCACCGTTTGATAAACGTTTAGGCACCACCCAGGCGGCGTATGAGAAAGCGTTTGCTGACGTGGTTAACCGCGTGCTGGACAGCGGATACCAGGTGCTGGCGCTTTCAACCTGTACCGGCATCGACAGCTATAACAAAGATGACCGCATGGTGGCGTTGAACCTGCGCAACCTGGTAAACGATCCGTCCCGTTATCACGTAGTAATGGATGAACTGAACGACCTCGAGATGGGCAAATTGCTCTCAGCCTGTGACCTCACCGTAGGCACGCGTCTGCACTCGGCGATCATTTCGATGAACTTTGGCACGCCGGCCATTGCGATTAACTACGAGCACAAGTCAGCCGGTATTATGCAGCAGCTTGGCATGCCTGAAATGGCCGTTGATATTCGTCATCTACTGGATGGTTCGCTTGGCGCGATGGTGGGCGATACCCTGGGGCAATTGCCTGCCATCAATGAACGCCTGGCCGTCGCGGTGAAAGCCGAGCGCGAGAAGGGTATTGGGATGGTGAAATCGGTGCTCGACCGCGTCCGGGAGGGGAAATGAAGGTTGGTTTCTTCTTACTGAAATTTCCGCTGTCGTCTGAAACCTTTGTGCTGAACCAAATCACCGCGTTTATCGATATGGGATACGACGTGGAGATCATCGCCCTGCAAAAGGGCGATACACAAAATACCCATGCGGCGTATACGCAGTATGGACTGGAGGCGAAAACCCGCTGGCTGCAGGACGAGCCCTCAGGAAGAGTAAATAAGCTGCGCCACCGGGCCAGCCAGACCTTACGCGGGATCCATCGTGCGTCGACCTGGCGCGCGCTGAATGTTTCCCGCTATGGCGCGGAATCTCGCAACCTGATCCTGTCCGCCATTTGTGGTCAAACGGCGCAGCCGTACCGCGCCGATGTGTTTATTGCTCACTTTGGCCCGGCGGGCGTGACCGCCGCCAAACTGCGTGAGCTGGGGGTGATTGACGGTAAGATTGCGACCATCTTCCACGGTATCGACATCTCCAGCCGCGAAGTATTGAACCACTACACGCCGGAGTATCAGCAGCTTTTCCGCCGTGGCGACATGATGCTGCCCATCAGTGACCTGTGGGCCGGGCGTCTGAAAAACATGGGCTGTCCGCAGGAAAAAATCACCGTTTCGCGTATGGGCGTGGATTTAGAGCGCTTTACCCGCCGCCCGGTCAAGGTGCCGGGAAAACCGCTGCAGATTATCTCTGTGGCGCGTCTGACGGAGAAAAAAGGTCTGCACGTGGCCATCGAAGCCTGCCGCCAGCTGCGAGCGCGCGGCGTGGATTTCCGCTATCGCATTCTCGGTATTGGCCCGTGGGAGCGTCGTCTTCGCACGCTTATCGAACAGTATCAGCTGGAAGATTACGTGGAGATGCCAGGCTTTAAGCCAAGCCACGAGGTGAAGGCCATGCTGGATGAGGCGGACGTATTCCTGCTGCCTTCCGTCACCGGCGCCGATGGCGACATGGAGGGGATCCCGGTTGCGTTAATGGAGGCGATGGCCGTTGGTATTCCGGTGGTGTCGACCCTGCACAGCGGGATCCCGGAGTTAATCAAGTCTGATTACTCCGGCTGGCTGGTACCGGAGAATAATGCGATGGCCCTTGCGGATCGTTTAGCCGAATTTAGCGGCATCGACCAGCAGGCGCTGGAGCCCGTTATCCACAACGCCCGACAAAAAGTTGAAGCAGATTTTAACCAGCAGGTGATTAATCGCCAGTTAGCGAGCCTGCTGCAAACGTTGTAACGCCGAGGTTGTATGCTGAAAAAGATTACCCGACGCACCTTTGTCTCTTCTTTATCCGTCCTGGCGGCTACGCCGCTGCTGTCGTCCCGCATTGCGCGGGCGGCAACCGGAAAGACGGTCTCTGTTAACCAGTACAACAACAACGACTGGATCGCCGCCTTTAAGCAGGCATTTAACGAAGGCGACACCGTTGTTGTCCCTGCCGGGCTCACCTGTAAAAACATCAATACGGGCATTTTCATTCCTGACGGTAAAACGCTGTTGATCCGCGGTGCGTTAACGGGCAATGGTCGCGGACGCTTCGTGCTGCAGGAAGGCAGTAAAGTAATTGGTGAAGGTGACGGTCGCACGGAGAACATTACGCTGGACATTCGCGGTTCAGACTGTGTGATTAAAGGGCTGGCAATGAGCGGCTTTGGACCGGTGACGCAGATCTACATTGGCGGCAAAAAGCCGCGCGTCATGCGCAACCTGCTGATTGATAACATCAGCGTAAGCCAGGCGAACTATGCCATCCTGCGTCAGGGATTCCATAATCAGATAGATGGCGCGCGCATCACCAACAGTAAATTCAGCCATCTCCAGGGCGACGCGATTGAGTGGAACGTCGCCATTAATGACCGTAACATCCTGATCTCCGATCATGTGATTGACAACATTAACTGTACGAACGGCAAGATCAACTGGGGCATCGGCATTGGTCTCGCCGGCAGCACCTACGACAACGATTATCCGGAAAAGCAAACCGTGAAGAACTTCGTGGTGGCAAATATCACCGGCAGCAACTGTCGTCAGTTAGTCCACGTCGAAAACGGTAAGCACTTTATTATTCGCAATATTAAGGCCAAGAATATCACTCCTGACTTCAGCAAGAAGGCGGGAATAGACAACGCCACGGTGGCCATTTATGGCTGTGATAATTTCATTATTGATAATGTCGATATGGTCAATAGTGCCGGCATGCTGATCGGCTACGGTGTAATAAAGGGCGACTATCTCTCGATACCTCAGAACTTTAAGCTGAACGACATTCGCCTGGATAATCGCCAGCTTGCGTACAAACTGCGCGGAATACAAATTTCCTCCGGCAACGCCACCTCCTTTGTGGCCATCACCAACGTTGAGATGCAGCGGGCTACGCTTGAGTTGCACAACAAACCGCAGCACCTCTTCCTGCGTAATATCAACGTAATGCAGGAAGCCGCCGTCGGCCCGGCGCTGAAGATGAATTTCGACCTGCGTAAGGATGTCCGAGGCAAGTTTATGGCTAAAGATGAGACCTTACTGTCGCTGGCGAACATCAAGGCTGTGAATGAGAAAGGGCAGAGCTCCGTGGATATTGACCGCGTGGACCAGCAGGTGGTGAATACGGAGCGGCTGAATTTTGCGCTCCCGCACAGATAATCGACAATTGCTTTTTTTTGCGACTATTCCTGGCACAGAAACGCGATCTATTCAGATTACAACTACTGTTTTTTGTGATGTGGTCCCCTAACATCATATAAGAATCACGGCAAATCATGCTGGCGAAAACAGGTTAAAGAGCTATAATTCGTCAACCATTTTAAGGTGGAAGAAATAATGATTAATTTGAAAGCAGTCATTCCGGTAGCAGGCCTGGGCATGCATATGTTGCCAGCCACAAAAGCCATTCCTAAAGAGATGCTGCCGATTGTCGACAAACCGATGATTCAATACATTGTCGATGAAATTGTTGCTGCAGGGATCAAAGAAATCGTCCTGGTTACGCACTCCTCCAAGAATGCGGTAGAAAACCACTTCGACACCTCTTACGAACTCGAAGCGTTGCTTGAGCAGCGCGTAAAACGCCAGCTGCTGGCTGAAGTGCAGTCTATCTGCCCTCCTGGCGTAACCATCATGAACGTGCGTCAGGCACAGCCGCTGGGTCTGGGCCACTCCATTCTTTGCGCACGCCCGGTCGTGGGTGACAACCCGTTCATCGTTGTTCTGCCGGATATCATTATCGACAGCGCATCTGCCGATCCGCTGCGTTACAACCTGGCGGCAATGGTGGCGCGCTTCAACGAAACGGGCCGCAGCCAGGTGCTTGCTAAGCGCATGAAAGGCGATCTCTCCGAGTACTCTGTTATCCAGACTAAAGAACCGCTGGAGACGGAAGGGCAGGTGAGCCGTATCGTTGAGTTTATCGAGAAACCGGATCAGCCGCAGACGCTGGATTCTGACCTGATGGCCGTTGGCCGTTATGTTCTCAACGCGGATATCTGGGCCGAGCTGGAAAAAACCGAGCCGGGTGCCTGGGACCGTATCCAGTTGACCGATGCGATTGCTGAACTGGCTAAGAAGCAGTCTGTTGATGCGATGCTGATGACCGGTGACAGCTACGACTGCGGTAAGAAACTGGGCTATATGCAGGCATTTGTGAAGTATGGCCTGCGTAACCTGAAGGAAGGTCAGAAGTTCAGAAGCCGGATTGAGAAGTTGCTGGCTAACGACTGATCCCTCTCTGTCTTTTGAATAAGCGGCAGTTATCATTTGGCTATGTAAAACATAACCAAAATGGTGACTGCCGTTTTTTGTTATTAATTATAATGATAACATGGGGTTATCTGATTCAAATGTGGACTGATTTGTAACGATTTGTGCTTGTTTCTAAGACCATTTAGGATGACAATTAACGCCAGTTTTTTGTCTGTTATCAGACTCCCAAATCCTTTATTCAACATTCGCTCAGTGCACTGGTAGCTGTTAAGCCAGGGGCGGTAGCGTGCAAAATTTCTGAATCCACAGTTATATGGCTGGTTTCAGGGCATCAATATCTCGACATATTCAATAGACGGAACAGATAACGTGAAAATTCTTGTGACGGGTGGAGCAGGTTTTATCGGCTCAGCGGTGGTACGACATATTATCAAAAATACCCAGGATGACGTCGTCAATGTGGATAAGCTCACCTATGCTGGTAACCTTGAGTCGCTTACTGACGTTTGCGATAGCGGTCGATATGTCTTTGAGCGTGCGGACATTTGTGACAAAGCTGCTATGGACCGTATCTTCGCTGAGCATAAACCGGATGCCGTAATGCACTTGGCGGCAGAAAGCCACGTTGATCGCTCCATCACAGGTCCGGCTGCATTTATTGAAACCAATATCGTTGGCACTTATGTCTTGCTCGAGGCGGCTCGCGCGTATTGGTCAACACTGGATGATACCGCGAAGAAAGCGTTCCGTTTCCATCATATATCTACGGACGAAGTGTACGGTGATTTACCGCACCCTGACGAGCATCCAGCCTCAATCGATTTGCCGATGTTCACTGAAACCACCGCCTATGCGCCAAGTAGCCCTTATTCTGCCTCAAAAGCTTCCAGCGACCATCTGGTTCGCGCATGGCTGCGCACTTACGGTTTCCCAACAATCGTGACCAACTGCTCAAATAATTATGGCCCGTATCACTTTCCTGAGAAGCTGATCCCGCTGGTGATTTTGAATGCTCTGGACGGTAAAGCGCTGCCTATTTACGGTAAAGGCGACCAGATCCGTGACTGGCTGTATGTTGAAGATCATGCGCGTGCGCTGTACACCGTCGTAACCCAGGGTAAAACGGGTGAGACATACAACATCGGCGGGCATAACGAAAAGCAAAATCTGGACGTGGTCCACACCATTTGCGATCTGCTGGATGAAATCGTGCCGAAAGAAGGTTCCTATCGCGATCAGATTACTTACGTCGCTGACCGCCCCGGGCATGACCGCCGCTACGCGATTGATGCGCATAAAATTGGCGTTGAGCTGGGATGGAAGCCTGAAGAGACCTTCGAAAGCGGTATCCGTAAGACCGTGGAATGGTATCTGAGCAACAAGGACTGGGTTAACAACGTTAAAAGCGGTGCTTACAAGACCTGGATCGAACAGAATTACGGAGAACGTCAATAATGAACATTCTTCTGTTCGGCAAGACAGGACAAGTGGGCTGGGAGCTACAGCGCGCACTCGCACCGTTAGGGAACGTGATTGCACTTGACGTGCATTCCAAAGAATACTGCGGGGATTTTAGCAATCCGGAAGGCATCGCTGAAACCGTCCGCACCATCAGACCTGACGTCATCGTCAACGCAGCGGCGCATACCGCAGTCGATAAAGCTGAATCAGAGCAGGAATTCGCTCAGTTGCTCAACGCAACCAGCGTCGAGGCAATTGCGAAAGAAGCGGCTAAAATCGGTGCCTGGGTTGTTCACTATTCTACTGATTACGTCTTTCCAGGCGATGGCAAAACGCCATGGCGCGAAACGGATGCGACCGCACCTCTTAATGTGTATGGACAGACCAAGCTCGACGGTGAAAAAGCGCTCCAGGCACATTGCGCTAAATACCTGATTTTCCGCACAAGTTGGGTTTACGCCGGCAAAGGCAATAACTTTGCAAAAACAATGCTTCGCCTGGCGAAAGCGCGTAAAGAACTCTCCGTAATCAATGATCAGGTTGGTGCGCCAACAGGCGCTGAGTTACTGGCTGACTGTACCGCGCATGCTATCCGTGTGGCCATGGTAAAACCTGAAGTGGCTGGCCTCTATCATCTCGTTGCATCAGACACGACCACCTGGTATGACTATGCCGCGTTAGTCTTCGATGAAGCCAGAAAGGCGGGGATTGAACTGGAAATTGAAAAGCTCAATGCCGTTCCTACCACCGCGTATCCTACGCCTGCGCGTCGTCCTCAGAATTCGCGTTTAAATACAGAGAAATTCCAGCGCAACTTTGGCCTGGTTTTACCGGCATGGGATGTTGGCGTTAAGCGAATGCTCGCCGAGCTTTTTTCCGCTGAATCAATCTAACATTAAATAATTGCCCGGCTTCGGGCAATTTGCATTTATAGAGAAATTACAATGGCTACGCGTAAAGGTATTATTCTTGCTGGTGGATCCGGCACTCGTCTCTACCCAGTTACTATGGCAGTGAGCAAGCAATTGCTGCCAATTTATGACAAACCAATGATTTACTATCCGCTGTCAACACTGATGCTGGCGGGGATCAAAGATATTCTCATCATCAGTACTCCGCAGGATACTCCGCGCTTTGAACAACTTCTGGGCGACGGCAGCCAGTGGGGATTAAACCTTCAGTATAAAGTTCAGCCAAGCCCTGATGGACTTGCACAGGCCTTTATTATTGGCGAAGAGTTCATTGGTGACGATAGCTGCGCGCTGGTGCTGGGCGATAACATTTTCTATGGCCATGATCTGCCGAAGCAGCTTGAAGCTGCGTTGAATAAAGATGATGGTGCAACTGTATTTGCCTATCACGTTAACGACCCTGAACGCTATGGCGTTGTGGAGTTTGATAAAAACGGTACGGCAATCAGCCTGGAAGAAAAGCCGCTGGAGCCTAAGAGTAACTATGCCGTTACGGGCCTTTACTTCTACGATAACGACGTTGTAGAAATGGCTAAAAACCTGAAACCTTCTGCGCGCGGTGAGCTTGAAATTACGGATATCAACCGTATTTATCTTGAGCAGGGACGTCTGTCAGTTGCCATGATGGGACGTGGTTATGCCTGGCTGGATACCGGTACGCACCAGAGCCTGATTGAAGCAAGTAACTTCATCGCAACAATTGAAGAGCGTCAGGGGCTGAAGGTCTCCTGTCCGGAAGAGATTGCGTATCGCAAAGGGTTTATTGATGCGGAGCAGGTAAAGAAGCTGGCTGAGCCGTTGAAGAAAAATGCATATGGCCAATACCTGCTGAAGATGATTAAAGGTTACTAAGACATGAACGTAATTAAAACTGATATACCAGATGTATTAATTTTTGAACCAAAAGTATTTGGTGACGATCGTGGTTTTTTCTTTGAAAGTTTCAGTCAGAAAGTTTTTGAAGAGGCGGTAGGACGTAAAGTTGAGTTTGTGCAGGATAATCATTCAAAATCCTGCAAAGGAGTTCTGCGTGGTTTGCATTATCAACTGGAACCCTATGCACAGGGCAAACTGGTGCGCTGTGTTGCAGGGGAAGTATTTGATGTCGCGGTTGATATTCGTAAGAGTTCATCTACATTTGGTAAATGGGTTGGAGTAAGCCTTTCAGCAGACAATAAACGCCAGTTGTGGATACCAGAAGGCTTTGCACATGGCTTTCTGGTTATAAGTGAAACAGCCGAATTCGTTTATAAGACTACAAATTACTATCATCCAGAAAGCGACAGAGGTCTCATTTGGAATGATCCCGAGCTAAAAATATCCTGGCCATTAGAAGATGAACCGCAGCTTTCAGCGAAAGATCTAAATCAACCAAAATTCAACACTCTCTGAGTTGAACTAAGCCCTACTTGTAAAATAGATAGGGCTTGGTATATACCCATATAACTATATGCATAAATTTATTAGAGATGTCCCTGTAAAATCTATTTTACACCTTTTTTTAGTAAGAGGAAGTATTTACCTCTTTCCCTTTATTACACTTCCGGTTATAACAAGAAGTCTGGGTGTTACACAGTTCGGTATCTTATCTATATTCCTTGCAGCCCAACAATATCTTGTTATGCTTGTTGAATATGGGTTTACATTAACCGGCGCTAGAGATATATCAAGATCGTTAGAAAAAAAAGAAGATAACATTATTCTTTGTGAAATTCTGGTTTGCAGGCTTTTAATATTCATTTTCTGTTCGGTACTTGTGGTTGCGACTTATTTTATATTAATAGATTATGGATTCGCTGGCTGCTATATAATTCTACTATTTACTGTATTAAGCTCAGTTTGTAATCAGACACATTTCTTTATTGGGAAAGAAAAGACTGGTTTTATAGTTATATCTACTTCTATCACACGCGTTGTTTCAATATTAATAGTTGTTCTCTTTGTAAGAAATAAGGATGATATATATATTGCAATGCTTGCCTATTCTATAAATGTGGCATTGCCAAATATAATATCGACTTTTTACCTGCATTATTATCTTAAATATCAAACCGTTAGTAAAGTATTAGTTAGAAACATACTATTAAGATTTCGAAGCGGATTTGATATTTTTATATCCAATGTGTTTACCAATATATATAGTTCTTTAACATTAATATATCTTGGCTCGGTGAAAGGTCCTACTGAAACAGGTTATTATTCCAGCGCTGATAAGTTAAAATCCGCTGCTCAAGGGATCTTATCTCCAATAGCACAAGCATTTTTCCCAAGGATTTCAAAAAAAGAAGGGAAGGAATTTTATGATCTATGGAGGAAATCAACATTTATTCTTGTAAGTTTTTCGGTTGTGATTGTTATAGGGCTAATGTTATTTAGCAAAGTAGTGTATGCAATTTTCTTGGGTAAACAGTTTATTGCGGGACTGCCTATATATTATATTTTATCCTTTAGTATTATATCAATATCTTTTGGAATTGCGTATGCCCAAAATTTGTATTTAACGCAAGGGAAAACCAAACTTCTTAGAACTATATATTTCGTTGTTTCCATTCTTCATTTATTACATATGCCATTGCTTGTTCACTTTTATGGGGCCATTGGTGCGGCTCTTTCTGTCTTAATAACCGAATCATTAGCCTCACTATTTATGTTTTGTTTCAGGAAAAAATGTTTCTCAGGGAGTCAAAATTGAATATTTATGCATTGATAGTAACATTTAATCCCGATCTAGACTCTTTTGGGAATAATATAGCTGCGATCGCCAAACAAGTTGAAAAAGTTATTGTTGTTGATAATAGTAATGATGCGAATTGCCAGCTCGATTTGAAAAGTTTCCTTGAAGGAGTAAACGATGTAATTCTCATTCAGCCTAATGAAAATTTAGGCATAGCATATGCGCAAAATATCGGATTTGTATATGCTATGAAAAATAAAGCTGATTACATCATCACTTTTGATCAGGACTCATCAGTTGAGGATGGTTTAATTGATGCGTTATATAGTGAATATCAGAGAATCAAAGAACAAAGTTACATAAAAATTGCATGTATTGGTCCATCTGTTATTAATGAAAGGGATAATACAAGATATGAAAAATACTTCCGGAATAGTATTGCAATAACTGACACAGTATTTAGTGTTAAATCAATCATATCATCTGGTACCTTGTATAATATTGATGTGTTCGCCGCAATTGGCTTTAATAAAGCCGAATGGTTTATTGACTCGATTGATATCGAGTGGTGTTATAGAGCCAGATATCTTGGATATCATGTTTTGATGACAACAACCGTCGCAATGCGTCATAACTTAGGTGCCAAGGATTTGAAGCTTCCGATTGGGAAATCGATCAATATAGGATCGCCTTTCAGACTCTATTATGTATATCGCAACTGGATCTTCTCTTTACGTGAGCCACATTTCGAAATAAGTTACAAAATTAAATTATTAATTATGATGCCGCTGAAATTCTTTATTTTCTCGAATGTATCCCCCCGCAAGACTAGGATGGGGTTTATGCTTCGTGGAATAAAAGATGGCATCATGAAAAAACATTCTTTCTTGAAATAAGTTGCTCAAATGAAAATATCTATTACGGCGAATACAAGTTGGTATATTTATAACTTCCGCCGCAACACTATTCGTACACTTATTAGCGCTGGCCATGAGGTAATTGCTGTATCTCCTGATTCAGATTATAAAGATAAATTGGAATCGCTGGGTTGTAAGTATTTTCAAATTAAAATGCAAAGATGGGGGAAAAATCCATTTGTTGATTTGCTAACATTTTATGATTTCTATAAAATTTTCAAAAAAGAAGGGGTTAATCTCACCCTCAACTTTACTCCCAAAAATAATATATATGCAACTTTTGCTGCATCCCTTTTAAATATTAAAGTTATTAATAATATTGCAGGGTTAGGGGTTATCTTTATTCAAAAGAATATATTCTCGAAACTTGTTGCATTTCTATATAAAACTAGTCAAAAAAAAGCTGACTTTATATTTTTTCAAAACGATGAAGATAAAAAATTGTTTCTTGATCTCCATATTGTTACTGAAAAACAATGTGACCGTTTACCTGGATCCGGTGTAGATTTATCTCGTTTTGAATATACACCATTTGAAGCAAAAAAAAATATCCGGTTCTTGCTCGTAGCACGTTTAATTGCTGAGAAAGGGATACGTCTCTATGCTGATGCTGCCAAAGAATTGAGAGAAAAATATCCGCATACTGAATTTTGTCTTCTTGGTCCATTGGATGAGAGCAGCGCATCAGCCATCAAGTCGCAAGAATTAGATGAATGGCAGAAAAGGGGTATTGTTAATTATCTTGGATTTACTGACTA
Organism: Enterobacter sp. V89_11; assembly: GCF_029967775.1. Classification (NCBI taxonomy): domain Bacteria; kingdom Pseudomonadati; phylum Pseudomonadota; class Gammaproteobacteria; order Enterobacterales; family Enterobacteriaceae; genus Enterobacter; species Enterobacter sp. V89_11. The sequence goes on along the minus strand of NZ_JASCAN010000001.1, from coordinate 25,147 downwards.
CGTTGAAGATGAATTAAAAAAAGCGGATTGTATTGTTCTGCCTTCTTACTATAGAGAAGGTGTACCTAAATCTCTATTGGAAGCTGCAGCGATTGGTCGTCCTATTATCACCACAAATAATATTGGTTGCCGTGAAGTAGTTGACGATGGTATCAACGGCTATTTATGCGAACCTCGATCGGTAAGCAGTCTTGTTGAATGCCTTGAAAAATTTTTACAGTCTTCTGGTTCCGATAAAGAAAAAATGAGTCGAAATAGTCGCGATAAAGTTCAACGAGATTTCGATGAAAGAGTGGTAATCAGTAAATATATTAATGTTATTGAATATATCTCGAGATCTGATTAATTGCTTTGCCGTTTATCTTCAAATGGTAAACTTTTACTATCCTTGGGCTATAACAATATCAATTCCAGTTATTAGGGGTTTGCATTGAAATTCCGTAAAGATATTAATGGGTTGAGGGCATTTGCAGTCCTTGCAGTTATGATTTATCACTTTAAACCTGAGTGGGTTCCTGGTGGATTTGCTGGTGTTGATGTTTTTTTTGTTATATCCGGTTATCTGATGACAGGAATAATTTCCACTGCTATTGAGTCAAAATGCTTTAATTTAATTGGTTTTTATGTTGCCAGAGTAAATCGTATCATTCCGGCATTAACTCTCGTATGTCTTGCATTACTTATTGTCGGATGGTTTGTATTAGTACCTGTTGATTATCGTACACTTGGAAAACATGTCACGAGTAGTCTATTCTTTATATCTAATATCATTTACTGGTTAGAATCAGGTTATTTTGATCTAAATTCTCACGAGAAATTCTTGCTTCACACTTGGTCTCTATCAGTTGAATGGCAATTTTATCTTATTTATCCATTCCTTTTTATTGGCTTACACAAACTGTTCAATCTCAATACTATAAAGAAAATCATTGTGGGGTTGACAGTCGTTTTTTTTCTGTTGAATGTATATATGACGCAACACTGGCCGGATGCTGCATATTTTTTATTACCATCTCGAGTTTGGGAAATGTTACTAGGGGGCATCGCGTTTCTTTATCCTTTAAAGTTAGACAGCCAATATAAAAATTATATAGAGAAAACAGGTCTGGCTTTAGTAATAATTTCATTCTTTGTCATTAACAGTCATACTGCTTGGCCTGGTTACTTCGCGTTGTTACCTGTACTCGGTGCATTTTTCATAATTTGGGGGGATCAGGGTAACAGTATTGCAACAGGTAATCCATTATCCCAATTTTTGGGGAAAATCTCTTACTCCGTGTATCTCTGGCATTGGCCATTAGTAGCTTTTAGCTATTATTACGACATCACTAATGCTTGGATTGTCGGTATTCCATTGTCTATTATATTTGGGTATATTAGTTATCGTTATGTTGAGTTAATTAAATGGAATAAAATTATCCAATGGAAATTGATATTTAAGGTCAAGCCATTAATTTTGGCTATAATTGTTGTTGCTTGCGCATCGTTCACTTATGCAAAAAATGGTGTGCTTAGTCGTTATTCTGAGGACCGGATCGTACTCATGAATAACCTTTCGCAATACATAACTATGCCTCTACGAGAAAACGGCTATTGTTTTTATTCATTTAATGATTCCCAGTCGCTCAAAGTTGATCGTCGCGCTGGAACTCAATGTTATCTTGGTGATGCTAATAAAAAAGCTGAGACTCTCATCTTTGGCGATTCATTTGCTGGTCAATTTGATCCATTGTGGAAAAATTTTGCACAAAAATATAATATAAATCTGCAGTCAGTTTCTACAAACTGGTGTTTCCCATCATTCAATGATGATTATACAGGTAGTAAAGCCCATGCTGCATTTAAGCAATGCTTAGAAAATAGAAGGTTTCTTAAAGACGCAATTCAAAACAAAAAATATAAATATCTTATATTAGCATCCGATTGGAATGCCATTTATCAACAAGGTTATATCAATGACGTGAAGTCGGTTATAGATTTTGCATTGACAAATAATATCAAGATTATAATGATTTCTGCGCCAGTTTTATATCGAAAAAACCCACTAAATAAATTTCAGAGATATATACTTGACGGTGGAGATTTGAATATAAATGATTTGAAATTGCCGGAGCATGGAAATAACTATGTTCGGCAATATTTAATTGATGATCCAAATATCTTTTATATTAATCAAGATGATATGTTCAATTCAAATGGATTGTTTGTAAAAGATGGTTATTTAGTTCCTTATAGCCTCGATGGTATGCATATTTCACTTGTAGGCGCTACTGAAGCATATAAGCATTTTAGTCAGAGTAAAGATTACTCACTACTTGTAAAATATATGCATTTAACTAAGGATTGATGGAATGATTGCCATGCCTTGGATTGTTATAGTTATTTGTTTTACATTTTGCACTGTAATTTGCTTACTTAATCAAGCCTATTCAAAAATTCTTTCTTTTGCTTTAACGTTGATGTTTACTCTTTTTGCTACTCTTTATTATTTTAATGGTGTAGATTGGCTGAATTATTATTACGTTTTTGACTATTTCCAAAAACAATTTGATATTAGATATGATTTATTGTTTAACACTTACTTATTTGGCATGGCAAATGTAACAGACATTTTTCAGATAGCTATTTTTATTTTTTATTTTTTTTGTTTCTACTTATTATATAGGTTGACTTTATCTAGTGTTATTGTTCTTAACGGACCAGCCTTTATCACTTGTGTCGTTATGCTAGGCGGATTATCTCTAGTTTTGGATCAGATAAGACAGTTTGCAGCAATTACGATTAGTTTTTTTGCCTGTAATAGTTTAATGCGAGATAATCGGCGGGGGTTTTATAAGTATCTTATTATTGCTGTACTATTTCACTACTCTGCAATCTTTGTATTATTGTTTAGATTTTTTTATAGAATGAGAAAGGCTCAGATCGTATTTGCAGGTGGTGCTATTATAGGTATATTTGTTTTTTTGGGCGGCGTTGTGCTTTTAAATCTGGGCCTAGTCGCAAATATTCCTGTGGTAGGTCCAGAACTTTATAGAAAAGCTACCCTTTACACACGAGATATCAATTCATTTAAGGCAGAAATTGGTTTCGGCGCATTTGTGGATGTTTTAATTATTAGCTATTATTTGGCCAAGAGGAATATGGTCGATGCCTATCTGGATAGAATGTGGTCCTTAGCATTCATTTGTTCCTGTTTCCACCTTGGTTTCTACTTTATGCCAGCATTTTCGCGATTTAACTATTTTGCTTTTATTCCTCTGGCTTATATCTTCAGTCACGCACTTACAACCCAAAGGAATAAAATGGGATTTATACCGGTTGTAGTGATAGTTAGTGCAGTCTCTATGATGATAATTATTGTAACAGCAAAAACATTCTCTGATCCAAACAGACCTTCCTGGAACGAGTATTCTGTAGATGCGGCTTTCTACAATACTAATGAATTAGATCAGTTACGAAGCAATCGTTGCGCAATGCTTCAAATCGACGCGAGTGATTTTTGTGCAGCATATTAATCACTTTTACAATAATTGCTTTAATTTGTAACATTCAGATTGAACACGAGTTTTTATTGTACCTTTAGATATCATCCTGAGTTAATATCATTAAAACATTCAAGCCGCGCATAAGTCGCAGCGACCACACCTGACAGGAGTATGTAATGTCCAAGCAACAGATCGGCGTTGTCGGTATGGCAGTGATGGGGCGCAACCTGGCGCTCAACATCGAAAGCCGTGGTTATACCGTCTCCGTTTTCAACCGCTCCCGTGATAAGACTGAAGAAGTGATTGCCGAGAATCCAGGCAAGAAACTGGTTCCTTTTTATACGGTGAAAGAGTTTGTTGAGTCTCTGGAAACGCCCCGTCGTATCCTGTTAATGGTTAAAGCGGGTGCAGGTACTGATGCTGCTATCGACTCTCTGAAACCTTTCCTCGAAAAAGGCGACATCATCATTGATGGCGGTAACACCTTCTTCCAGGACACCATTCGTCGCAACCGTGAACTGTCTGCTGAAGGCTTCAACTTCATCGGTACCGGTGTTTCCGGTGGTGAAGAGGGCGCACTGAAAGGCCCATCTATCATGCCTGGTGGTCAGAAAGAAGCCTATGAGTTGGTTGCGCCAATCCTGACCAAAATCGCTGCGGTTGCGGAAGACGGCGAGCCGTGTGTGACCTATATTGGTCCAGACGGTGCGGGCCATTATGTGAAGATGGTTCACAACGGCATCGAATACGGCGACATGCAACTCATCGCAGAAGCTTACTCTCTTCTGAAAGGCGGCCTGAACCTCTCTAACGAAGAGATGGCTGAAACCTTTACCGAGTGGAACAAAGGTGAGCTGAACAGCTACCTGATTGACATCACCAAAGATATCTTCACCAAGAAAGATGAAGAGGGTAAATACCTGGTTGATGTGATTCTGGACGAAGCTGCGAACAAAGGTACCGGTAAATGGACCAGCCAGAGCTCTCTGGATCTGGGTGAACCGCTGTCTCTGATCACCGAATCCGTATTTGCGCGTTACATTTCTTCCCTGAAAGAGCAGCGTGTTGCGGCATCCAAAGTGCTGTCTGGCCCACAGGCTAAACCCGCCGGTGACAAAGCTGAATTCGTCGAGAAAGTTCGCCGTGCTCTGTACCTGGGTAAAATCGTCTCCTACGCGCAGGGCTTCTCTCAGCTTCGTGCCGCTTCAGACGAAAACAACTGGGATCTGAACTACGGCGAAATCGCGAAGATCTTCCGTGCGGGTTGCATTATTCGCGCTCAGTTCCTGCAGAAAATTACTGATGCGTACGCTGGAAATGCCGGTATCGCGAATCTGCTGCTGGCACCGTACTTCAAGAAAATCGCGGACGAATACCAGCAGGCGCTGCGTGACGTGGTTGCTTACGCTGTGCAGAACGGTATCCCTGTACCGACCTTCTCCGCTGCGGTGGCGTACTATGACAGCTACCGTGCTGCCGTGCTGCCAGCGAACCTGATTCAGGCGCAGCGTGATTACTTCGGTGCGCATACCTATAAACGTACCGATAAAGAAGGTGTGTTCCATACCGAATGGCTGGATTAATCTGATTTAACTCAGCCTGATAATTAAGCCCGGTGATGCTCACCGGGCTTTTTTTATCACGAATAAGCCCATCTGGACTTGCTTTGTCCAGCGAGCGTCTTTCAACGCCGTATAAACCACTGCATTTTCACATTTTCGCAGCCAGGCTTTCGCCTTGACAGCCGCTCAACTTAAGAGGTAAAAACCTCAACAGTTGTTTATTGCGGTGGTGTACTTACGCCTCCTGAAACTTAAACTTGAAGAAGTTGAACGAATGAAAATAACTATCTCCGGAACAGGCTATGTAGGCCTATCAAACGGCATTCTGATCGCACAAAACCATGAAGTGGTGGCGTTGGATATCGTTCAGTCTAAAGTGGATATGCTTAATCAAAAGCAATCCCCGATTGTCGATAAAGAAATCCAGGAATACCTCGCCAACAAACCGCTGAATTTCCGTGCAACGACGGACAAAGAAGACGCCTACCGCGACGCAGATTTCGTCATCATCGCCACACCAACGGATTACGACCCTAAAACCAACTACTTCAACACTTCAACCGTGGAAGCGGTGATCAAAGATGTTATCGCAATCAACCCAAAAGCGGTGATGATCATCAAATCGACCATTCCAGTAGGCTTCACCAAATCGATTAAAGAAGAGTTGGGTATTGATAATGTCTTCTTCTCGCCAGAATTTCTGCGCGAGGGCAGGGCGTTATACGATAACCTGCATCCATCCCGTATCGTGATCGGTGAGCGTTCTGAGCGTGCGGAGCGCTTCGCCGCACTGCTGCAGGAAGGAGCAATCAAGAAAGATATTCCGGTACTGTTCACTGACTCCACCGAAGCCGAGGCAATCAAGCTCTTCGCTAATACCTATCTGGCAATGCGCGTGGCCTACTTCAACGAGCTGGACAGCTATGCAGAGAGTCTGGGCCTGAACACCCGCCAGATCATCGAAGGCGTGTGCCTCGACCCGCGTATTGGTAACCATTACAACAACCCGTCGTTTGGCTACGGCGGTTACTGCCTGCCAAAAGATACCAAACAGCTGCTGGCAAACTATCAGGCGGTGCCTAACAATTTGATTTCCGCGATTGTGGATGCCAACCGCACGCGTAAAGACTTCATTTCTGATTCCATTCTCGCGCGTCAGCCAAAAGTGGTGGGTGTCTATCGTCTGATCATGAAGAGCGGTTCTGATAACTTCCGCGCCTCTTCCATTCAGGGGATCATGAAGCGTATTAAGGCGAAAGGCGTGCAGGTCATTATCTATGAACCAGCGATGCAGGAAGACGAGTTCTTCCACTCCCGTGTGGTTCGCGATCTGGACGCTTTCAAGAAAGAAGCGGATGTGATTATCTCGAACCGTATGGCGGAAGAGCTGGCAGACGTGGCGGATAAGGTTTATACCCGCGATCTGTTTGGTAGCGACTAATCTCCTTTCTACCGCACATAAAAAACCCGGCTCATGCGCCGGGTTTTTTTGTATTAAACCTTATAGAAATTACGGTACCAGTCGACAAAGTTTTTCACTCCGTCTTTTACCGAGGTCTGCGGTTTAAATCCAATGACGTCATACAACGCCTTCGTATCGGCGCTGGTTTCCAGCACGTCACCGGGCTGGATGGGCATCATGTTTTTTTCTGCCTTTTTACCTAACGCATCTTCCAGCGCGGTAATGTAATCCATCAATTCGACAGGCGAGCTGTTACCGATGTTGTAGACGCGATACGGCGCGGAGCTGGTCGCTGGCGAACCGGTCTCAACGGTCCAGTTCGCATCAGCCTGAGGGATCACATCCTGCAGGCGGATGATCGCTTCAGCGATATCATCGATGTAGGTGAAGTCACGCTTCATCTTGCCGTAGTTGTAGACATCGATACTCTTGCCTTCAATCATCGCTTTGGTGAACTTGAACAGCGCCATGTCCGGGCGTCCCCACGGACCGTACACGGTAAAGAAACGCAGGCCCGTCGTGGGCAGGTTGTACAGGTGGGAATAGGTATGCGACATCAGTTCATTGGCTTTTTTGGTCGCGGCATAAAGTGAGACAGGGTGATCGACCGAATCGTCAGTCGAAAAAGGCATCTTGCGATTCAGACCGTAAACGGAGCTGGAAGACGCATACAGAAGATGTTGTACCTTATGATGGCGACAGCCTTCCAGCACGTTGAGGTGCCCTACCAGGTTGGCATCAGCATAGGCGTGAGGATTTTCAAGCGAGTAGCGTACGCCTGCCTGTGCGGCCAGGTGGATGACGCGATCAAATTTCTCACGGGCGAACAGTGCTGCCATGCCTTCACGATCGGCCAAGTCCAGCTTGTGTAAGGTGAAATTGCCAGATGTCAGCAGATCCAGACGTGCCAGCTTAAGATTGACATCATAGTAGTCATTTAGATTATCAATCCCCACAACATGGTGTCCTGCATCCAACAAGCGCTTGCTGACATTTGAACCAATAAATCCCGCCACGCCCGTAACCAAAAATTTCATACCTTTCCTCGTTAACTTTTCGGTCTAATTGATGCCGGAAGCATCAGAACTGCTATATGATAGCGCGTTAGACGTGAGTTACATAACCAATCTTTCCGATATAACTCATCGGATTCTTATAGAAAAATTGCCAGTAACAGATACACTATACTTTATGATTATTTTTGCCCTTTTTATTCGTTAGGGACAGTATGACGCAAAACAACAATAACCCGGTCACGCGTAGCAATGACCTGGAGCAACTTGATTTCATCGATTTAGTGATGCAACTGTGGCGTGGAAAGTTGATTATTGGAGCTTTTGTCGCAGTTTTTATCATCCTTGCAGGTATCTATATCAGTGTAGTAGAAGAAAAGTGGACATCGTCGGCCATCATCTCACAGCCTGATGCGGCGCAAATCGCGACGTACTCGAATGCTTTAAACATACTTTATGGCGGTGCAGCCCCCTCAATGCTCGATATTCAAACCAGAGTGATTGGACGTTTCAACTCTTCTTTCTCTGCTTTATCTCAGGCACTTGAAAACCAGGAAATTCCGGAAAAGCTGACGATTGAGCAGGCAGTTAAAGGACAATCATTGCCATTAAGTGTCTCTTATACCGGGGAATCTGCGGAGGCTGCTCAGAAGCAGCTGGCCCAATATATTCAACAGGTAGACGAGCAGACGGCGAAAGAACTGGCGCTTGACCTAAAAGATAACATTAAGCAGCAGATCACAACCCTGAATGACTCCCTGGAGAACCAGGAGAAAGTCTCTCAGGAGCAAAAAGATTTGCGTATCAAACAGATTACGGAAGCGCTGAAGAACGCAGAAGCAGCGAAAATCACCTCTCCACAGATTCAGCAAACTCAGGACGTGACGCAGGAAACCATGTTCCTGCTGGGCAGCGAAGCGTTAAAATCGATGATTGAAAACGAAGCTTCACGTCCGCTGGTGTTCTCTGGAGCGTACTATCAGACTAAGCAGAACTTGCTGGATATCGAGAAGTTGAATGTTAACCCGGACACCATTCATGTCTATCGCTATGTCATGAAACCGGATCTGCCTGTTTATCGTGACAGTCCGAAAAAGGCCATCACTCTGATCCTTGCTGTCCTGCTTGGCGGGATTATCGGTTCAGGTGTGGTGTTGGGTCGCAACGCGTTGCGGAACTACAAACCAAAAGCGTGATTCTCATCAGATAAAAAAACCGGGGACATTCCCCGGTTTTTTTATTTATGTCTCTTACGTAGATTCTCAATCACCGCCGTCAAATCCAGCTCCTGATCCTGCAGCAGTACCAGCAGGTGATACATCAAATCCGACGCCTCGTTCGTCAGCTCCTCGCGGTCATGCACAGTCGCGGCCAGTGCTGTCTCAACGCCTTCTTCCCCTACCTTTTGCGCAATACGTTTAGTCCCGCTGGCGTACAGCTTAGCCGTATATGAACTCTCAGGATCCGCCGTTTTACGCTCAGCGAGTAACTGTTCCAGCTGATACAGGAACAGCCACTGGTGGCTTGCATCGCCGAAGCAGCTGCTGGTCCCTTTGTGGCAGGTTGGGCCGATCGGATTCGCCAGCACCAGAAGCGTATCGTTATCGCAGTCCGGCGTAATGCTGACCACATTCAGGAAATGGCCAGAGGTTTCCCCTTTGGTCCACAGGCGTTGTTTGGTACGCGAGAAAAAGGTGACCTTGCCGCTGTCGATGGTTTTGGTTAGTGCATCCTGGTTCATATATCCCAGCATCAGCACTTCACCTGAGACGGCATGCTGTACAACCACCGGCAGTAATCCGTCAGTTTTTTCCCAGTCCAGTTGTGCCTGTTGTTGCTCTGTTAACATACCCTGATCTCCACGCCCTGGTCGGCCAGGTACGTTTTTAACTCACCAATATTAATAATCTGTTTGTGGAACACGGAGGCCGCCAGCGCGCCGTCAACGTTTGCATCGCGGAAGGATTCGAGGAAGTGTTCCATGGTGCCTGCACCGCCGGAAGCAATCAGCGGTACGTGGCAAACCGCGCGGACTTTTTTCAGCTGCTCGAGGTCGTAGCCGTTACGCACGCCGTCCTGGTTCATCATGTTCAGCACAATTTCGCCTGCGCCACGTTTCTGGACTTCCTGCACCCAGTCCAGCGTCTCCCATTGGGTTACGCGGGTCCGGCTTTCATCGCCGGTGTACTGGTTGACATGGTATTTACCCGTTGCGGCGTCATACCAGGTGTCGATCCCCACGACAATGCACTGTACGCCAAAGCGATCGGCCAGACGGGTAATCAGCTCCGGGTCTGCCAAAGCAGGGGAGTTAATGGAAATCTTATCGGCACCAAAGGAGAGAATTTTTGCCGCGTCTTCCGCAGATTTAATCCCGCCTGCCACGCAGAAGGGAATATCAATCACTTCTGCCACGCGCGCCACCCAGCTTTTATCCACGACGCGGCCATCGCTGGAGGCGGTGATATCGTAAAACACCAGCTCATCTGCGCCTTCTTCAGCGTAGCGTTTTGCCAGCGGGACGATATCGCCAATGATTTCGTGGTTGCGGAACTGCACGCCTTTCACTACCTGGCCGTCACGTACGTCCAGGCAAGGGATTATCCGTTTTGCCAGCATTGAATCGCCTCCGTCACAGTAAATTTACCTTCCAGCAGGGCCCTGCCCACAATCACGCCCTGTACACCCGTTCCGCGCAGCGCGGCAATATCAGCGATATCACCAATACCCCCCGATGACTGGAAGGCCACCTGCGGATAACGCGCGCAGACTTCTTGGTATAAAGAAACGTTAGAGCCTGCCAGCGTGCCGTCGCGGGAGATATCGGTGCACAGCACGTGCTTCAGGCCAACGGGCAGATACCTCTCGACCAGCTCTTCCAGCGTCACCCCGGAATTTTCCTGCCAGCCGCTGACTGCAACCTGCTTGTTACCCTGTTCGTCGATACGAACATCCAGCGCCAGCACCAGCGCGTCAGCGCCAAAGCGGCGGAACCAGGCTTTAACCTTTTCAGGATCGTTAACGGCAGTCGAGCCGACGACCACCCGCACCACGCCAGCGTCCAGCAGCGCCGCAACGTCATCTTCCGTACGCACGCCACCGCCTACCTGGACCGGCACATCTACGCCGGCCACCAGTTTTTTAAGAAGTGGGATTTGACGTTTTGTCGGATCTTTTGCGCCAGTCAAATCCACCAGGTGCAGCACCTGCGCGCCCTGGGCAGCATAATCCTGCAGACGTGGCAAGGGGTCGTTACCGTAGTCGCGTTGCTGCCCGTAATCGCCCTGATGGAGACGGACAACCGTGCCGTCGATTAAATCTAAAGCGGGAATAATCATTACATCTCCAGGAAGTTTTTCAGCAACTGTGCACCTGCGGCACCGGAGCGTTCCGGGTGAAACTGCACGCCGAAGAAGTTATCTTTCTGCACCGCCGCGGTAAATGCTTCGCCGTAATTGCACTGGGCAATGGTGTACGGATTTACCGGCATGGCGTAGCTGTGCACGAAGTAAAAATAGGCCCCGTCTTCAATGCCGCGAAACAGTCTGTCACCGGCTTTGGCATAAACACGGTTCCAGCCCATGTGCGGCAGAGGCAGACCGTGATCGGTCATTTTCGGCACGTCTTCGTCGATAATCCCGAGCAGATCAACGCCGTTACTCTCTTCACTGCGTCGGCCCAGCAGCTGCATGCCGAGACAAATTCCCAGCACCGGTTGAGTACAGGCTTTGATGAGACTCACCAGCTCACGCTCGTGGATCTGATCCATCGCCGCCTGCGCTGTCCCTACGCCGGGCAGAAAAAGCTTATCGGCGCGCAGTACGACGTCCGGGTCGCGACTCACGTCCGGTGCATAGCCGTGACGGGCAATTGCCGATTTTACGGAGTTCAGGTTGGCGCATCCGGTATCCAGAATCACCACATTCATTACAGCACTCCTTTCGATGAGGGCAGGGCGTCACCTTCCACACGAATCGCCTGGCGAAGGGTACGGCCAAAGGCTTTGAACAGGCTTTCCACGCGGTGGTGGTCGTTCTTGCCCTTGGTCTTGAGGTGCAACGTCAGGCCCATGGTGTAGGACAATGAACGGAAGAAGTGTTCAACCATTTCGGTGCTGAGGTCGCCCACGCGCTGGTAGGTGAAATCCGCTTTGTATTCCAGGTGTGGGCGCCCGGAGATATCCATTGCGCAGCGCGCCAGGCACTCGTCCATCGGCAGCACAAAACCAAAACGGTTGATGCCGCGTTTGTCGCCGAGTGCCAGTTTCAGCGCTTCACCCAGCGCCAGGCCGGTATCCTCCACGGTGTGGTGATCGTCGATATACAAATCGCCTTTCACGGCGATCTCCATGCGGAAACCACCATGGGTCGCGATCTGGTCCAGCATATGGTCAAAGAAACCCACACCGGTGTGGATCTTGCTGCCGCCTTCACGATCCAACCAGACCTTAACGTCGATTTGCGTCTCTTTGGTGTTGCGCTCAACGTGCGAGTAGCGGTCACGCTGGGTCAACTGCTCACCAATTTTTGCCCAGTTAAGGGTGGAACGGTCATAGCGCAGCCCGGAGATACCCATGTTCTCCGCCAGTGTAATATCGGTCATGCGATCGCCAATGACATAGCTATTGGCTTTATCCAGCACGTCATCCGTCAGGTAGCGTTCGACCAGCTTTACCTTCGGCTTGCGGCAGTCACATTCATCGGCAGGCAGGTGTGGGCAGATCAGCACCTCATCAAATTCAACGCCCTGAGAGGTCAGCACCTGCATCATCAGGTTATGTGGGCCGTCAAAATCCGCCTGCGGGAAACTGTCGGTACCCAGCCCGTCCTGGTTAGTGATCATCACCAGCTTATAGCCGGCTTTCTGCAGCTTGAGCAGCACCGGGATTACATCGGGTTCAAAAGCCAGTTTGTCGAAACGATCGACCTGAAAATCGGTTGGCGGCTCCGAAATAAGGGTACCGTCACGATCGATAAAGAGGGTCTTCTTGCTCATACTTTCTCCGCTTTCAGGGCGTCAATCACGCGCTGACTCTCTGCACGGGTGCCTACGGTAATACGCAAACAGCCGCTTAAGGATGGTTGTTTATTTTGGTCTCGTAAGATAATGCCCTGATCCCATAAAGATTTAAATACGGCACTCGACGCGGTAAAGCGTACCAGGATGTAGTTGGTTTCAGAGTCGAATACCTGCTCCACGCAGGGAATATCTTTCAGGGCAGTGACCAGATACTGCCGTTCTTCAAGGATTTGTGCCACGCGTTCGCGCATCGCCTTGATCCCCTGAGGGGCCAAAGCCTGCGCCGCAATGTCGGCAACCGGCGTAGAGAGGGGATATGGCGCAATCACTTTCATCAGCAGGTCGATGACTTCTTTATTGGCCAGCGTAAAGCCGCAGCGCAGGCCAGCGAGAGCGAAAGCTTTTGACAGCGTACGCAGTACAACCAGGTGCGGGTACTCCTCGAGCCAGCCAGCCAGCGTCGCCTGCGGGCAGAACTCAATATAGGCTTCGTCAGCCACCACCAGCGCTTTACCGCGCGTCATCTCCAGCAGGGTTCGAATGTCCTGCGGGTTGATAATCTGCCCGGTCGGGTTATTTGGACTGCAGACGAACACCACTTTCACGCCGTCAAGATTGTCGGCAATCCCCTGCAGATCGAGCTGCCAGTCTTCCAGCGAAAGCACGTTACGGCACGCCACGCCAAAGGTTTCTGCGCTGACGCTGTACATTCCGTAGGTTGGCTGGCAGTACATCACCGCGTCTTTACCCGGTTCGCAGAAGGCTCGAATCAGCAGTTCAATGCCTTCATCTGCCCCCCGGCTGACCAGCACCTGCTCAGGCTTTACGCCTGCGTACCGGGCGTAATTTTCGATAACCGCTTTCGGCTGGCATTCCGGATAGCGGTTCAGCGTTTGCTGCGACAGCTCGAACTGTACGGCCGTCGGGTATTCGTTGGCGTTCAGCCAGACATCACCGTTGCCACCCAAACGACGAGCAGACTGATAAGGCGTCAGGCGACGGACATTTTCGCGGGCTAATTCTTCAATGCTCATGCTTGCTCCTTCAGGGCTGCAACGCGCAGCGTAACGGCGTTTTTGTGGGCGGTCAGACGTTCGGCGGCGGCCAGGGTCTCAATGGTGGAGGCCAGAGAGGCAAACCCCTCGCGGGACAGCTCCTGTACGGTCATGCGTTTCTGGAAATCCGCCAGCCCGAGGCTCGAACAGGTTGATGTATAGCCGTAGGTTGGCAGAACGTGGTTGGTGCCGGAAGCGTAATCGCCGGCGGATTCCGGTGACCAGTCGCCAAGGAAGACCGAACCTGCGCTGGTAATGCTGTCAACCAGATCGCGCGCATTGCGGGTCTGGATAATCAGGTGTTCCGGGCCGTACTGGTTGGAGATGGCAATGCACTGCGCCAGATCGCGCGCCACAATCAGGCGGCTTGCTGAGAGTGCCTGGCGTGCCGTGTCGGCGCGCGGCAGGTCGGCAAGCTGACGTTCAACGGCTTCACCCACGCGTTTTGCCATATCCGCATCCGGCGTCAGCAAAATAACCTGTGAGTCCGGGCCATGTTCTGCCTGGGATAACAGATCGGAGGCGACGAAGTCCGGCGTTGCACCGCTGTCGGCAATCACCAGTACCTCAGAAGGACCGGCAGGCATATCAATTGCGGCACCGTCCAGACGCTGGCTGACCTGACGCTTTGCTTCGGTCACATACGCGTTGCCCGGGCCAAAAATTTTGTCCACTTTAGGAATGGATTCGGTACCAAACGCCAGCGCGGAAATTGCCTGTGCACCCCCCACTTTATACACCGCCTGTACGCCACACAGTTTTGCCGCATAGAGAATTTCATCGGCAATCGGAGGCGGCGAGCACAGTACTACTTTCTGACAACCGGCGATGCGTGCCGGGGTTGCCAGCATTAATACGGTAGAGAACAGCGGGGCGGAACCACCGGGGATGTAAAGCCCCACCGACGCAACCGGACGCGTGACCTGCTGGCAGCGTACGCCGGGCACGGTTTCCACATCGACCGCCTGCAATATCTGCGCGGTGTGGAAGGTATCAATGTTTTTCACCGCGACGGCCATCGCCTGTTTGATCTCGTCACCGAGGCGGCTTTCCGCGTCCGTGATTTCCTGTTCGGTTACCTTTAAAGCGCCAACCTCGGTTTTATCAAACTTTGCGCTGTATTCCCGCAGCGCATCGTCGCCACGGGCTTTGACGTTATCAAGGATCTCGGCCACGGTGCGGGTAATGCTTTCTGAGGCAGAAATCGCCGGACGCATCAGCAGCGCGCGCTGTTGTTCTTGCGAACAATCGTTCCAGTTGATGATTGTGTTAAAGCTCATGGCCATCACTCCATCATTTTCTCAATTGGCAGCACCAGAATTGAGCTTGCGCCCAGCGCCTTCAGTTTTTCCATGGTTTCCCAGAACAGGGTTTCGCTACTGACCATGTGCATGGCGACGCGCTGCTGGTCACCGGCCAGAGGCAGGATGGTCGGGCGCTCTGCGCCCGGCAGCAGGGCAATGACCTCATCAAGACGTTCGGTTGGCGCGTGCATCATGATGTATTTCGATTCACGGGCCTGAATCACGCCCTGAATACGGGTCAGCAGTTTGTCGATCAGCTGTTGTTTCGCATCGGCCATTTCGCCGTCGCGCTGGATAAGGCACGCTTTGGAGCGGTAAATCACTTCCACTTCGCGCAGACCGTTCGCTTCCAGCGTGGCGCCCGTAGAGACGAGGTCACAGATGGCGTCAGCCAGACCCGCGCGCGGTGCCACCTCAACAGAGCCGTTCAGCAGGCAGGATTTAAACTGCACGCCTTTCTGATCCAGGTAACGTTTCAACAGGTGAGGGTAGGAGGTGGCGATACGCTTGCCGTTCAGCGCGGCCGGGCCGTCCCAGGCTTCATCGACAGGCGTGGCCAGCGACAGGCGGCAGCCACCGAAGTCCAGACGACGCAGGGTAAAATAGCGTGGATCTTCACCCTGGGCACGGCGGGTCAGGAGCTCTTCTTCCAGCACGTTTTCACCGATGATGCCGAGGTCAACAACGCCATCCATCACGAGGCCGGGAATATCGTCATCACGCACGCGCAGAATGTCGATGGGCATATTTTCAGCCAGGGCAATCAGGCGCTGGGTGTGCAGGTTGATTTTAATCCCGCAGCGGGCGAGCAGTTCGCGTGAATCATCACTCAAACGGCCTGATTTTTGAATAGCTATGCGTAAACGTGAGTTATCTAACATTCTGTTTTCCTCGTTAACCTGTTTTAACCTGTCTGAATTTGGTCCAAAAAAAAGCCCCCGGAAGAAGATCTTCCGGGGGCTTTTTCATGCGTTCATGCACCACTGGAAGATCCAAACGTCTTCCAGCACACATCGCCTGAAAGACTAGTCAGGATGATGGTGATGATGGTGGTGTTTAAATTGAACGCGTGTCATAAAATTCTCGATGAATGCTTATTCATTTGATGTCTTTTAACCTAAACCAGTTGTATGACTGATTGCAAGGGCTTTTTTTGATCATTAATTCATTTCATATTGACGCTATGAATTGTGTGTTCTGCCGGGCTGGCGTAGCCTTAAGAAAGACGAGTAAAAGTCAGGAGAATTCGCATGAAAAAGGTCGCGATTGTCGGTTTAGGTTGGCTGGGAATGCCGCTGGCGATGTCATTAGCCGCAAAAGGCTGGCAGGTGACCGGAAGCAAAACCACGGCGGATGGGGTAGAAGCGGCGCGCATGTGCGGTATTGACGGCGTCGAGCTGCGTCTGGAACCCGAACTGGTGTGTGATGCTGACGATCTGGACACGCTGATGAACGTTGATGCGCTGGTGATTACGTTACCGGCACGGCGCAGTGGCCCGGGCGAATCATTTTATCTGCAGGCGATGCAGGAGATTGTCGACAGCGCGCTGGCGCATCACGTCCCACGCATTATTTTTACCAGCTCAACCTCGGTCTACGGCGATGTTGACGGCGTGGTGAAGGAGACCTCTGAGCGTCATCCCGTTACCGCGAGCGGTAAAGTGCTGAAAGAGCTGGAAGACTGGCTGCATCATCTTCCCGGCACCCAGGTCGATATTGTACGGCTGGCAGGTCTGGTTGGCCCCGGACGACATCCAGGGCGCTTCTTCGCGGGAAAATCCGCGCCAGACGGACAACATGGCGTCAATCTTGTGCATCTTGATGACGTAATTGCCGCAATAGAACTACTCTTACAGGCTCCAAAAGGTGGGCACATCTATAATATATGTGCGCCTTCTCATCCAGCGCGTAGCACGTTTTACCCGCTGATGGCACGCCAGCTGGGTCTGGTTCCGCCTGTTTTTGGTGAAGCAAAGGACGAAAGTAAAGGCAAAATTGTTGATGGCAATCGCATTTGTCATGAGCTGGGGTTTGAGTATCAATATCCCGATCCGCTGGTGATGCCGATGGAATAAGTTTCTCAGCGGAAACGATCGCACACCGGAAGGGGGCGAACATGAAACCGCTGCTGGATGTTCTTATTATTCTGGATGCACTGGAAAAAGAGGGGAGCTTTGCCGCTGCTTCGGCAAAGCTCTTCAAAACCCCGTCGGCGCTGAGCTATACCGTTCATAAACTGGAAAGCGATCTTAATATCCAGATCCTCGATCGCTCTGGCCACCGCGCCCGTTTTACCCGTACCGGGCAGATGCTGCTGGAGAAGGGGCGCGACGTCCTGCATACCGTTCGCGAACTGGAAAAACAGGCCGTCAAACTGCACCAGGGATGGGAGAACGAACTGGTCATCGGCGTTGATGATACTTTTCCGTTTTCTCTTCTGACGCCGCTGATTGAGGCGTTCTATCAGCACCACAGCGTAACCCGGTTAATCTTCATTAATGGCGTGCTGGGCGATTCATGGGATGCCTTAACTCAGGGCAGGGCCGATATTTTTGTCGGTGCGCTGCATGAACCGCCCCAGTTAAGTGATTTCGGTTTCGCCCGGCTGGGTGTGCTGGAGCAGGTTTTCGCCGTCGCGCCACACCATCCGCTCGCGCAGGAGCCGGAACCCCTTAACCGGCGCACGATTAAAGGCTACCGCGCCATTGTGGTCGGTGACAGCTCGCGTCCCGACTGTGCGGCCTCCACGCAGTTGCTTGATGAGCAGGAGGCGATCACGGTGTTCGACTATAAAACCAAGCTGGAGCTGCAAATCAGTGGCCTGGGGTGCGGCTATTTACCCCGCTATCTGGCACAGCGGTTTTTAGACAGCGGTGCGCTTGTTGAAAAACAGGTGCTTGCACAAAGCAGCAATGAATCGGTGTGGGTCGGCTGGAATGAACAAACTGCGGGGCTGGCAAGTGCCTGGTGGCGGGACGAAATTTTAGCAAATACTGCTATTGCTGCCGTTTACTCGCAAAGCAGCGTCGAGAAATCAGCCAGTTAGAAAAAAGAAAATCGCCCCGGGCGTTGCAAAGTATTGCCTTTTGTATCCGATGTGGGGCAAAATGCGCCGCTGCAACCAAATGAATAATCGACGATATAAAAGGCGTCGGTTATTTTTTTTTGCACGTATGAAACGAAACTAAAAACCAAGAGGCCGGGCTTCGTACCGGATAGATATTTACTAAAATCCGACAGTTGTTGTCGCTGAGGAATACAGAAATGGGGCAATTTTTCGCTTACGTGGCGGTTATCACCGTAAAGGAGAATAACTATGTCGCATAACGCAACTCCAAACACCTCTCGCGTGGAATTACGTAAAACCCTTACGTTAGTTCCGGTTGTTATGATGGGCCTTGCCTATATGCAGCCAATGACGCTGTTCGATACATTCGGTATCGTATCAGGCCTCACAGACGGTCATGTGCCGACGGCTTACGCCTTCGCACTGATTGCGATCCTCTTTACCGCGCTGAGCTACGGTAAACTGGTCCGTCGCTATCCGTCTGCCGGTTCCGCCTACACCTACGCCCAGAAATCCATCAGCCCGACCGTTGGCTTTATGGTGGGCTGGTCTTCGCTGCTCGACTATCTGTTCGCGCCGATGATCAACATTCTGCTGGCTAAAATTTATTTTGAAGCACTGGTGCCGTCGATCCCTTCGTGGATGTTCGTCGTGGCGCTGGTGGCCTTTATGACGGCGTTCAACCTGCGCAGCATCAAGTCCGTTGCGAACTTTAACTCCGTTATTGTTGTGCTTCAGGTCATCCTGATTGCCGTGATTCTGGGCATGGTTATCTTTGGTGTCTTCCACGGTGAAGGCGCAGGTACCCTGGCGAGCAGCAAGCCTTTCTGGTCTGGTGATGCGCATGTGATCCCGATGATTACCGGGGCAACCATTCTGTGCTTCTCCTTTACCGGTTTTGACGGCATCAGCAACCTGTCTGAAGAGACCAAGGACGCAGAGCGTGTTATCCCGCGTGCTATCTTCCTGACGGCGCTGATTGGTGGTCTGATCTTTATCTTTGCGACCTACTTCCTGCAGCTGTACTTCCCGGATATCTCTCGCTTTAAGGATCCGGATGCCTCTCAGCCAGAAATTATGCTCTACGTGGCGGGTAAAGCGTTCCAGGTTGGCGCGTTGATCTTCTCCACCATCACGGTACTGGCATCCGGCATGGCCGCGCACGCAGGCGTTGCACGTCTGATGTATGTAATGGGTCGTGACGGCGTATTCCCGAAAAGCTTCTTCGGCTACGTTCACCCAACCTGGCGTACGCCGGCGATGAACATCATCCTGGTCGGCGCTATTGCTCTGCTGGCGATTAACTTTGACCTGGTGATGGCAACTGCGCTGATTAACTTCGGTGCGCTGGTGGCGTTCACCTTTGTTAACCTGTCGGTTATTTCTCAGTTCTGGATCCGTGAAAAGCGTAATAAAACGCTGAAAGACCACTTCCAGTATCTGTTCCTGCCGATGTGTGGTGCGCTGACCGTGGGTGCGCTGTGGGTTAACCTGGAAGAGAGTTCCATGGTGCTTGGCCTGATTTGGGCGGGTATCGGCCTGGTTTACCTGGCGTGCGTCACGAAGAGCTTCCGTAACCCGGTTCCTCAGTACGAAGACGTTGCGTAAGAACTAAGTAAAAAAAAACCGGAGACCATCGCCTCCGGTTTTTTTTCGCCCAAAATCTGTCAGACGATTTCCTGCGCATACTGATACAGCGCTTTTAACAGCGCCTGCTTTTCAGCATTTCCTTCATACTGGCTATACAGCATCTCCAGCTCCTGCGCGTAGCTCTGCAGAAACTCCGGTGTAAACACATGACGACGATGCTGAAGCCAGCGCGCCTGTTCGGTTTCATCCAGCGTTCCAGGATAGTTGCGCGCGCGATAATTAAACATCAGTTTTTCGATACGTGCGTCCGCGAAGGTAATATCCAGCGCGGGTAAGTTACGCGGTTCGGTTTGCAGAACAATATTCATTGCCGCACGGTCTGCGTCGCTGAAAAAGCCGTTGTACAGCTGCGCATCGACGTTGTCTGACGGAACAAAGGGTTCGGCTTCGGCAAAGATCGCCACCGCTTTCTCACGCACCTGCGGGTTTTCACGCAGCACCTTGAGGTTATCCAGGCAACGCTGACGGTTAATCCCCAGCCTGTCGGCATCCTCTGCGCGCAGCGTATTGGCCTGGGCCAGGACCGGACATTTATTGATATGGACCAGTTTGACCGGCACCGCGGGCAGATCGCCGAGTTCATCTTTCGGGGTATAGAGCCGTTCGCGCAGCGTATCGCTGTCGAGATCGAGCAGCGGTGTAATATCACCGGCTAAATCCACCATAATCACGGCATTACGGTTATCCGGATGCCAGGCCAGCGGTGCGACCCAACTGGTATTGCCGCGCCAGGCGCCAAACATACCGGAGATATGCACCAGCGGTTTCATCTGCGGCACATCAATCAGCGTGGTGAGTTTCTGCTTGCTGCGGTGGGTCAGCAGATAGTCAAACAGCCGTGGCTGAGCGGCTTTTACCAGCTTTGCCATAGCAATGGTGGCGTAGACATCGGCCATCGCATCGTGGGCATTACTGTGCTCAATACCGTTTGCACGCGTCAGGTGTTCCAGTCTGAAGCTCGGCAGCCCTTCATCATTCTCAGGCCAGTTGATGCCTTCCGGGCGCAGCGCATAGCAGGCACGCATAATGTCGAGCAAATCCCAGCGCGAGTTGCGGTTCTGCCAGCTCCAGGCATAAGGATCGTAGAAGTTGCGGTAGAAGATATTGCGCGTCACTTCGTCATCGAAACGGATGTTGTTGTAACCGACCACGCAGGTATTCGGGACGGTGAACAGGTCGTGAATGCGCCGGGCGAATGCGGCCTCGTTCACGCCTTTGTCCCGGGCTTCCTGTGGGGTGATCCCGGTGACCATTACCGCGCCGGGCTGGGGCAGGTAGTCATCGGCCGGCTTACAGTAAAAGACCTCAGGCTCGCCAATGATGTTGAATTCATCGTCGGTACGGATGGCCGCAAACTGTGCCGGTCTATCCAGCGCCGGGTGGGTGCCAAAGGTTTCGTAGTCGTGGAACAAAAATGTAGGGCGCGCGGCTGAATCAGACACCAGTAATACCATCCTGTTAAAAAATGACGTCTCTATGGTAAACGATCGTGCAGGTCAGTCCGAATAAAAAGCGCCATCACCGTGCAAATTTGCGAGGCCGCTTCAGCGTAAAATCTGCTTTCTGTCACATTTTTTTGCAATTAAGCCAGGTAACGACAACAGAACTCCCGTAAAAAGGTCATCGATTTTTAATGACCTGAGGATATACCGTTGAAACGCCGTCTGTTTATTGCTGTTTCTTTACTCGCTTCGAGTGTCTCTTCTGCCTTCGCGGCCGATCCGCTGGATTTTTCGCCGCAGCCTCCGGCCATTCAGGCGGGCTCCTGGGTGCTAATGGATTACACGACTGGTCAGATCTTAACGGCGGGCAACGAACATCAACAACGTAATCCGGCGAGCCTGACCAAGCTGATGACGGGCTACGTTGTCGATCGGGCCATCGACAGCCACCGCATTACCCCGGATGACATCGTTACCGTTGGCCGCGACGCGTGGGCAAAAGGGAACCCGGTGTTTGAAGGATCGTCGCTGATGTTCCTGAAAGAGGGCGATCGCGTCTCGGTGCGTGACCTGAGCCGTGGACTGATTGTGGATTCCGGTAACGACGCCTGCGTGGCGCTGGCGGATCACGTAGCGGGTGGTCAGCCGCAGTTTGTGAAGATGATGAACGACTATGTACAAAAGCTGAACCTGCGCGATACCCACTTTGAAACCGTCCACGGTCTGGACGCGCCGGGCCAGCACAGCTCTGCCTATGACCTGGCCGTGCTCTCCCGGGCTATCATTCACGGCGAGCCAGAGTTCTACCATATGTACAGCGAAAAGAGCCTTACCTGGAACGGGATCACCCAGCAAAACCGTAACGGCCTGCTGTGGGATAAAACCATGAACGTTGATGGCCTGAAAACGGGGCACACGTCGGGAGCGGGCTTTAACCTGATTGCGTCAGCGGTTGACGGTCAGCGTCGTTTAATCGCGGTGGTGATGGGCGCTGACAGCCCGAAAGGGCGTGAGGAACAGGCCCGGAAGCTGCTGCACTGGGGGCAGCAGAACTTTGATACGGTGCAGATCCTGCATAACGGCAAAAAAGTGGGAACAGAGCGTATCTGGTACGGCGATAAAGAGCAGGTGGAACTGGGCACCGACCAGGATTTCTGGCTGGCCTTGCCTAAAACAGAAGTTCCTAACATCAAAGCCAAGTACGTGCTGGATAAAAAAGAGCTGGAAGCGCCGATTGCGGCTCATCAGCGGGTAGGGGAAATCCAGCTTTACGATCGTGACAAAGTCGTGGCGCACTGGCCGCTGGTGACGCTCGAAGCGGTGAATAAAGGCGGCCTCTTCTCCCGTCTGAGCGATTATCTGCATCACACGCTGTAACGGCCTGCGTTAAAGCTCATGAGCAGACTGGCGCGGTTGCGAGTCTGCTCACATAATAAACACTCCTCGTTTGCTGAACAGTTAAAACCTGCTTTATAGTGTATAAATATACAGTAATAAAAGGAGGCAGCATGGACTACAGCATCAAGCAGCAACAGAAACGTAAAATCGCCGGCTTTCATCTGGTCGGGCCGTGGGACAAAACGGTAAAACAGGGCTTCGAACAGTTAGTCATGTGGGTGGATGGACGTCACATTCAGCCGCTGGAGTGGGTTGCGGTTTACTACGATAATCCGGACGAGGTCCCGGCAGAAAAATTGCGCTGTGACACGGCCGTAACGGTACCGGACGATTTTGTCATTCCTGAAAACAGCGAAGGCGTCATGATGACGGAAATCGCCGCTGGAGAGTATGCGGTGGCGACGGCGCGCGTTGAAAACCATGACTTCGCGACCCCATGGAACCAGTTCTTTAATTCCCTCTTGCAGGACAACAGCTACCAGATGGCCCCTAAACCCTGCTTCGAGCGCTACCTTAATGATGGTAACGCGGACGGTTACTGGGACATCGAAATGTATATTGGTGTAGAGCACAAAGCCGGTTAAGCCTGGTTATTACAGGGTTTTTCAGCCGGGTGTGATCCGCCCGGCTGAAAACACAGTACAATTGTGATTTGCCCTGTAGCTGGAGAGCGGGTGTGCGTCCCGACAAATCATTAACCCCTTTTGAAATTCGTCTGTACAAACACTACCGCGTGGTACATGGGTGCCGTATCGCGCTGGCCTTTGTGTTGACGTTTGTGCTGGTTCGTTTGCTGGATGTTCCTGAGGGAACATGGCCGCTTATCACGCTGGTGGTCGTGATGGGGCCTATTTCGTTCTGGGGGAACGTTGTTCCACGCGCCTTCGAGCGCATTGGCGGTACCGTTTTAGGCTCTGCCCTGGGGCTTATCGCGCTGAAGCTTGAGCTTATCTCGTTTCCGGTTATGTTGATCTGGTGCGGTGCCGCGATGTTCCTTTGCGGCTGGCTGGCTTTAGGCAAAAGGCCCTATCAGGCGCTGCTGATTGGTATCACGCTGTCGGTGGTGGTCGGTGCACCGGCGGGGGATATGACGACTGCCCTGTGGCGAAGCGGGGACGTTATCCTCGGCTCACTGCTGGCTATGCTCTTTACCGGCATCTGGCCACAGCGTGCTTTTCTGCACTGGCGTATTCAGATGGCTAACTATGTCACCGCATTCAACCGTGTCTATCAGGCCGGATTTTCCCCTAACCTGGTTGAACGTCCCCGGCTGGAAAAACATCTGCAAACGATCCTCAACGATGTGGTCAGGATGCGCGGGCTGATTACCCCGGCCAGCAAAGAAACCCATATCCAGAAATCCATTTTCGAAGCCATTCAGACGGTAAGCCGCAATCTGGTATGCATGCTTGAGTTGCAAATCAACGCGCACTGGGCTTCTCGTCCCAGCCACCTTTTAATGCTCAACGCCCATACCTTAAAAGAGACGCAGCAGATGACGCAGCAAACGCTGTTGACCATCGCCCACGCGCTTTATGAAGGTAACCCGCAGCCCATCCTGGCGAACAGTGAACGTCTGAATGAGATCGTTGCGGAGCTGAAGCAGTTAATGAATGAGCGTCAGAGCGATAACGTTGCGGAAACGCCTATTCATGGTTATGTCTGGCTGAGTATGGAGCTGGCGCGGCAGCTGGAGCTACTGTCGCATCTCATTTGCCGGGCGCTGCGCAAATAAAGAGCAGCTATCTCCATATGTGACGCCTGCTGCTTCGATTCAGCATCAATTGGGGTTATGATAGCTTTAAACGATATACTCATTGTCATTCGCAGCCGCTGTCAGTAAGGTTATTGTTACAACGGTTGCTTTAACGAATCCGAATCTCACATTATCAGGGGTGTAAAAATGGAAACTACCAAGCCTTCGTTCCAGGATGTTCTGGAATTCGTCCGCCTGTTCCGCCGCAAAAACAAACTGCAGCGTGAAATCCAGGACGTTGAGAAGAAGATCCGTGACAACCAGAAACGTGTCCTGCTGCTCGATAACCTGAGCGACTACATCAAGCCAGGCATGAGCGTTGAGGCTATTCAGGGCATCATCGCCAGCATGAAGAGCGACTACGAAGACCGCGTTGATGACTACATCATCAAAAACGCTGAGCTGTCTAAAGAACGCCGTGATATCTCCAAGAAACTGAAAGTAATGGGCGAAATCAAAAACGGTGAAGCCAAAAGCGAGTAATCGCCGATGAATACAAAAAAGGCTCTCTGGTGACAGAGAGCCTTTTTTATTACGCAGTACGCGGCTGTAGCTGATAAATCCAGGCGTTGACCTGTTTTCCATGCGGCGTGGTCACATTGACCTCAACCCGATCGTAGCCGTCTTCAAATTCGTCCAGCATTGGCCAGTGTGCACTCAGGCTATCAGAGATAAACAGAAAGCCCTCCACGCGTGGGCCGTCCGGATGCAGCACTATCCCCGGAAAATCTGCCGCCGCGCCCCAGCCACGTTCGTAAAACGTCCCGGTGACAAAACCGGCCTGCCATTCGCCACCGATGTTTTCAAGAATATGTGCATTCGCGTGACCCGGGCGTAGCGTGCCGTAGACAAACAGAGCGTTCATTTTCCCTCACCAGCAAAGCAAAAAGCCTGCTATAAAAGCAGGCTTTTTAAATTTGGCTCCTCTGACTGG